>CAZYCC010000153.1:0-1527 GCA_964645985.1 uncultured Lachnospiraceae bacterium | reverse complement strand
CAACTGCCTCGATGGGGAGATCGCGAACCCCGGGGCGCTCGCGCGGGCGATGTCTCCGCGACACCACGCGGTCGGCGCTGACGGCCTCGTACTGATCTGCCGCTCGTCTCTCGCCGACGCGAAGATGAGGATGTTCAATGCCGACGGCAGCGAGGGGCGGATGTGCGGCAACGCGATCCGCTGCGTCGCAAAGTACCTCTTCGACGAGGGAATCGCACCGCGCGAGACGCTGCGGATCGAGACGCTGTCCGGCGTCAAGACGCTGCGCCTTCGCGTCGAGGGGGGGCGCGCGGTCGGCGCGTCGGTCGAGATGGGGCGCGCATCTTATCGCACCGAGGATCTGCCCGCGCGCGGGATGGGCGAGGAGGCAATTGAGGCACCGCTCGCGCTCGGCGAGGAGGCGGTCGCAGTGACGCTCGTCAGCGTCGGCAACCCGCACGCGGTCATTTTTGTCGAAAATGAGGCGGCAGCCGACCTTCCTCGAATCGGTCCCTTGGTCGAGCGACATCCGAATTTTCCGGAAAGAGTCAACACAGAGTTTGTGCACGTGATTTCCTCGACCGAGCTTGCGATGCGGGTCTGGGAGCGCGGCAGCGGCGAAACGCTCGCCTGCGGGACCGGCGCTTGCGCCGCCGCCGCGGCGGCAGTGCGCATTGGGCGATGTTCGCGCGGGCAAGCTCTCACGGTGCACCTGCGCGGGGGAGATCTCGCCGTGACAGTCGGCGATGACTATGCGCTGACGATGGAGGGCCCCGCCGTGCGCGTCTTTGACGGCGTGTATGAATGGGATGGGTAAGGGCAAAATTGTGTTATTCCGGCGTTAACTTTTTTGTGAATAACACTTTTTCATAAAAGTGATATATCTTGATTACGAAGCAGGCGAGACGTCTTCCGACTTCATACAATTCTCTCAGCGGAAGGTACACGCCGCGCCGGATGGGCCATTATGAGCGGAATGTAGCACGGGTTGTTCGGGATAGTGCGGGGGAGGATGCAGGCTTTTCGCTTGCCCAGGTTCCCCACGCGACGCGGTGCCGAACGGGAGTTGTGCGCGTTTCTGCCGAGCGCTCGCCTGCGCGAGGGTTCACTCGTTGTAGGACTTTGCGCCGTGAAACAATAAATCGTAGCGATCGGGGCGGATGCGACAGAGTGGATGTGCCGAGGTGGAATCTCTCGCAATAAATTTTTTCGTGACGAGCGGATTCTCTTGACTTTGCCGCTAAAAGGCGGGCATCTTCTTTTTTCCTATAAAATTCCTGCCGCGCGAGAGAATCGGAGGATTCGCCGAAAGCTCGCGGGATTTAGGGAGGCGCCGTCTCCGCGACGCGTGTTGCGGTTGCGTTGCCAGAAAAACTAATTAGGCGGAACCGCGAGCGTTAATCTGCCCCCTTTCCTCGCGGCGGGTTGGCCGCTTTCGCTAAAACTCCGCCGCGCGAGAGTCGGAGAATCCGCCTCGCGCGTGCGAGCTGCTTCGAGCGCCGAATTTTCGCGAAGCGGTGGGGGTGCGTCCTCGCGTGAGGTCGGCAC
>CAZYCC010000152.1:0-1578 GCA_964645985.1 uncultured Lachnospiraceae bacterium | reverse complement strand
AGGACGACAGCCACGTCTACACCGTCATCACCTTCCCCACCATCTTCCGCGAGGACAAAAAATAAAAACCCAGTTTACCTTGTGGCAATCGTTTTCTTGTGACAATATTGGCGGCACGCAGAATAGTGCCGCAATAGAAGATAACTGTAGCATAGCCGCGCGCGGCAAAACCCCACCCCGGCGGGGGTGGGGTTTTTCAATGGAGGGCTCGCTTCGGCTACTGTTTTCTAAAACTGCATATTGGCAAAGATGCGGCGCATACGGGCGTCGGGGAAGCGGCGGTCGATGAAAGCGAAGAAGGCATTCGCGGCGGGGACGCCGTTCATGCGGCCGGTCCAGCGGTAGATCGCGAGGACGGTCACCACCGCATCGAAGACGAAGAAGGCGAGCAGCGCGTAGACCACTACTTTGCCCACTTTGTTTGGAATTTTGAGGAAGAGGCGCGCGAGCCAGGGGTAGATCACCTTGACCCAGAGCAGCCCCAGCACGCCCCAGTAGACCGAATAGAGCAGGCAGATCCGCCCGTTGATGTTGAAAGGGCGGTTGCTGTAGTCCCACGAGCGCGAGCCGAACGCCATCTCCTGCGCCCATGAGCAGACATACTCGAGGACGCTGCCGACGATCATCCCGCCGAGGAAGGAGAGCCACCGCCCGCGGTTGCGGAAGCGGTAGAGGCAGACGGTCAGCAGCACCGCGCCGAGCCCATATAGGAGGTTAAAGGGCCCGTACACGAGCCCCGCGCGGCTCTCCAGCCTCCCGAAGCGAATGACGCACCAGATCGACTCGATGACCACCCCAATGAAGCTGCCGACGAAGCAGAGCAGCAGCAGCTTGTACGGATTGAGACCGCTCGCGAAGTAGCCGTGCAGCTCCTCCTCGTAGTCGATTACCGTGTTGGGCGGGGCGAGATGGCGGTGGCGCTTCTTGGAGCCGCGCACCTCGCGCCAGCGGGCGGTCAGCTCATCGCGCAGCACCGCCATGCGCGCGCTCGCCTTGGCGAGGTCTCCGGCGGCGCGCTTGTAGGAGGATTTCTTGACCTCGATCTCCTCGCGGTAGTCCTCCGGGTGCGCCGACACCGCAAGGTTGCGGTAGAGCGCCTGCACCTCGCGCTCCGCCTCGTCAACGCGCGCGACCAGCTCCCGCCCGCACGCCTCCACCGGAGTCATCTCCGCCGGCTCGCGCTCGTCCGGGGGGGGTTTCTTCTTCTTTTTCTTTTTCAAAGAGGACGACTCTCCGTCCGTCGACGCGCTCTGCGCGGGCTCATCCGGGTTCTGCGGCGGGGTTGCCTCTGTTTTGTGAGAAGAGGGCGAAACGCGCGCCGCCCGGGAGGCCTCCTCCTCGGTGGGGGGAGAAGAGGACGGCGTGCGCGGCGCGGGGGCGGCAGGGGCGGGGGTGGGAGGCGTGCGCGAGGGGGTTTCGCGCGTGCGTTCGTTCTCGGTCGCCATCGGCAGCTCCTTCGTTGGAGGTGTAAAGTATTTTGCTCAGTATAGCATAGACGAGGAAAAAATGCAAGCGAGAGAAAATGTTTCCGCAAACACAAAATCCCCCGACCGAGCGGCCGGGGGAGTATATATAAAG
>CAZYCC010000151.1:0-1706 GCA_964645985.1 uncultured Lachnospiraceae bacterium | reverse complement strand
TTCATCATGTTCTCCTTTCATGAGGACGCATCAGAATCTGTATTCTGTTGCAAATCTGACAAGAAAAAGCCCCCGTTTTCGCGCTCAATTTAGAGGGAGTTTACAGTTAAAAGAGGGGAAATCCGGCGATTTCCGCGAAAAACTTCCGTGCGGCGGGAAAACTTTTCCTACGGGAAAGAAATTTTGACAAAAGCTTGATCTTTTTGAGAAAATGTGTTATACTCCCTATGTACGAAAGGTTCGTGCCTCACGGGCACATCCGCGAGCGCGACCCGCATTTGCAACAGAATACAGATTGTGTAGGAACCCCCCTTCGCGCCCCGCTCCCGAGCATATAAAAATCCGCCCCGAAGGAGCGGGTTTTCTTTATATAAGGTTGCGGCTCCCCCTCTTGCATTTTCCCTTCCTTTATGCTATACTTGCCGCGATTGATTTTCTCTGAAGGAGAGCGTATGTTTCCCAATTCCGCGGGCGATGTGGGCGGCGCGCCCCTCCCCGGCGCGGTTTCGTCCTCCCCGGCTAGCGCGCCGTCCTGTGCGCACGAGAGCGGAGGGGAGCGGCGCAAGGTCGTGCTGTCGGCGGTGCAGCCGTCGGGGGCGCTGACCATCGGCAACTATCTTGGCGCGATAAAAAACTGGGTCGCGCTGCAGGACAGCTACGACTGCTACTACTGCGTCGCCGATCTGCACGCGATCACCGTGCGGCAGAATCCCGCAGATCTGCGCCGGCACACGCTCGAGCTGTTCGCGCTGTATCTTGCCTGCGGCATCGACCCCGCGCGCTCGGTGCTGTTTGTGCAGAGTGCGGTGCCCGCGCACTGCCAGCTCGCCTGGATTCTCTCCTGCTACACGATGTTCGGAGAGCTGTCGCGCATGACGCAGTTCAAGGACAAGAGCGCGCGCCACGCCGACAACGTCAACGGGGGCCTCTTTACCTACCCCGTGCTGATGGCGGCGGACATTTTGCTCTACGGCGCGGACGCCGTTCCGGTTGGGCAGGATCAGCTGCAGCACATAGAGCTCGCGCGCAATATCGCGGCGCGCTTCAACGGGATTTACGGCGATGTCTTCACGATGCCGGAGGGGCTGACCCTGCGCGAGGGGACGAAAATCACCTCGCTTCAGGACCCCGCGAAGAAGATGAGCAAATCGGACGAGAACGAGAACGCTTACGTCGCCATTCTCGACCCGCCGGATGTTATCCGCCGCAAGCTGCGCCGCGCGGTGACTGATTCGGGCGCCGAGGTGCGCGCCGCTGACGAGAAGCCCGGTGTCACCAACCTCATCCACATCTACAGCTGCTTCACCGGCAAGAGCGTGCCCGAGGTTGAGCGGGAGTTTGCCGGGCGCGGGTACGGCGAGTTTAAGACCGCCGTCGGCGAGGCGGTCGTCGCGGGGTTGTCGCCCGTTCAGGAGCGCTATCGCGCGTTTTTGTCCGACAAGGGAGAGCTCGAGCGCCTCATGCGCGCCGGGGCGGATCGCGCCTCCGAGCGCGCGGGGAGAATGCTCGCGCGCGTGATGCGCAAGGTGGGATTTGTGGGATATTCCCGCTAAACCTCGCTGCGGCAAACTTCCCGGGTCCTGCCGGAATTTGCGCCGCACCCCCTGAGAGATAGTTTTCGGGAAAACGCCGCTGCCGCTCGGTTATTTCTGTTTCGGCGAGCCGTATCCGCCTTTTGCGGCGATCGGGGCCTTCCTCTTTGAGGA
>CAZYCC010000150.1:0-1902 GCA_964645985.1 uncultured Lachnospiraceae bacterium | reverse complement strand
GCGCTGTTCTCGCGCACGGTGACGGCGGCGTAATCCTGCGCGGTTTGCGCGTCGATTTCATCGTATTTCTCGCGCAGCAGATGCGATCGCGCAGCGGCGAACGCGGCGGGCGCGCCCTCGCGCTCAAAGTAATAGACCGTCGACCCCTCGCGATGAATCTCGCCGGGATCCGCCTCGGAGAGCCACGCGGCGAGCGCCGGATCCTCCGCCTCAATGGACGCGAGCGCGCGCTCATCTCCCCCCTCCCCGGAGACCCCGCCGGCGGCGGCGGACTCCCGCAAAAACTCCTCCCCGCTAAGGGCGCCGCTCCCTCGCGCGATTCTCTGCTCGAGAGTGCGCGCGCTGTCCTCGTCCGGGAAGAGCGCGGCGCGGTAGGATACAGTCGGCGTTTCGTCTGGCGACACCGGCTCGAGGACATACAGCACCCCGAAGCTGCCGGTCGCCGCCTCATCAAAGAGCACCTTCTCGCCCGCGCGGCGCGCAGCGATCTGCGGATCGATGTCGAGGGCGCGCGTGACCGGGAAGCGCAAATAGCGGAAGTCCTCCTCGATCTGCGCAAAGAGCTCGCTCGTCATCTCCTCCCCCTCCTCACGCGCGAGCGCGCTCTCGATGCGATACACCTCGTTTACGAACATCTGCGGATCGTCGATTGCCATCAGCCGCTCGGCGTCATCGCGCGCCTGCGCGAGAGCTCGGTCGGTCAGATTTTCGCTGTGGATGATGTAATAAAAGAAGGACACATTCGACACCGAGAGCGCGAACTCCTCGTCCTCCGCAAGCAGCCGCTCCGCCTCCTCATCGGACACCGCGACATCCGCCTTCGCGCGCTCCGCCTCCTCCCCGGCAAGCAGAAGGAGCGACAGCATCGCGCGTACATCCTTCTCCTTAACGCCGACACCGAACCGCTCGGCAAGATAGCGCGGCAGGCTCCGCCCGGCGGCAGTTGCCCGCTCGGAGAGGGTGGCGACGCGCGATTCCAGCTCGGCGCTACCCTGCGAGGATAGGGCGTGACCCGCGTCGCGCGCGCGCGCGGCGTACTGCAAAATCGACGCGAGCCGCTCGCGCGACACCCCCTCGAAAAAGTCGAACCAGCTCATGCCCTCGCCGTAAGTCGCTCCGCGCAAATCGGTGTTCTCGTCGATGCCGTTGCGCTCGTAGAGCGCGGCGTTCTCTCCGGCGAGCTCGTCGTAGAAAGACGAATAGAAATAGTAGGAATACATCGCGCCGTCGACCCTCGCCCCGGGGATCTCGGCGACCGTCCTCGCGCGCAAAAATACCCCCGCCGCCCGCAGCGGCAGCACCACCGCAAGCGTGACCGCGACCAGCGCCGCCGCTCCCCCCGCGATAAGCGCCACCCGCCGCCAAACGCGCGCCCGCTTCGCGCGCGCTCGCTCCTCGCGCGAGCGAGGCTTGTTCTTCCTGCGTGACGAGTCGGACATAGAGCGAAAATGAGGGCAGAGGAGCGAGGCGGCAGCGAATGCACGCCCGGGAGGGCGGGGATTCGTGGGGGGAGGTAGTGTGCCCGTCGCGAACCGGCGCAGTGACGGGAGGGTAAGCGGCACTACCCTACCCAAAAACACTCCGCTCTCGAGGGAGCAGGGGAAATTACAACAAAGCGGGGTTTCCCCACACCTTCCCCCGCAGCGGTGCAGTTCAGATTACGACCGAGGCAGTAAAGCTTTCCCGAAAACTATATTTAGAAACAGCAGTTCGGATTACGTTAATCCTCACCCCGCATACCGAAACACCCCATCCCCCGAAGGGCAGGGAAAACGTTTCGCTTCCGAAAATCCTATCAATCTCTTTGTGCTTTCCCCGAGCCGCGATTTCACCTCGCATAGAGGAATACACCCCGCGCCCCGTAACAGTTCGTTATGTGGGGGATCCAAGGGGGAGCGCAGC
>CAZYCC010000149.1:0-1909 GCA_964645985.1 uncultured Lachnospiraceae bacterium | reverse complement strand
GTAATTCCTCGTACACATATAGGGAAGGTTGTAGGAGGCCGCCCTCGAAGTTGCCGTGAAAGCGGCTGCTGGCGGGGGCGGTGTAGAAGTCGCTGCGCTCGAGGAAGTCGAGCAGCTCCGGCATTCCCCGGCGCTCGACACGCCCTAAGAGCTCCTTGAAGCGGGTTTTGTTTGCCTCAAGCAGGGTTTTGTTGTTCATTTTGTCTCCGTTTATATCGGCACAATACAGTTGACAGACTTAATTTTTTGCGCCCTTCGCGGGCGCGATTTCCCCGGCGAGGGCGCTTGCGATGAGCCGCGAGAGGAGGGCGGTCGGGGACACCCCCGCATCGCGGGCGGCGCGGCGCAGAGCGCGCGCTCTGCCCGGCGGCAGGGCTACCGTGAAAAACTCCGGGTGGGTGACAGTGTAGGATTTCGGCGGGGTCGGTTTGGTCTTTGGTTTTTTCATTACCCTCCTTTCCCGTGATGGGCGGATTCCCAGCGGTTGTAGTCGCGCGAGAGTTCGTATGAGGTGGAGGCGATTTTCTGCGCGAGGCTCGTTTTGGAAGGCTCGCCGCCTCTTTGCGCGACCATCTGCGCGGCGATGTCGTGAAAATCCACGGGAACGCCCTCGATGACTTTCTGCTCGTAGGCGCGGTAGAAGAGACCCGAATACCACACGCGCTCGCGCGCGAGATGCTTGCCGGGGTTCGCCTCTTTGATGGCGCGGAAAACCTCGTTGCTGCGGGTGCGGTTCATCTCGCCCCGAAAACCGCGAAGGAGCGTGTTTCCCGGGGCGCGCGGGGTGAGCGCGGGGGATTTGTAGGTCGGGTGGAAGCGGTAGAAGGCGGTGTTCTCCGCGACGGCGTGGAAGGTCTCGAGGCTCTCGGGATACATACGGGCGAAGTGGTCGGCGGAGGCGATTTCCCCCGCGCGGAAGCTAACATCGTTCGCTGTGAGCGCGCTCGCCTCCTCGAGGGAAAATCCCATGAAGAGCAGCCACACCAAGGCGCGGGAGACGCAGTCGACCGTGAGCTCCGCGACGGGCGCGAAAGTGCGGTCGAGGATGGCGGCGAGTTCCCCGGGGCTGCCGACGGTGCGGGAAGAGAGCGCGTCGTTGCCGGTGTATACGAGTTCGTCCGAATCGTCGACGGCGCCGGGAAAACCCTGCTCAACGCACCAGCGGCAATACGCTTTTATGGTCTGCCAGACGCGATTCCCCGCGACGGAGCGAATGGTAAGCAGGCTGTTTAGGATTTCCTGCTTGATGAAGACAGGGAGGGCGCAGAGGTCGGTATCCGAATCGGTCTCGAATTCCTCGGAGGCGCTGAAAAGCCGCACACACCGCGAGTGCCGCGCGTGGTCGGTAGCATAGAGGGAAATGAAGGCGTTCTTGCGCTCCTCGTTATACATACGCGGCCTCGCGGTGGTTTCGTTAATGCTATTATATCAGCGCCATAATACCGTGTCAAGGGGAGAAATTGCCGTTCACAGAAATATTACAAATTAGAAAAAACCAATGTGAAGGCGCGCTCGGTTCCGTCCTCCGGCGTGCCGCAGACGACGCGGTAGACGTTGCCCTGCTCCTCCGAGGGGTCGTTCTCGACGCGGGAAACCCCGAGGAGGGACAGCCGGGCATGGGGCGAGCGAAGGATGATGGTGTTCGGGCGGCTGAGGAAGGCGATGCTCCCGAAGGTGGCGCGGATTGCCATCTCGCGGTCAACTGTGTTGCGCGAAAACCACGGCTGGCGCTCGCTGTCGAAGAGAATTTCCCCGGCGGGGCGGCTCTCGACGTGCCGCTTGAATTCCGCGATGGTCATGCGGCGCACGGCGGGGTTGGGGTTAGTGGTGGACATGGAAAACCTCCGATTGTATTATGCCATCTCCTTTACATGCGTCTCGATGAACTCAATCTCTTTTTCGTCAAGAC
>CAZYCC010000148.1:0-1951 GCA_964645985.1 uncultured Lachnospiraceae bacterium | reverse complement strand
CTCGTCACCGGGAAGGGAGAGGAGACGCGGCAGCGGCGCGGAACCGAGTATATCGCCACGCCCTCGGACGTCGCCTTCGTGCGCGCCGCGCTCGGGGAATACAACCGTCGCGGATAAGCGCGGAGGCGAGGCCTCCCCATCGGAAGGCGAGCTCTGCGCAGGGCGGCGCGAGCAGAGCGTCGAGCGCGTTATCCTTGTTACAGGCAAAGGCGAGGAGACGCGGCAGCGGCGCGGAACCGAGTATATCGCCACGCCCTCGGACGTCGCCTTCGTGCGCGCCGCGCTCGGGGAATATAACCAAAAGAGGTAAACGGGCACAGCCGGAAAAGTTTCCTTAGCCGAGAGTGAATTTGGGGGAAATCGCTCATGGTTATTTCGGCAAAGGAGACGACAATATGCGGCTTTCTGCTCTATTATCGCAATGCAATATCCCTATTCCCCAAAGCAAAGGCGGTCTGCGCGACCCGGAAATCACCGGAATTGCCTTTGACTCACGGAAGGCGGCGCCGGGCACGCTGTTCGTCTGCATCGAGGGGTCGCAAAAGGACGGGCACGACTTCGCGCCCGATGCCGTGCGCGCGGGCGCTGCCGCCGTCATCGCGCAAAAGTCGATTGAGGTGGAGGCGCCCCTCTTCCTCGTCCCCGACACAAAAGAGGCGCTCGCGCGCCTGAGCGGGGTCTACTACGGGCGGCCCGCCGAGAACGGCCTCACGGTGATCGGCGTTACCGGGACGAAGGGAAAAACAACCACCGCGCACATGATCTGCTCTATTCTCAACGCGGCAGGGCACAAGACCGGGATGATCGGCACTATCGGCGTGACGATGGGCGAGCGGGTCATCCCAACCGACAACACCACACCCTCAAGCGTCGAGATACAAAAAACTCTCTCGGAAATGCGAGAGGAGGGCTACGAGTTCTGTGTTCTAGAAGCGTCCTCTATCGGGCTGCGCGACAAGCGCCTGTTCGGGATTCCCTTTCGGGTGGGCGTTTTCACCAACTTCTCGGAGGATCACATCGGCGGCGCGGAGCATAAGGATATAGACGAGTATCTCTCGTCCAAAGCCCTGCTCTTTTCCATGTGCAAGACCGGCGTTGTCAATCTCGACGACCCTGCTCTCCCGGCTCTACTGAAGGGCCACACCTGCGATCTGCTGACCTACGGGTTTACCGATCGCGCGGATTTGTACGGCAGCGGCTGCCGCCACCTTGACGCTCCCGGAAAGCTCGGCGTCGCCTTTGAGACCGGAGGCGCGTTCGCGCGAACGGTCGAGGTTCCTCTCCCGGGGCGCTTCAACGCCGCCAACGCCCTCGCCGCGATGCTCACCTGCCACGCTCTCGGTGCCTCGGTCGAGAGTATCCTCGCGGGGATTCGCAATGTCAGGGTCAAGGGCAGGGTGGAAATTGTTCCTCTGCCGGAGGGCTGCCCCTATACGCTCATTTTGGACTATGCGCACAACGGCGCGGGTCTGCAAAACATCCTCTCCACCCTGCGGGAGTACAACCCCGCGCGGCTCATCTGCCTCTTCGGCGCGGGCGGCAACCGCCCGAAAATCCGCCGCACCGAGATGGGCGAGGTGAGCGGGCGCCTTGCGGATCTGTCGGTTCTCACGGCGGATAACTCCCGCTATGAGGCGACCGAGGACATCATCGAGGACATCAAGGTCGGCATCGCGCGCACCGGCGGAAAATATGTTGTCATCCCGGACCGCAAGGAGGCGATGCGCTATTGCATCGAGACGGCGCGCGAGGGCGACATCATTGTTTTCGCGGGAAAGGGGCACGAGGACTATCAGGAGATTTCCGGCGTGAAACTCCCCTTCGATGAGCGCAAAGTCATCGCGGAAATCTTCCGCGATCTGCAAAAGAAAGGGTAACCGCCGGCGCGGCACGCTGTTTAGTGGATAGTGGATAGTGATTAGTGAATAGTGAGTATACGTTCCCCGATTTT
>CAZYCC010000147.1:0-1952 GCA_964645985.1 uncultured Lachnospiraceae bacterium | reverse complement strand
CCCGGAGTTAGTTACCCGTGTCTCGCGGGTGGGTGGCGGCGCTGGAGGGCGCCGCGCTCGCCGCGCGGGGGGGTTATACGCGCCGCGCGCGGGAAAACGAGCGTTTCTTCCGCGGGGATCAGTGGAGGGGGGTGGACGCGGGAGATCTGCCCACGCCCGTCTTCAATCTCGTGGGGCGCATCGGCAACTACCTTATTAACTCGGTGATGTCCTACCACGCGGGGATTACCTATGTCGATGACGCGATAGACCTGCCGCGCGCGGGGGTCAGTCCCGCCGCGGTGCGCGCTTCGCTTACGCGCCTCAACCGCTATATCGACAGCCGCACGCGCAAGACCGGTATGCAGCGCCTTCTGCGGGGGGCGGTGCGCGACGCGGTGATTGCCGGGGACGGGGTCTTTTATGTCTACTGGGACGAGGGGGCGCGCACCGGGCAGCCCTTTCGCGGGGATATTCGCACCGTGACGGTAGACGGCGGCAGCCTCTTCGTCGCCGACCCGAATAACCCCTCCCTCCCAGAGCAGGAGTGGATTCTTCTTGCCGGGAGGGAGAGCTGCGCCTCCCTGCGGCGCGAGGCTCTCGCGGCGGGCATTGACGAGGCGAGAGCGCGGGAAATTCTCCCGGACGAGGGGTTTTCCCCCGGGGCGGGGGACTTCTCCTCGCTTGAGCGCGAGGGGGAGGGCGGCAAAGCGAGCTTCCTGCTGCGCTTCTCGCGGGATGAGCGGGGGCGGGTCGTTATCGAGAAGATGACGAAAACGCTCCTTCTTCGACGGGTGGTGACCGGGATGACGCGCTACCCTCTCGCTCTCTTTGCCTGGAACCCGGTGAAGGGGAGCTTTCACGGCAGCTCGCCGCTCACCGAGCTCATCCCCAATCAAAAGTACATAAACAAGGCGTACGCGATGGTAATGAAGCACCTCGCCGACACCGCCTTCTCCAAGGTCCTGTACGATAAGCGCCTCATCCCCGAGTGGACAAACGAGGTGGGCGAGGCGATCGGCGTCGTCTCCGGCGGGGACATCCGCGCGGCGGCGACCACCCTCGGGGTGGGGCAGATGGAGAGCGAAATCCTGCCGCTTCTTTCGCAGGTGATCTCGCAGACAAAGGACCTCGCCGGCGCGACCGAGGTGGCTCTCGGCGAGGCCGACCCCTCGAACACCTCGGCGATCGTCGCGCTGCGCGAGGCGGCGGAGATGCCGCTCGACGGGGTGCGCGAGAACCTCTACGGGTGCCTCGCGGAGCTCGGGGACATTTGGTTTGAGATGATGTGCGAGCATATCGGGCGCGGGAGGCTCTTTGTCGCCGAGGGGATGGCGCCGGGCGAAATCGACTTCGATCTACTGCGCGGGGAGCAGATCCGCGCAACGGTCGACGCCGGCAGCTCCAAGCGCTATGCGCAGGTGACCCAGCTTAACACGCTCGATATGCTCCTGCGGGAGGGCCACATCAGCTTCCGGCAGTACCTTGAGCGACTGCCGGACGGCATACTGCAAGACCGCGCGCGCCTGCTTGAGGCGGTGCGGCAAGCGGAGGACGTGGGGCAAGGAAAGGAGGACAAATCAGTGAAAGCGCACAGCGAGAAAAAGGAAAAGTCGCCGCGCGAGCGGCGGTGGATGCGCTTTGAGCGCGCCCTGCAAAAAAGCGAGGGCGGGAGCGGCGAGTGGACGCTCCGGAGCGGCTGGAAGCTGCGCGTCGAGCGCACGCGCGATGAGCGTTTCCGCAAGGACAAACCGGACGGCGAGATCTCGCCGAGCGGGGGCGAGGAGAACAGCGCGAGCGGCGACGGCGAGCAGACCACGCCGAGCGGCTCACCCGACATCCCCGCGCAAGCTCCCGATGAGGGGGAGAGCGAGGCGGGGGTCGAGGCACCCGCGCCCGAGGCGGGCGACGAGGCGATCCGCACGCTCGCGAGGGCCATCACCGCCGTGAAGGAAATACCGCAAGCGAAAGGA
>CAZYCC010000146.1:0-2029 GCA_964645985.1 uncultured Lachnospiraceae bacterium | reverse complement strand
GCGGCGGGGGAGCGAAGCGGAGAGCGGCAGAATTGCGGCGGCACGAGAGTGCGAGGTGAGAAGGGCGAGGCGGGGCGGGGAGGGGAAACGCGGTGCTTTTCCATAACTATAAGGGAGCGGCGCTGCCCGTGGGGCAGAGCGCGGAAAACAAACCGAAACCGCCCCGCGCGCGGCCGGGACGGAGCGCGCTGTTGGCTCGGTGGAGCGGCGCGACTCGACAGGAGGGAGTGGGTCGTGGGAGCGATCGCGCGGGCGCGCAGGCAGGGGTGTGAGGACGCGGACGAGACGGGGGCGCCGCGGGCGGGGTTTGGTGTGCCGCCTTGCATTCTTTTGCTTTTTGTGGTAAACTGAGCTTCGATTATCCCGCTTGGAGGCGCGATGCAAGCCCCTCTCCTTCCTACCCGAGATTACCTCGCCGCGCTCGCGCGCACGGGGCTTCTCGCCGCGCGCCCGCTCCTTCTCCCGACGGGCGGGGAGGCGCGGCCGCTCTCGGACCTGCCCCCGCAGCTGCTCGCGCTCCCGGTGGAGGGGGTGGCGTGCGACGCGCGGGAGGTGGCGGGGCGCTCCCTCTTTTTCTGCAAAGGCGCGCACTTTCGCGCGCAGTACCTGCTTGACGCGGCAGAGCGCGGCGCGGCGCTCGCTCTCTCCGAGCGCGTTTACCCCTCGTCCATTCCGCTCGTCCTCGTGCGCGATATTCGCGCGGCGATGAGCCTGCTCGGGCGGCTGCACTACCGCGCGCCGGATGAGGATCTGTCGATTCTCGCCGTTACCGGCACGAAAGGCAAGAGCACGACCGCGGTTTTCACGCGCGCTATCCTCGCCGCCTTTGAGAGCGCGCGCGGCGGCGCGGCGCCCGCCATACTCTCCTCGATTGAAAACGACGACGGCGAGCGGCGGGAGGAGGCGCACTTAACGACCCCCGAGCCGCTCGATCTCTTCTCGCACCTCGCGGCGGCAAGGCGCTCGGGCGCGCGGTATGCCGTCCTCGAGGTCTCAAGCCAGGCGCTGAAAACCGGGCGCGTGGCGGGAGTCACCTTCGACGCGGCGGCCTTCCTCAATATCGGCGAGGATCACATCTCGCCCATTGAGCACCCCGACTTTGCCGATTATTTCGCCTCCAAGCTGAAAATCTTCTCGCAGTCCCGCGCCGCCGTCGTGAACGAAAATATCCCCTCGCCCTATCTTGAGCAAATTAAGGCGGCGTCTTTCTCGCGCCTTTTGCCGATGATCACCTTTGGCGGCGAGGGGAGCGGGGCGAGCATTACGGCGGGGGAGATCTGCCGCGAGGGGGGAGGCTGCCGCTTTGTCGCGAGCGAGGAGGGAGAGCGGCACGAAATTTCCCTTCCTCTGCCGGGCGACTTTAACGTTGAGAACGCGCTCGCCGCGGCGGCGCTCTGCCGCGCGGTCGGCGTTCCGTGGAAATATATAAAGCAGGGTCTGCGGCGCGCGCGCGTGCCCGGGCGCATGGAGTGCTTTTTGAGCGAGGACCGCCGCCTCGCCGTCCTTGTCGATTACGCGCACAACAAAATGAGCTTCGAGGCTCTCTTTTCCTCGGTTTCGCGAGACTTCCCGGGCGCGCGCATCACGGCGGTCTTCGGCTGCCCGGGCGGCAAAGCGACCGGGAGGCGGCGCGATCTGCCCGAGGTCGCCTCGCGCTACGCCTCGCGCATTCTCATCACCGAGGAGGACTCGGGCGAGGAACCCTTCGCGTCCATCGCCGCCGACATCCTCCCGCACGTCACGGTCCCGCACGAGGTCATCGAGGACCGCGGCGCGGCGATCCGCGAGGCAATCCTAGAGGACGGCGCGCGCGGCGGGCGCTCCCCCACCGCGAGCGGGCAGCCCCCCTCATCGGGCGGCGCGGCTAGCGATAAAGACAGCGGCACGGTAGATCCGGCAGCGAGCGCAGAGAGAGAGAGAGAGAGAGAGAGAGAGAGAGAGAGAGAGAGAGATCGGCGCGATCGGCGCGTCGTGCTCGTCACCGGGAAGGGAGAGGAGACGCGGCAGCGGCGCGGAACCGAGTATATCG
>CAZYCC010000145.1:0-2072 GCA_964645985.1 uncultured Lachnospiraceae bacterium | reverse complement strand
GGCAGTTCGCCTCACGATAGGATCGGTAAGCTGAAAAGGCGAAACGCCTTGCAAACTGAAGTGGCAGAATGCCGCGGTCATGAGAGAGTCACCCTTTTATCACCCGGGAAAGGGGTTTGTACACAAACCAGGTGAGAGTGCTCGTGAGGATGGCTTTGGCGAGGGTGAAGGGAATGTTGAAGACGGCGAGGCAGACCGCGAGCGAGGGCATTGACGGGAGGATGGCGCGGTAGGCGGCGAGGACAGCCTCCTCTCCGCCGAAGAGGTTGCAGTAGATGGGGTAGGAGATGAAGTAGTTGACCGGGTAGGAGAGTGCCGCCGTGCAAAGAGATCCGACAAGGAGTGCGAGCAGCGCGCCGCGCTTTGTGCGATGTTTTCGATAAAGCAGACCCGCCGGAAGCACCATCGCCGCGCCGAGCAGGAAGTTGCAGAGCTCCCCGACATAAAGGCTGCTCGAGAAGGGCAGGTGCAGGAGGTTTTTCAGCAGAACCACCGCGACACCCCAGAGGGGGCCGAGCGCGAAGGACGCGAGCAGCGCCGGCAGCTCGGAGAAGTCCATCTTAATAAAGGACGGAACGAGGAAAGGCAGCGGAAACTCCAGCGCCTGAAGAACCGCCGCCGCCGCCGCGAGGATCGCCGTGACGCTGATTTTGCGCAGCCAAGCGCGCCTGCCGCTGCGCGGGTTTTGTCGCTCGCGCATAGATCACCTCCCGACAATTTCAAATAAATCGCGTTGCTGCTTAAATTACGAAAAATCCCTGCCCGGCTCCCGCGGGAGCCGCCCTCGCGAGGTCGCGCCTCCGCGCAAAAAGCCCCGCGCGCGCGGGGCTTTTGAGGGGACTGCCCTCTCATCTTCTCTCATCCGGACTTTGACCGTCGGTGCGGGGATTGCACCCGCTCTGCGAAGCGCCGCGCTGCGCGGTGCCCGCTCGTGGACTATACCACCGGTGTGGAATTGCACCAACCCCTAAAGATGATAGTGGTGCTTGCGCGAGAGGGCAGCCGGGGCTGCCTTCTCGCGCGCTCGCGCCCGGGGAGGTGCTCCCCCCGGGCGCGCGCCGCGAGACTCGCGGAATTGATTACTCGAGGATGTCACCGACGACGCCCGAGCCGACCGTGCGGCCGCCCTCGCGGATAGCGAAGCGCAGACCTTGCTCCATCGCGATCGGGGTGATCAGCTCTACCGTCATGTTGACGTTGTCGCCGGGGCGGCACATCTCGACGTCATCCGGCAGGGAGATGGTGCCGGTAACGTCGGTTGTGCGGAAGTAGAACTGCGGACGGTAGCCCGCGAAGAAGGGCTTGGAGCGTCCGCCTTCCTTCTCGGTGAGGACGTAGACCTGCCCTACGAACTTGGTGTGCGGGTGCACGCTGCCGGGCTTGCAGACGCACTGACCGCGCTCGATCTCGTTCTTGGCAACGCCGCGCAGCAGCACGCCGATGTTGTCACCGGCTTCCGCCTGGTCGAGCAACTTATGGAACATCTCGACACCGGTGACGACGGTGGAGCGCTTCTCCTCCGAGAGGCCCACGATCTCAACAGGGTCATTGAGCTTGACTGTGCCGCGCTCGACACGGCCGGTGGCGACGGTGCCGCGCCCGCTGATCGAGAAGACATCCTCGACCGGCATCAGGAAAGGCAGATCCGACTTGCGCTCGGGGGTGGGGATATAGTCGTCGACCTGCTCCATCAGATCCCAAATGCACTTATATTCGGGGGCGTCGGGATCGGTAGAAGTGGACTCGAGCGCCTCGCGCGCCGAGCCGCGGATAATCGGCAGGTCATCGCCCGGGAAGTCGTACTGCGAGAGCAGATCCCGCACTTCCATCTCCACGAGTTCGAGCAGCTCCTCGTCATCGACGAGGTCTGTCTTGTTGAGGAAGACGACGATCGCGGGAACGCCGACCTGACGGGCGAGCAGGACGTGCTCACGGGTCTGCTGCAGGGGGCCGTCGTTGCCGGCGACGACGAGGATCGCGCCGTCCATTTGCGCGGCGCCGGTGATCATGTTCTTGACGTAGTCGGCGTGGCCGGGGCAGTCGACGTGCGCGTAGTGACGCTTCTCGGTCTC
>CAZYCC010000144.1:0-2141 GCA_964645985.1 uncultured Lachnospiraceae bacterium | reverse complement strand
TACCACAGAACGAGCGTGATGTCAAGAGAAGCCGCCACTTCGCGCGCCGCGCCCTCGCGCCGCACCCCCGCGCGGCGTGGTATGTTTTCGCCCCTCGCGCCGCCGCCGCGCGTCTTCTTTCCCCTGCACTCGCGCCTACGTTATCTGCGCATAGTTGTCAATGCAACCGGCAGCGCTCTGCCGCGCCGCGCCCCGGTCAAGCCTCGCTCGCCCCTGCCGCGACCGCTCTGCTTTTCGCGAGTAAAAACAAAGGGGAGGGAGTGTGCGCGCAAGCATAGCGAGGTAGTGTGTGCGCATTCTCCCCGCATAAATCCGCTGCGAGGAGGCGGGAGATTTCTGCCGCCGCGCTCCTCTCCTCCCCGCGCCGCCGTTCCCGCGCCGCGCGCGCGAAATGTTTCACGCGAAACATCGCAAATTGCGGAAAAGCGAAAAGCGCGGCAGTTTCCGCCTTTGCGCGCGAGGTGGCCACCTCGCTTGACCGCCGCGCGCAACTTCCGCGCGCCGACCTCGTGAGGGGCCGCTCTCCATTCGCAAAGTTTCCCGCGCTCTCGCCGCTTGATCTCCGCTCGTAAACGGGTCGTCGACGTTTTGGGTTCCCCGCGCGAGCGCTCGCGGCGGGGCGATTTGCCCCGGCGAGCCTGCGCCCGGGCAGGCGCCTTCCCTTGCGGGCCCCCCGCGATTGTGGTATACTCTACTTAGTTTTTTCGCGAGGTTTTTCGATGAAGAGCAGTTTGCAGCAGGTGACGCGGGATCTGCGCACCTGGGCGGAGGTCGATCTTGACCGCATCGCGGGCAATCTCGCCGCCCTGCGCGCGGGGCTGCCGGACGGCGTGCGGCTGCTCGCCGTCATCAAGGCGGACGCTTACGGGCACGGCGCGAGTATGGTCGCGCGGCTGCTCTCGGGCAAGGTCGACTATTTCGCCGTCGCGTTCGCCGATGAGGCGGTCGCGCTGCGCCGCGCGGGAGTGACGACCCCGGTGATGGTGCTCGGGCACGTCCCACCCACCACCCACCGCACGCTCGTCCGCTACGATGTCACCGCTGCCATCCCCGCGCTCTCCGACGCGCTCTCGCTCTCGCGCGAGGCCGTGAGGCTCGGGAAAACGGCAAAGGCACACCTCGTCCTTGACACCGGGATGTCGCGCATCGGCTTTCGCCCGTCGCGCGATTCGCTTGCGCAAATCAAGAAAATCGCCGCGCTGCCGGGCCTTTCGCTCGAGGGGATTTTCAGCCATCTTTCCTCGGCGGACGAGGAGGATCTCTCCTTCGCTCTAGAGCAAAAGCGGCGCTTTGAGGAGTTTTGCCTCGCCCTCAAAGAGCAGGGCGTTGACCCGCCGCTGCGGCATCTCTACAACAGCGCGGCGACCTGCCGCCTGCCGCCCCCCGCCCCCGGCGAGATGGTGCGCGCGGGAATCGCGCTCTATGGTCTATCGCCCTCCGAGTCGGTAGCGCTGCCGCCGGGCATACGTCCGGCGATGTCGCTGCGATCGCACATTGTCGCGCGAAAGAGCTTGCCGCCCGGCGTCCCGGTCAGCTACGGCTGTACTTATATCACCTCGGGGGAGACCTCTATCGCCACGGTCTGCGCCGGTTACGCCGACGGCCTGCCGCGCGCGCTCTCCTCCGGGGGCGGGCGCGAGATCGCCGGGGGAAAGATCGCCCCGCAGGGCCCCTCAAGCGCGCGGGAGGGGGGGGAACTGCTCGTGCGCGGGCATCGCGCCCCGATTGTCGGGCGGGTCTGTATGGATATGCTGATGATCGATGTCGGGGGCATTCCGGACGCCTCTCCCGGCGACACGGTCACGCTCTTCGGCGAGGACGGGAGCGAGCGCCAGACCGCGGCGGACCTTGCCGCGCGCTGCGGCACCATCCCCTACGAGCTGCTCTGCAATGTCAACCCGCGCGTGCCGCGCGTCTATCTGCAAGGCGGCGAGGTCGTGCGCGTGCGCCGCGCGCTCCCGCGCGAGTGAGAGAGGCGCTCCGCGTCATGGGGCAAGCTGCCCCGCTGCGGGTGGAGGAGTGTGGGAAACCCCCGCTTCGTCGAGATTTCGACTGCTACCTCTAAGATGTTGTTTTCGGGAAAGCTCCACTGCCGCTATCGTAAGGCGAACTGCCCGTTTCTGAATATCGTTTTCGGGAAA
>CAZYCC010000143.1:0-2404 GCA_964645985.1 uncultured Lachnospiraceae bacterium | reverse complement strand
TCTCGCGGGAGGGCTGCTGCTCATCGCCGCGCCGCTCGCTTTGTTTGGCGGATACTTCCTGCTCGGGCGATCGCGCTACGCGGTGAGCGCGGCGGCACTGCTCCTTTTTTGCCTGCTCGCCTTCCTTCTGATGAGCGAGGGCGGGCGTACCACCGCGCGGCGGCTCGTCACGCTCGCTCTGATGACCGCGCTCGCCGTCGCCTCCCGCGCCGCGTTCTTCTTTCTGCCGCAGGGAAAGCCCGTGCTCGCGCTGACCATCCTCACCGGGGCTTTGCTCGGCAGGGAAAGCGGCTTTCTCGTCGGCGCCTCGTCCATGTTGCTCTCGAACCTGCTCTTCTCGCAGGGGCCGTGGACTCCCTTTCAGATGTTCGCGATGGGGCTTTGCGGCTACCTCGCGGGGCTGCTGTTCTCCCGCAGAGATCCCTCGCGCCGCCCTAACCTTCGCACAATTGCGCTGGTCGCCTACGGCGCGGCGGCGGCGATCGTCATCTACGGCGGCATCGCGAACTTCTCCTCGGCACTGCTGTTTGCCGGGGACGCGCTCAACCCCGCGCTGCTGCTCTCCTACTTTGCCTCCGGGCTTCCCTTTGACCTTGCCCACGCCCTCGCGACAGCGGTCTTCCTCGCGCTGCTCACCCGTCCGATCACCGCGCTGCTCACCCGCGCGATGAGAAAATACGGGATATAACGCGCTGCGCCCCGCGCCCCTCCCTCACGCAAAAACAGCCCGCGCCGCGGGCTGTTTTTGAGGTATTGCGATTTGCTCACTCCGCGAGGAGGGCAAAAGGCAAAGGGTCGAATGAAACTCAGTAATTCCAGAGCAGTCCTTGCTCCGAGGTCTTACCGCCGGCAACGAGGAAGGTGTTTTCGCCCTCAACATTTTCAATAGTACCGATGATCTTTTCCAATGCAGCTCTCGCTTCATCTTTCTGTGCATTGGTCCATTCTTTGTTCTGCAGGAGGATGTGAGATTCGAAAGCGTTTGTCGCGCTGCCCTGACCGGACTCTTCACTGGTGGTTTCAACCGTGCAGCCGGTCAGCGTAATGGCGCCCTCATCAAGCTTCGTGGGGTTATAAATCGTAATAACGCCGAAGCTGTTGCCTGTGCCGCCATCCGAAGCAATGCCCTTGAGGTGCACATTGGTAAGCGTCAGTTTGCTCGTGATTTTCGCCGCATCGGTATAAGAAGTGCCAAAGACGACCGCGCCGTACCCGCTGAGGCTGCCGCCCTTGACGGTGACTTGCGCGCCTTCGGTGACATCGAGCGCGTAGCCGGCGTTTTCAGTCGCGTCAACGTCGACATTATCAAACTCGACATTCGTGTTCGGATTCACATAAACCGCGAATCTATTGTTCGCGAGCGGTTCGCCGCTTTTCGCGGTACCCTTGACGGTGAGGTTCTCCACGACGATCGGTTCGCTCGATCCGCTTGCCTCTTTGTCGCCGATAACCAGCGTCGATTTACTGGAGGTATCGCCTTCAGCGCGGGAGAGGGTATGCCCCTGCCCATCGAGCGTCTTTCCGGAGGTAACACGGAGAGGTTCGGCATCCGTTGGGACTTCAATATCGCCGCTCAGTTCCACGACCGAGACGCTGGGATCCGAAAGAGCTTTTTTCAGCTCGTCCGCACTAGCTACCTGCACCATCGCGCCCTCGTCGTACTTGCTGCCGAAGCTGTCGGATTCATGCTCATACTGTGTCGCGAGGACATTGAGTGTGAAATTGATCGACGGAGCGGTTTCACCCGCAGGGATGTTGTAGTCGTTGTCGGGGTTGCCAAGATCTGTGCTCAAATTAGGTTCCCAATAGAGCACGATGACCTGCGGGTCGCTCGAGTCTTTGTACTCACCCTCGATCACGTCCTTCGGAGCGAGGGCACCGCTCTCGGTGAAGCTGGCAAGATCGACGGCTTCGTCGTCGATGGCTTCCCACGCATCTTGACGTTCCTGCTGGGTTGCATTCGGTTTCTTACCTTGAAGTTCAGTGATAGTGGAGTTATCGGCGGTCGTGATCTTCGCCTTGATCACATCGGAGAGGAGCTTGCCGTTCGGTGCGGGGGTTTCTTCCGCCACGAGCGTGAGCGCGTACTCCAGCCAGAGCGAACCCTCGTTCTTGACTTGGATCTGCTCACTGACCATCATCACGCCGGGTTCCCAAAGCTCGGGAGGATCCTTGAAAACGGAAGTATCGGTGGTGGCTTTCTCCTCACCGACATACAGCTCGACATCGAGGTTTCCGGCGGTAATGGTCGTGTCGCCGGTTTTTGCTTCGTCGCTGAACCACGCGAAGGTGGTGCCGACGAGCAACGCGACGCAAAGCAGCATCGCGAGGGCGCTCGCCGCGAGGCGGGCGCGGGTGGTGTTTTTACGGTTTGTCATACAAAACCGTCCTTTCTGCCGGATCT
>CAZYCC010000142.1:0-2438 GCA_964645985.1 uncultured Lachnospiraceae bacterium | reverse complement strand
GCCGACCGGAGGGTGATAAAAACAACGGGTGATAAAATCGACGGGTGAACAACCCCACGCGGGGGCAAAAAACGCCGACCGGAGGTCGGCGTATTTTTGAATGTATCCAGGGAATAGGAGTCGCGAGATGAGAGGCGGCAAGAGGAGCCTCTCGCACGGCGTGGGAGGCGGCGCAAAAGGGAGAGCGGGGCGGCTCCCGAGAGGGCTTTGCTCGCCCGATCTCCACGCAGCAGCGCGATCTTTGCCGGGGCCTCGCGCAAACTTCGTTCGGGCTTGCGCGAAATTCGTTCGACCTTCGCCGGACTCGCGTGAGCTTCGCCGGGTTTTGCGCTGGCTTCGTTTGGGCTTCGTTCGGGCTTCGCGCGGTCAGTCGAGCTCTTTCTTGCCGGTGTAGAGCTCGTAATAGCGGCCGCGCTGCGCAAGGAGGTCGTCGTGGTCGCCGCGCTCGATAATTTCGCCGTGCTCAAGCACCATAATCGCGTTCGCGCCGCGCACGGTCGAGAGGCGGTGCGCAATGACGAGCGTCGTGCGGTCGCGCATCAGGCGATCCATCCCGTGCTCGATATGCCGCTCGGTGCGCGTGTCGACCGAGGAGGTCGCCTCGTCTAGCACGAGGATGGGCGCGCGCGAGAGCGCCGCCCGCGCGATGTTGAGCAGCTGCCGCTGCCCCTGCGAGAGGTTCGCGCCATCCCCCTCAATCACCGTGCGGTAGCCCTCCGAGAGGCGCATGATGAAGGAGTGCGCGCTCGCCGTCTTCGCGGCGGCGATGACCTCCTCGTCGGTCGCGTCGAGCCTGCCGTAGCGGATGTTCTCCATCACCGTCCCGGTGAAGAGGTGAGTATCCTGCAGCACCATCGCGATATTCGCGCGAAGATAAGGGAGCGCATAGTCGCGCACCGGCACGCCGTCGACCGTAATCGCGCCGTCGCTGATGTCATAAAAGCGGTTGAGCAGATTGGTCACGGTTGTTTTCCCGGCGCCGGTCGAGCCGACGAAGGCAATCTTCTGCCCGGGGTGCGCGTACAGAGAGAGGTTTTTGAGGACGGTCTGCCCCGGCACATAGCCGAAGGTGACGCCGTCAAAGACAACGTCGCCCTTCACTGGGGTGGTGACGCCGTGCGCGGTATTCGCGTCCTCGGGCGCGGTGTCGAGGATATTGAAGACGCGCTCCGCGCCGGCGAGGGCGGCAAAGATGGTGGACATCTGCTGAGAGATGTTGTTGATTGGCATGGAGAACTGGCGCGCGTAGTTGGCGAAGACCGTGAGATCGCCCGCGCCAAAGCCGCGCGTCGCCATGAGAATCCCGCCGATGCCGACCGTGACGGCGTAGGAGATTTGCGAGGTGTTGCCCATCACCGGGCCCATAATCCCGCCGTAGAACTGCGCTTTGAGCTGCTTCTCACGCAGGTCGCCGTTGAGCGCGGCGAACTCCTCGCGGCAAACCTGCTCGTGATTGAAGACCTTCACAACCTTCTGCCCGGTCACCGTCTCCTCGATGTAGCCGTTGACCGCGCCGAGCGCCGCCTGCTGCCCGGAAAAGTAGCGCGAGGAGCGCGAGGCGATCGCCGCGCCGCCCTTGATGAAGATCGGGATGAAAAAGACCGTGACGAGCGTCAGCCAAACATTCGTCGTCAGCATAAAGAGGAAGGTGCCCACCAGCGTCACCGCGCCCGAGACGAGCGAGGTCAGCGTATTGTTGAGCATCATATCGATGTTGTCAATGTCGTTGGTGAAGCGAGACATGATCTCGCCTGTCGTGTTGCCATCGAAGAAGGAGACCGGCAGGCTCTGCAGGTGATCGAAGAGGTCGGCGCGGATTTTCTCGGTCGCGTTCTGCGAGACGGTGAGCATCAGGCGCGCTTGCAGATAAGTGAAGAGAATGCCGAGCAGGTAAATACTCCCCAAAAGAACGACGGCGGCGAGCACATAGAGGGCAATCTCATAAAACTCGTTTTTCTCGGTGAGCCTCTGCAGGAGGGGAAGCGAGGTCAGGCGCTCGATCGCGGCGTTCGCGATTTTCCCGGGGCCGGTGAGGGCGGGCGCCTTCCCAGTGACGAACGCCTGAATGCGGTTGATAATCGGCGAGAGCATAAACGACCCGCAAAGCGAGGTCAGTGTGCTGCCGAGCATACAAACCAGCACCACCGCGAGGTGGAATTTGTATCTCGAGAGATAGGAGAGAATCCGCCGCACGGTGCGCCGGGTATTCTTCGGCTTGCCGGACATCCGCGGCCCCCCGCGCCGCCCTCCCCCGGGCCCCCGCCCGGGACCCCCCCTCCCAATGGGGATCTCCCGCGCGTATTGTTTTTGCAGTTTATCAAGAGAACGAGCCATATGAAAACGAGAAAATACTAAGGTGATGAAAAAGTGAAACGAGGCGGGAAGTATCCCGCGCCCGCGCGGAGTTGCGCGGTAGGGGGAGTAGCGCAAAATCACGA
>CAZYCC010000141.1:0-2442 GCA_964645985.1 uncultured Lachnospiraceae bacterium | reverse complement strand
CGCCAAGGGGGAGCTGCGCTCCCCCTTGGATCCCCCACATAACGAACTGTTACGGGATGCGGAGTGTATTCCCCCTCGCGAAGTAAAACCGTGACGCGGGGGAAGCACAAAGAGATTGATAGGATTGTCGGAAGCGAACGTTTTCTCTGCCCTTCGGGGGATGGGGTTTTTCGGGTGGCGGGGTGAGGGGTATCGCTCCCCCTCACTACCCCGGAACGCGGCGGCGCGCAAAACCCCGCGCGGAGCGCGGGTGACGGGCGTTCGCCCCTCGCGGAACGCGCTTGCGCGTCCCGCGAGAGGGGGCGCGATGCGCCCGCGCCACGCGGAGCGTGGCGGCAAACGCCTTTTCACGCCCCGTGAGGAAAAATCGCCGGGGGCGATTTTCCCCCACGGGGCGGTTTTGCGCGCTGTTCCCCCTCGCCGCGTTGTTTTTTCTCCCACTCTCATTTTTCGGAGGCATGATGTCTCGCTTTGGTGTGCGGCGGTGTTTGGTCGCGGGGGGGAGCGGGGGGATCGGGGGAGCGGTGGTGCGGGCGATGGCGCGCGCGGGGGACGAGGTCGTTTTTCTATATCACCGCGGAGAGCGGGTCTCCGCCGCGCTCTCGCGGCAGACCGGGGCGAGGGCGCTGCGCTTGGACATCACAGACGGGGAGGCGGTCTCGCGCGCGATAGGCGAGGAGATTTACGCGCATGGCGGCTTTGATCTGCTCGTCAACGCGGCGGGCACCGCCTCCTTCTCGCTTCTCCAGGACACGCGGGATGAGGAGTGGGCGCGCGTGCTCGCGGTCAATCTGACGGGGCCTTTTTATTGCTGCAAAGCGGTGCTTCCGGCGATGTTAGCGCAGCAGTGGGGGCGCATTGTCAACATCTCCTCGGTTTGGGGGGTCACCGGCAGCGCTTGCGAGGTGGCGTACAGCGCGGCGAAGGCGGGTCTAATTGGCCTGACGCGCGCACTCGCCGCCGAGGTCGCGCCCTCCGGGGTAACGGTCAACGCGATCGCCCCCGGCGTTATCGATACGCAAATGAACGCTCCGCTCGGCGAGGCGGCTCTGCAAGACCTCATCGAGCGAACACCTGTCGGCCGCCTCGGCACCCCCGAGGAGGTCGCTTCGCTCGTCCTCTTCCTCTGCCGCGAGGAGGCAGCGTTTATCACCGGCGAGGTGATCGGCCAAACCGGCGGCTTCCCCCGCTGACCCCCCCGCAGATGCGCGATGTTCCCACGCAATCCGCGTTGAACCTTCGCACATCCACGCGAATCCTTGGTAATTTCACGCAAAAGCGCTGTGTTGTCTTTCAAAGCCGCTGATTTCCCTCGCGATCCTTCAGCGAACTCTCGCAAACTCGCGCGAAACCCACGCAAAAACCCGCCCTTCCGGGCGGGTTTTTCTTTGCTGTGCTCTATTCCTCCCCCTCCCCCTCTCCTCCCGCTCTCGCGAGGAATTTCTTGACCATCGCGGAGGTCGGGAGGGTGGCGGCGCCGGTGGCGTGCTCGCGCGCGAGGGCCTCCGCCGCGACGGCAAGCTCGCCCGCGCGCAGGATGTTGCCGCTCGCGATATATTTGGCGATGAGCGCCGCGACAAAGCAGCCGTGCGAGACCGCGCTGCCGGGGTGCGCGCTCTCATATCCCGGAAGGAAGCGGTGGTAGGTGCCGTCGTAGAGGAAGATGCTGCCCTCTCTCATCTTGATGAGGTAATATTTCGCCCGCACGAGCGAGGCGAGCGCGATGCAGCATTTGAGGCACTTCTCCATGCCGGATGGATCCATCCCCGTGAGGTTGCGCGCTCCCTCGGCGTCGATGAGGAAGATGTCGACGGCGCAGAGGTCGCCTATCGGCAGGTTCGCCGCGCGCGGCGGCGTCGCGTCGAGCAGCACCGGCAGATATTGCTTCGCGGCGAGCGAGAGCGCGGTCGTCACGGCATCGTCTGGCAGATCCCCGCAAACAAGGACGCCGGCGCTCTCCGGGCGGTAGCCGAGCGGCTGGAAGGCAAACGCCGCGTCGTCGGCGGAATAGCGCGCCGCCGCGCCCTCAAAGAGAATGTCGCGGCAAACTGTCGCGCCGCTCTCCTCGATGAGCCGCACGAAGGTCGCGGTCGGTAGAATCGGGTCGTCGACGATATAGTGCGTCTCCAGCCCCTCCTCCTCTAAAAAGGCGAGGATGCGCCGCCCCGCGCCGTCCTTGCCGACCCGCCCGGCGGGCGACGCTTCCGCGCCGAGCCGCCGCAGCGCGACCGAAGCGAGGAGCCCTGAGCCTCCCGGCAGGCGCGAGATGTCCCGCCCGCGCGCGAGGTGCGAGGCGGCGGGCAGCGCCGGGAAGTGCAGCTCGAAATCCACTTCAAAGCGCCCAATGACGGCAATTCTCGGTCTCATGCGGCCTCCCTCTTCCTCTCGCGAAAAATGTTACCACAAGTATACCAAAAATCATCGGATTGTGCAAGAGGGAGA
>CAZYCC010000140.1:0-2452 GCA_964645985.1 uncultured Lachnospiraceae bacterium | reverse complement strand
CGCGTGCGCGTGCGCAAGATCACCCGCGTGAGCGAGGGCATGAGCTAAGAGCGCGTTTCCCCGCTTCTGTCTGTGTGCGACACCACTTTGTCGAAATGTGCGACACCGCTTTGTCGAAATTGCGAGTGCTACCTCTAAGATTTAGTTTTCGGGGAACCGAGGTGCTTCTATCGTAATCTGCACTGCCCCGCTCGGGGGGAGGTGTGAGGAGAGCGCACTTTGGCGAAATTTCGACTGCTACCTCTAAGATGTTGTTTTCGGGGAACCGAGGTGCCCCTGTTGTAATTTCCGCTGCTCCCTCGAGTGCGGGGTATTTCGGATAGGGAACTGCCGTTCATCGTGATTTTGCACTGCCCCGCCCCCCCCCGCGGGGGCGGGTTTCCTTGACAAGCCCGGTGCCTTGTGGTATACTTGCCACTGAGGTTTTTATGTTGCAAATAAAGTCTTTGATCGCGCGGGGGGTGGAGGAGGCGCTCGGGGGGAGCGTGGGGGCCGGGGAGATTTTGTCGGCGCTGGAGACGCCGCCGGATAGTAGCCTCGGCGACCTCGCGCTGCCCTGCTTTCGCCTCAGCCCGATTCTGCATAAATCCCCGCAAAGCATTGCCGGGGAGATTGCCTCGCGCTTTTCCTCGCCCGCGGTGGAGCGCGCCGCGGTCTCCGGGGGGTACTGCAACTTTTTCCTCTCGGGGCAGTATCTGCTGCGGGAGCTTTTGCCGCGCATTCTGCGCACGCCCGATTACGGCTCCTCCCACACGGGGCTGCGAGAGGACGGCAGCCGCGTGAAAATCGTCCTCGACTACTCCTCGCCCAACATCTGCAAGCCCTTCCACATCGGGCACCTCGGCACGACGGTGATCGGGCACAGCCTCAAGCTGCTGCACGCTTTTGAGGGGTGCGACACCTTCGGCATTAACTACCTTGGAGACTGGGGCACGCAGTTTGGCAAGATGATCACCGCCTACCGCCTCTGGGGCAGCCCCGAGGAGATTGAGGCGGGCGGGGTCGACGCGCTCGTCGCGCTCTATGTGCGCTTTCACCGCGAGGCGGAGAGCGACCGCTCTCTGGAGGATCGCGCGCGGCTCGAATTTCACAAATTAGAGCAGGGGGACCCTGAGAACACCGCGCTCTGGCGGCGCTTCAAGGAAATCTCGCTCAAAGAATACGAAAAGACCTACCGGCAGCTCGGCATTACCTTCGACTCGTATCAAGGCGAATCCTTCTATACCGACAAGATGCCGGCGCAGGTCGACAAAATGCGCGAGATGGGTCTTTTGAAGGTCGATGACGGCGCGTCCGTTATCGATCTTTCGGAGTACGGAATGCCGCCCTGCCTCATTTTGAAGCGGGACGGCTCGACCCTTTACCCGACGCGCGACATCGCCGCCGCGGTCTACCGCAAGCAGACTTATCATTTTGATAAGTGTATCTACGTCACCGCCGCCGCGCAAAGCCTGCACTTCCGGCAGTGGTTCAAGGTGATTGAGCTGATGGGCTACCCGTGGGTCGGGCAGCTCGTGCATGTGCCCTACGGGATGGTATCGGTGGAGGGGGTCGCGCTCTCAACGCGGGAGGGCAATATGCTGCTGCTGCGCGATGTGCTGAACGCGGCGATCGAGAAGGCGCGCGACATTATGCGCGAGAAAAGCCCGGACCTTGAGGATCCCGAGCAGGCCGCCGAGGCTGTCGGCGTCGGCGCGGTCGTCTACCACTATCTCACCGGCTCGCGCGTGAAGGATATGTCCTTTTCGCTCGAGGACGCGCTCGCCTTCGAGGGCAACACCGGCCCTTACGCGCAGTACAGCTACGCGCGCGCCTGCAGCATTCTGCGCCGCGCCGGGGACCCCGACCCCGCCGCGCTCGCGGACAAGCTCTCGCAGGCCACTCCCGCCGCCCCCGAGGAGACGGATCTGCTGAAGACCCTCGCGCTCTTCCCCGAGAAGGTGCAGGAGGCTCTCGCCGCGTATGAGCCGTCGGTCATCACGCGCTATATCTTCGCGCTCGCGGGCGAGTTCAACCGCTTCTACCACGCCTGCCCCATTTTGTCCGCCGGGGAAGAGGATCGCACGAGGCGGCTGGCGGCCGTTCTTGCCGCGAGGCAGGTGCTCGGGCAAGCGCTCGAGCTCATTTGCCTGCGGCACCCGCAAAAGATTTAGTTCTCCCGGGGATCCCCCTGTCCTTATCGCGAGGCAAACTGCCCCGCTGCGGGTGGAGGAGTGTGGGAAACCCCGCTTTGTCGAAATTGCGACTGCTACCTCTAAGATGTAGTTTTCGGGAAAACCCTACTGCCCCGGTCGTAATTTCCTCTGCCGTTTCTAAATATCGTTTTCGGGAACCCCCACTCCCGCGCGGTCATTTCCACTGCGGCGAGCCGCACCTACTATTTTCGTGGCGGGAACCGCCACCACGCTCCTCCGGAGGAGTGCTCTTTCCCGAAAGAGCCCTCCCCCGGCTC
>CAZYCC010000139.1:0-2566 GCA_964645985.1 uncultured Lachnospiraceae bacterium | reverse complement strand
CTAACCACTTTCCACTAACCACTAACTAACCACTCCCGATTTTTTATATGGCACATTCGGACAAGAAGAGGGCGCGCGAGAGGCGGGTATCGCCGTTTGCGGCGGCAGCTATGGCGGGCGGCGGGATGCTCGCGCTCGCCTGGTTGCTGCTCTTCCTCTCGGGAAGAGAGGGAGGCCTCTCGGCGAGGCGGGTCGGCGGGGGGATTCTCCTTGTCTACCTGCTGCTGCTCGCGGTGCTGCTCATCGTGCACCTCGCGACCCGTTCGCGGCGGCGCGAGGCGGGCGAGCAGATGCTCGCGGGGGGGCTGCCCATTTTGCGGCGTATGCCGATGCCGGTCGGCGTTTTTCGAGACGACGGGACGGTCATTTTCGCAAACGAGGCGCTGCAATCGCTCTCGGACGGGAAGCTGCGGCCGCGCGGGCGCGTGCGGCTCGCGCAGGTTCTGCCGGAGGCGGGCGTGCTGCTCTCCGGGCAGGAGGGAGAGGCGGGAGCGCGCGAGGTGATTTTGTTCGGCGCGCCCTTCCTCGCCACGCCCTTCCGCATCGCGCTGCGCGGCGGGGAAAAGCCGCTCGCCATCCTCTTTGAGGACCGCGGGCCTATCCTTGCCCTGCGGGAGGAAAAAGAGGCGTGCAACCCGGTTGTGCTCTCGCTCGCTATCGACAACCTCGATGATATTCTGCGCCTGACCGGCGACACGCGCCGCCTCCCCGCGGCAATCGCCGACGTCGTTTCGCGCTTCTCGGAGGAGCTCGAGGGCATTCTCGAGGAGCAGGAGCGCGACAAATTTCTCATTTTATTTACCGAGGATAAGCTGTCGTCGCTTCTTGCCGGGCGCTTTGATGTTCTCGACCGCCTTGCCGAGGTCGATACCGGCGAGCGCAGCCCGGTGACGATCACCGCGTCAATCGGTGTGTCGGGAAAAAGCGGAAGCCTTGCCGCGCGGGTGGCGGAGGCGGACGCCGCGCTCGCGGGGGCGCAGCAGGACGGGGGCGCGTGCGCGCTCGTGCGCGGCGATGACGGCTCCTATGTCAAGTACGGCGGCAACAGCAAGGCGGTGCAGTCCTCCTCCAAGGTACGCGCGCGCATGGCGGGAGAGCAGCTGCTCTCGCAGCTTGAGAGCGCCGACAAGCTCATTGTCATGGGGCACGCCACGCCCGACTACGACAGCTTCGGCGCGTCGGTCGGCGTTGCCGTTCTCGCGCGCGCGCGGAACCTCCCGGTATATCTGGTGACCGGGAACGCAAATTTCAACATCCGCCGCGCCATCGCTCTGCTTGATAAAATCGACTGGCTGCGCGGCAGAATCCTCACGCCTCTTGAGGCGATGGAAAAGCTCACGCCGCGCACGCTCCTCGTCACGGTCGACACGAGCAATCCCCGCCGCTTCGCCGCGCCCGACCTTGCCGGGGCCGCCGCGCGCACGGTCATTATCGATCACCACAGAAGAGGGGAGGAGCTCTCGCCCCCGCCGGTTCTCTCCTATATTGACCCGAGCGCCTCTAGCGCTTGCGAAATGGTCTGCGAGATGCTCGAGGCGCTGCTGCCCAAGGGCTTTCTGCGCGCGCGCGAGGCGGATCTGCTGCTCGCCGGGATTCTCCTTGACACGAAAAACTTCACCGTGGGGGCGGGGCCACGCGCCTTCGGGGCGGCGCAGTATCTCAAGGGAGTGGGCGCCGACCCCGCGCGCGTGCAGGAAAACCTGCTCTCCTCGGAAATGAGCGCGATGCGGCGCGAGGCAAGCTTCGAGCAGGGCGCGGCGCTCTACCGCGAGGGGGTGGTGATCTCGGTCAACCGCGACGAGAAAATCCTGCCGAGCGAGGAGAGCATCGGCTCGCGCGCCGCCGACTATCTGCTGACCGCGCGCGGCGTGGAGGCGTCCTTTGTCCTCTTCCGCATCGGCGGCACGGTGCACATCAAGGCGCGCTCGCGCGGGCGGGTCAATGTGCAGGCGATCATGTCCTCGATCGGCGGGGGCGGCCGCTTCGACGCCGCCGCGCACGCGATGGAGGATACGCCCCTCTCCGACGCCGAGCGCCGCGTCAAGCGCGCGGTGGACGCGTATTTCGGGCAAATGTGAGGGGGCGATTTTGCGGCGCTTTCCCGCCTCATTGCGGGGGCATCCCCCTCTTGCGGCATTTTGCCGCCTCAGTTTGCGGGAGCGTACCCGCTCCGGGGGGGGGATATTTTTTGAGAAACCCCGCTTTGTCGAAATTTCGACTGCTACCTCTAAGATGTTGTTTTCGGGGAAACTCCACTGCCTCTGTCGTAAGGCAAACTGCTGTTTCTAAATATAGTTTTCAGGAAACCCGAGTGACCCTGTCGTAATCTGAACTGCCCCGGTCGTAATTTGAACTGCACCGCTCCGGGGGAAGGTGTGAGGCGACCGCACTTTGTCGAAATTTCGACTGTTCCCTCTAAGATTTAGTTTTCGGGTAAACTGCACTACTGCGCGGTCATTTTCACTGTCGCGAGCCGCACCTACTGCTGCCGTGGCGGGAACCGCCACCACGGGGTCCCCGAGGAGTGCTCTTTCCCGAAAGAGCCCTCCCCCGGCTCTCTCGAGAA
>CAZYCC010000138.1:0-2678 GCA_964645985.1 uncultured Lachnospiraceae bacterium | reverse complement strand
CCGGTGATGTATATATTTGCGACCTTGAAAGGAACCCCCCATGAGAGTGAAATCCTCCCGCAATGACATTGCGCGCGGAGCGCGCAGAGACGCCTCGCTCGTGCTGCCCTGCCCGCCGCGCGACTCCGAGCCGCTGATGATTATGACCGACATCGTCCGCATCGCGCGCTCCGAGCTGCGCCGCAGCTCGGGCGAGGCGGCTCTCCCCGACGCGTACCGCTCCATTCTGCGCGCGCTCGTGCGCGCCGACGGCAGCTCTCAGTGCGAGCTCTCCGACGCGACGCGGCTCAAAGCGCCGACCGTCAGCGTCACGGTGCGCCGCATGGAGCGCGACGGCCTCGTGCGGCGCGAGATGGACGAGCAGGATCAGCGCGTGACGCGCGTCTTCCTCACCGAGAAGGGTATCGAGCACGAGTGCGCGCACCGCGCGTTCATCGGCAAAATCGACCGCCTGATTAACGAGAGTTTCTCCGCGCAGGACCGCGAGACGCTGATGACCCTGCTGCTCTTCACCCGCAAGACGCTCTGCGAGGGTCTGGGCCTAGCCGAGATCCCCCCTTGCGGCGGTTGACGCGCCGCGCCTGTCCCTCCCGGCGCGCGGGCGACCTCCGCAAGATGAGGTACCCCGCGTGAGGTTTTCGGCGCGAGGGACTGCTCCACGGCGGCTTGCTCATATCCGCAAGGCGGCGCGGCCCGCGTGAGGGGGGTTCCCCGGGAGCGGCCTTGCCCGATCCTCCCCCGGTTTACGCTCGAGCCGCGTCCGCGCCTCGTCCGCGCCTCCCCGCGCCTCGGTTGCGCCGCGCTCTCGCTTCGACTGAACCGCGCGCGATGTTTGCCGGGCGCGCTTTGCCCGGCGTCTGCCCGGCGTCTGCCCGGCATTTGCCCGGAATTTCCCCGGTTTTTGCTCCCTTGTTTTCTTATGTCAACTTGGATTCCTTACATTAAGCCCTACCTGCGGTACTTTATCATCGGGCCGCTGTGCATGATCGTTGAGGTGATCGGCGAGATGGCGATGCCGCGCTGCCTCGCGCTCGTCATCAACAACGCGAGCACGCACGGCTGGACCTACCCGACCTTCGTCTCGCTCGGAATGGTGCTGATCGCCCTGACGATGATGGCGGGCGGCGTTGGCGGCGCCTACTTCGGCGCGAAGGCGTCGGTCAATTTCGCGGCGGATCTGCGCCAGGATGTCTTCGACCGCGTACAGACCTTCTCTTTCCGCAATATCGACCGCTTCTCGGCGGGCTCGCTCGTCACGCGCCTGACCAACGACGTGACGCAGATCCAAAATATGGTCAATATGCTGCTGCGCATGGCGCTGCGATCACCGGGGATGCTGATCGGCGCGCTCGTGATGGCGATCTCGATGCGCCCCTCGCTCGCCGCCATTCTCGCGGTGACCATCCCTCTGATGCTGCTCTCGATTCTCGGGCTGGTCTTCACGGGATTTTCCCGCTTCGGCAAGGTGCAGGAGAAAATCGACGCGCTCAACAGCGATGTGCAGGAGAACATCACCAACATTCGCGTCGTCAAGTCCTTTGTCCGTGAGGATTTCGAGAAGAAGAAGTTCGCGCGCGCCAACGGCGGCCTGAAGAGTGCGAGCCTCTCTGCGACGAAAATTATGATCCTCACCTCGCCCGTGATGACGCTCTTTATGAACGTCACGACGATAGCGGTGCTCTACATCGGCTCGCGGATGGTCTACGGCGGCGGGGCGAACGCGATGGAGGTCGGCGACCTCTCGGCGTTCATCACCTATGTGACGCAGATTCTCTCGTCTCTCATGATGGTGACGATGCTCTTTATGAATCTCTCGCGCGCGATGGCGTCCGCCCGCCGCATTCGCGAGGTTCTCGACGAGAAGCCCGACCTTGACGACAGCAACGCCCGGCAAAAAGATCTGCCGGTGCGGGAGGGCGCGGTGGAGTTTTGCCATGTCTCCTTCCGCTACTACCAAAACAGCGAGGAGAAGGTGCTCGATGACATTTCGCTTTCCATTTCGCCCGGCGAGACGGTCGGCATCATCGGCTCGACCGGCTGCGGCAAGACGACGCTCGTCTCGCTGATCCCGCGCCTGTACGACTGCGATGAGGGCGAGGTTCTCGTCGACGGGGTCGATGTGCGAGATTACTCGCTCTACCACTTGCGCGAGGGCGTGGGGATGGTGCTGCAGAAAAACGTGCTCTTCTCCGGCTCGATCGAGGACAACCTGCGCTGGGGCGATGAGGACGCCTCGCGCGAGGAGATAAAGCACGCGGCGAGCCTTGCACAAGCCGACAAGTTCGTGCAGACCTTTGAGGACGGCTACGATTACGACCTCGGGCAGGGCGGCAAAAATGTCTCGGGCGGGCAGAAACAGCGCCTCTGCATCGCGCGCGCCCTGCTCAAAAAGCCGAAGATCCTCATCCTCGACGACTCCACCTCGGCGGTCGACACCGCGACAGAGGCGATGATCCGCTCCGCCTTCCGAGACGAGCTGCGCGGCTCAACGAAAATCATCATCGCGCAGCGCATCTCCTCGGTGAGGGATGCCGACCGCATCATCGTGATGGACGAGGGGCGAATTACCGGGGTCGGCAATCACGCGGAGCTGCTGCGCACCTGCGAGGAATATCGCGAGATTGCGCTCTCTCAGGAGGAAGCAAGCTCGGCGTGAGTGGCGAGGCATTTTGCCTCCT
>CAZYCC010000137.1:0-2679 GCA_964645985.1 uncultured Lachnospiraceae bacterium | reverse complement strand
GGCGCGGGGAAAGCACAAAGAGATTGATAGGATTCTCGGAAACGAAACAAATCCCTGCCCTTCGGGGAATGGGGTGTTTCGGGTAGCGGGGTAAGGATTGTCGTGATTTTGCACTGCCCCGCTTGCGCTCGCGAGGGGGGTATCCCTCCCCCTCTACTACGCGGTTTTGCGCGCTACACCCCCCGCGCGGGATTCATGCCGTTTCGCTCTTCTCTTCACGCAAAACCCCCTTGCGCCGCGCGGCGCAAGGGGGTTTCGTTTTCTCTTCTCAGTCGTCGTTTTCCCAGATCGACGGGCCTTTCTTCTCGCGGGAATCCTCGCCCCGCTCGCCACGCGCGCTCCCGCGTACCGGCGGACGCTCACTCGTCGTGTTGCCGTTCCCGCGCACCGGCGGACGCTCGCTTGTGGTATTCCCTCTCACGGGAGGGCGTTCACTCGTAGTGTTCCTGTTTCGCACCGGCGGGCGCTCACTCGTCGTATTGTTCCGCACGGGGGGACGATCGCTTGTGGTGTTGCTGTTTCGTACAGGCGGACGCTCGCTTGTGCTGTTTCTCCCCGTCGGCCACTCGCCGGTGGCGCCGTTTCGCACGGGAGGGCGCTCGCTCGTGGAACTGTTTCCCCGCACCGGCGGGATCCGTTCACTCGTGGTATTGCCCCGCACCGGCGGGTGCTCGCTTGTGGTATTTCCTCGCGCGGGCGGGACGCGATCGCTTGCCGCGCCGGAGGAGGGCGGCGCGGGTTCGGGCGCTTGTTCTTTCTTCGCGAGGGGAAGGGCAGCGAGGAGCTTATCCGCCCAAGGGAAGCGGGTGGGGTCCTCGCGCTTGATCTTTTGCAGAACGAGCAGACCGATCACCGCGAGGCAGAGCAGCAGCACGATGACGAGGATCACCCAAAAGATGGGGCTGCCTAAGATAGAGCTCTTTTTCGCGCCGCGATCGGTGAGCGGGGTGCGATCGAAGCGCGCGATGTAGGTCGCGTCCTCCTTGACCGGGGAAAGTTTCTTGTCCCAGCCGGAAAAGGCGTAGCGGAATTCCTCATCGCTCGTCTTCTCGGGCGTGCCCTTGAAAGAGGGCGTCACGCCGTAGGCGTAGGTCTCCTCGGTGCGCTTGCCCTCCACTACCCATGTGACGGTGAAGGAGCGCGGCTCCTCCTCGTATTGCGCGGTGTAGGTGACATCGCCGGTCACCGGGGTCAGCTCCTTGTCCCATCCGGTGAAGCGGTAGGCGACCTCCTCCTCGGGCGCGCGCTCTGTGCTGCCCGAGAACACCGGCGTCTCGCCGAAGGCGACCTGCGAGGTCGTCGTCTCCTCACCGACGACCCATGTGACCGTGTAGGTGCGCGCGCCGCCGGAGAAGACCGCGGTGTAAGTGACGTTCGCCGTCACCGGCGCGATTGCCGGTTCCCACCCGGTGAAGGTGAAGGACTGCCCGACCCCGCCCTCTTTCGTGGGCGGATCGCCCTTATAGGAGGGGGTTTCGTTGTAGGAATAGTTCTCGCTTATCGTCTCCTCACCCACGACCCATGTGACCGTGTAGGCGCGCGCGACCTCCTCGAAGAGCGCGGTGTAGGTGGCGTTTCCGGCAACCGGGGTAAGCTCCGGGCTCCAGCCCTTGAAGCGGTATTCGCGCTCGGCGGTGGGAGCCTTCGCCGGCGTCCCTTTATAGGCGGGCATTTCGCCCTCGGGGTAGCGCTCGGTGCTTGTGCTGCCCTCGATCACCCACGTCACCGTGTAGTTCGCGGCAAAGAGCGCGGTGTAGGTGACATCGGAGGCGACCGCGGCGATCGGGTGGTCCCACGCTTGGAAGGAATACTCAACCCCGCCCTCGCTGTAGCCGTCGAGCGCGCCCTTGAAGGTCGGCATCTCGCCGGCGGGGTAGCTCTCCGTGGTGGAGACCCCGCGCACAACCCAGGTTACCGTAAAGATCTGCGGCGGCAAGGGGCCGCTCTCAAAAACGGCGGTGTAGGTGATGTCCGCGCTTGCCGGAGCGATCGCCGGCTGCCACCCGGTGAAGGTGTGGTGCGCCTCGGCATCGTCAAAGTCGGGTACATCCGGGGGCGTGGGCATTTCTCCCGCGGCGACCGTATCGGTGCCGATAATCTCCTCGTCAACCGACCACTTAACCGTGTAGGTCTGCGGCGCGGGAGCCTCGCCGGAGGTCGCGCCGCCCGAGTTCTCAGGCTCAGGCTCTGGCACCTCTCCGGAGGTCACGCCGCTATCGGCGGGAGAGTTCCCCCCATCGGCGGGTGGGGGGGTCGGCTCGGTTCCCTCGCTCCCGGAGGAGGGGTCCGCCGCGCCGGACGCTTCCGCGGGCGGCAGATCTCCCGACGCCGCCGGGTTTCCCGCCCCGCCCTCGCTCTGCGCAAGCGCGGGCGCACCCGCTCCCAGCGCGAGGATCACCGCGAGCAGTAGCGCCACCGCCCCGCGCAAAACATATCTCACTCGCCGGGCGCGAGTGCCGCGCGCGCGCAACTCAGTTTCCATAGGGTGCCCTCTCCGCGCCGCCGCCGCCGCGCAGTGTCCGCATTTTGTGAAAAAGAGTATAGCACAAGAGAATGAAAAATGCAAGGGGAGGAGAAACTTTTTCGGAAAGCGTTTTACCTCGCGCAAAACCCCCGCGGAGCGGGAGTTCCGGGTTTCCGGCACGCGCTGCGCTCGGAGGGGAATTGCGCGGAGCGCCC
>CAZYCC010000136.1:0-2838 GCA_964645985.1 uncultured Lachnospiraceae bacterium | reverse complement strand
CCCGCGCGCGCCTCGCGGCGAGCGCCCTCGCGATGCTGCTTTGCGTCGCGATGCTTGTCGGCACCACCTTCGCGTGGTTCTCGGACGAAGCAAAAACCGGTGAGACCACCATCACGGCGGGCAACCTCGATGTCGACATCGTCGATGGGGACAACGCGTCGCTACAGGACAAGGAAATTTTCGACCTTGACGGATTTCTCTGGGAGCCGGGCGCGATGTTCACGAGCGTGCCATTCGCCATCGCGAACAACGGGACGCTCGCGCTCAAATATGCGCTGCGCGTGGAGGCGGAGAACACCGGTGCCGAGGGCGTGCCGAACATTCTCGAGCGGGTTAAATGGAAGGTCGCACGGGAGCTGAGCGACACGCCTACCACGCAGGAGGAGCGCCAAAATCTGTGGGAATCGATCCCCGATGGCGCGGGCGAGACCGCCGCGCAGGGCGTGCTGCCGCCGCGCACGCAGAGCGAGCTGCTGCAGGTCGTGCTCTACTGGGAACCCGCCGACAGCGTTGTGGTCGCCGACCCGGAGGCGAACCCCGACAATCTCTACAATCTCCCCAAAGATAGGTACGACGAGAGCGCGCCGAGCGCGAGCTTCCGCCTCGACGTCCTCGCGACGCAAGCCCCGTATGAGAGCGACAGCTTCGGGATAGATTACGACGAGAACATTGAACTTAGCGCTATCCACTCGCAAGAGGAGCTGGACGAGGCGCTCGCGGGCGCACAGGACGGCGATGACATCCTGCTCGGCAGCGGCAGTTTCGGTCTGCCACAGACGCTTCCGCAAGCCGACATCACAATTTCGGGCGAGGGAGCGGACGAGACCGTCATTCATGTAACGACCGATTACGACACCGCAAGCCACAAAAACGGCTTTGATCTCTCCCCGGGGAAAGGGCACACCGTAACATTTTCCAACCTAAAATTTGACGGAACGGATATACCCAACGATAGTCACAACCACGTTCTATCGTTCCGTGAGGGAAATCTCGTTTTAGATCATGTTGAGATCACCGGCGGCGGCAAAAAAGAATACAGTACTTCTCTCGCGGTGGGCGGCGCCGAGTCGCTGACGATAAAAAACTCAACCATTTCCGGCGCGACGTATGGGATATATGTGGAACCCGCCGGCGTAAATTTGGTCATTGAGGACAGCACCATTGAAGCCGCATATGTCATTGGGCAGGATGACCCCGGCACAACTTTGTTTGTGAAAAATAGCACATTCAAGGGCGGGCGCACAGTCTGCTACGGAAACTCTACCTTTGAAAATGTCACTTTTTTGAAGTCAACAAACCTTGGGGGTTTCCCGCTGAAAAGTCAATTGATCGGCAACAGCGTCGCGACTTTTAGCTCACCGCTTGTCACGTTTACCGGATGTAATTTTTCCGGAGGGTTTTATGTGACGGCGCGCGGCGGAACCTCCACTGTGAATTTTAGCGGCTGCAAAAACAATGACGCGGATGTCACCTCCGAGAATGTGTACAACCTTATCAAGCCGCAAATTGGCAGTACTCCAGAAGGGGATAACGGCAACCTCACCGTCCAAATCGACGGTGAGGTCGTGCCAAAGGGGTAAAGGAAAACCGAAGCGCGGGCAGCAGCGCATAGCAAAACTCCAATGAGATAGTGTAAGAAACCTCCCCGCCGCGAATGTGGCGGGGAGGTTTCGTGTATGGTTCCTTCGCCCTCGCTCCCGAGGGCGTGGCGCTCAACGCGCCATCGTGCCGCCGCGCGGCGTGGCGCGCGGGAGCGCGTGTGATTTTAGACGGCGCGGCGCGGCAGAGGCAAGGCGAGAATGCGAGGGAATCGCTAAGCGGGAGTTGGTGGCGCGGGGGTTCGCGGAGGGGCGCAATTGAAATAATCGCGCACAAAGGGGCTGTATTTTCCCGAAAAGATGTGCTATACTACTCTCGCGGCCGCAAGCTGCCCATCGCGAAGAGTAACCGCTTGAGCGTATGCGGGTTGTGCTATCGGGATAGGAATGGCTATCTGTCCCTCACGGTTTTTGTTTCCCCTCGGCAGCCGCTCCCGGCGGCTTTATATGAGAACTTTTTCCCGATTCAAAGGAGCTTTCTATGTTAGCGACCGATCACGTTCTTCCTCGCTTCCTCGCGCTGTTACTGGCGTTGCTGACGCTAACCTCGGTCATTTCTGCGGCGACCTTTCCGGCTTTGGCAGCCGAACCCGAAACCGTCGCCGGTTCCGCGATAGTAACCCTGACCCCCTCCGCCACCGAAGTTCCGGCGGGCGGCACGGTGAATCTCGCCCTTGCGATTTCGAACTTGCCCGCCGAGGGCGTCAACGGCTGGACCGTAAAGCTGACTCTCCCCGAGGGCATCACGATCGCCGAGAACAGTTTTAAGCCCGGAACCGCGGAGAACGGGATCATCATAGGCGGTGTCAATGTGGCAGGAGGGAAAGTTTTCGGGGTCGCCACGAAGGACGGCGCGTCGGGTGGCAATGAAAATGTAACGAAAGATTTCATTGCCGGAACCGTCACTCTGGAGGTGAGCGCGGAGGCGGCGCGCGGCGAGGCTACCATCAACGGCGAAATAGAAGAATTTTACTATGCTTTGAAAGAGGACCCCTACGAGGTCGACATCACCGGCACGATGGTCGTTCCCGCTACGATTACCGTGACAGGCGGCGTTCTCACTCTCGTTCCCGCAAAGGACGCGACCTGCGAGGAAGCCGGTAACAAAGAGTATTATACCGACGCGGAGGGCAAACTCTACCTCGATGCCGCCGGCACCAAGCCGACTACCCTCGACGAGGTCACCATTCCCGCGACCGGTCACACCCTGACCCATCACGAGGCAAAGGATCCCACCGAG
>CAZYCC010000135.1:0-2875 GCA_964645985.1 uncultured Lachnospiraceae bacterium | reverse complement strand
TAATGAGAAAAACCTCCCGGTCCTTGCAGCCGGGAGGTTTTTGCGCCTTTGCTTCCATTCCGCCCCGGAATGCCGCGCGGACACCCTCCTTGCCGACCGCCGCTAACATTTTTCGCTCGCCGAAGAGCGATTTGACATCCCCGCTTTTTTATGCTATACTGCCCTCGTCCTGCGGGTTATCGTTTGCTTTTGCGTTTTTCCTATGCCGCGTATTTTTGTGCCCTGCGGGTATATGGGGTCGGGCTCGTCCGCCGTGACAGATCTGCTGCGCGAGTTTCACGGGGTGAGCAACCGCTACGGCAGCTTCGAGTATGTCTTCCTCCATTGCCCGGATGGGCTCTTTGACCTTGAGGACAAGCTGCTCGTCGGCGGCAACGCCCTGCGCTGCGATGAGGCGATCCGCGCGTTTCTTTCGCGCATGAAGGAGCTGTACGACAAGCCCTTTTGGTGGGTCGGCGACTATAAGCATATCGTGGGGCAGGGGTTTTACGCGCGCTGCGAGCAGCTCGCGCAGGAGCTGGTCGAGGGGACCTCGCCCTGCTATTGGTATATGCAGGAGCGCCCGAACGCCGCGATGGTGGGGAAACTGATCCTCCGCCGCCTTGTCAAAGTGGCGACCTTCGGGCGCGTGCAGCTGAAGCGCCCGGTTCGGGCAAAGCAAACCCTGCTCGCCTACCCCACCGCGGAGGAGTTTTTCGCCGCCGCGCGCCGCTTCCTTTCCGATATTCTCGCGATGATGAACCCGGAGGGGGAGGATCTGCTGCTCGATCAGCTGCTCCTGCCGCACAATCTGCACCGCGTCGACCGTTATTTCGGAGATGAGCTGCGCGCGGTCGTCGTCGAGCGCGACCCGCGCGATGTCTTTTTGCTCAACAAATATGTCTGGCCTGGCGGGGAAGGCTGCGTTATTTACGCCACCGACCCCGCTCTTTTCGCGCGGCAGTACCGCCGTCTGCGCGCGCTCGAGCGCCCCGCGCCGCCGGGATCGGCGAAAGTTCTGCGGGTCAGGTTTGAGGATCTCGTTTTCCGCTATGAAAGCACGCGCGAGAGCATTGTCCGCTTCGCCGGTCTTGAAAATCGCCCCTGCCCGCACGAGCGCGAGTACTTTAACCCCGCCGTCTCGGTGAAAAACACCCGCCTCTACACCCGCCCGGAGTATGTCGCCGAGGTCGAGATCATTGCCCGGGCTCTGCCGGAGTACCTGTACGCGGGGGAATAAGCTCCCCCGCGCCCCCCGCCGCGCTTCTCCCTTACTTGCGGGGAGCCACACCGCCCCCCGCGCCCCTGATTTCACCTATCCCGCCGCGTCACGGTCTGCGCTCCTCCCGCGCTCCACGCCGCTTGCCGGCGGTTTGACGAATATAGCCCTCTCCCTCGTGAAACCCAAAGAAAAGGCGAAAACCTCGCATTCGCTGACGGCGAATGTCGTGTACAATATGGTCTTCCAGTTGTTCACGACCTGTTTGCCGATCCTGACGACGCCTTACCTAACGCGCACGCTCGGGCTCTCGCAGAGCTCTGTGCACTCCTTTGTCGAGTCGATCGTCACGCTGTTCACCGTCTTCGGTTCGGTCGGCACCTCGCTCTACGGCTGCCGCAAGATTGCCTATGTGCGCGATGACCGCGTGAAGCTCTCGCAGACGGCGTACGAAATTATTTTTCTCAAGCTGCTTCTCCTCATCCCGGTCTGCGGAGTCTACATCCCGCTCTTTTGTATCTCGCACGAGTTCAGCCGCTATTTCCTCATCAACCTCATCACGGTGGTGAGCTCGGGCTTTGAGATCACATGGTTTTTCAACGGCGTGGAGGATTTCAAGCTCGTCACGGTCCGCAACTTCATCGTCAAAATCCTCTTTGTCATCTGTCTCTTCGCCTTCATTCACAAGCCGAGCGACCTTGGCAAATATATCTTCCTCGTCTGCATAAGCGACCTGCTCGGCAACCTCTCGATGTGGCTGCTGCTGCCGCGGTATCTGCTTCCTCTGCGGCAGTTTCACCACTTCGCCATCTTCAAGCGATTAAAGGAGTCCTTCGCGCTCTTCATCCCGCAGTCGGCGAGCTACCTCTACTCGCTCGCCGACAAGGCGATGCTCGGCACCCTCACGCCAAACCTTGACAACGTCGGTATCTACGACTACGCCTACCGCATCGTCAAGATGATCGTGGGCCTGCTGCAATCGATGGGCTATGTGCTGCTCTCGCGCATCTCTAATCTGCAGGCATCGGGCGACCGCGAGGGCATTAAAACCTATATCAACAAGTCCGCCGACTTCACACTGCTGCTTGGGCTGCCGATGGCGTTCGGCATCGTCGGCATCGCCGACACCTTCGTCCCGCTCTACCTCGGGGAGGAGTTTGCCGAAGTGTCGCGTGTGCTGGTTATCCTCTCCCCGCTGATTTTCTGCACTTCGTTCAACAGCCTGCTTGGCGTGCAGCTGCTGCTCGCCGTCGGCAAGGATAAGGGCTACACGGCTGCGACGGTCGGCGGGGCGGTGCTCAACATCGCGCTCAACTTCGCCCTGATCCCGCGCTTCGGCATCTACGGCGCGACCGCGGCGTCGCTGCTCTCCGAGGTCACCGTCCTCACGGTGCAGTTCGTCCTCGCGCGCGAGTACATCTCCTTCGGCGCGCTCCTGCGTCGCAACGGCAAAATTGCGCTCGCCGCGCTTGTGATGTTCGCCTTTTGCCTCGCCCTCGGGCGGTTGCCGGTGCCGGCGATCGCGCGCCTCGCGCTGCAGCTTATCGTGTCGGTCGCGGTCTACTTCGGCGCTCTCGCCTTATTGCGCGAGCGCACCTTCGGGGAGATCCTCGCTAAAGTGCGGGGATTCCTGCGCCGGGGGAAGGCATGAGAGCACTTCGCGGGAAGCGGTGGGAA
>CAZYCC010000134.1:0-2923 GCA_964645985.1 uncultured Lachnospiraceae bacterium | reverse complement strand
ACAGAATACGGTTTGTGTAGTCAACAGCAAAAATAAGGGAGCGCCCCCTCCCCCACGCGCGGGGGAGAGAATAAGGGAGCAGAGCGCGCCAAACCTCACGCACATACCAAAACCTCCCCGCCGCAAATGCGGCGGGGAGGTTTTGCGCGGGAAAGGCCGCGCGCGGGCGTTTCCGGCGCACGCCGCCTCACCTTCGTTTCCTCGCGGTGAGGAGGGCAGTCGCTGCGGGGGTGCGGCGCGCGGTCGGCGGCAAAAAGGCAATGAGCAGGTACCACTGGCACGCGTGCAGGAGCGTGGACTCGCGCGTGAGAGATAACGCGCGGGCACGCGAGCGCGCTAGGGAAGGGAAGCGCGGTGCGGAAGGGAAAACCCTCGCGCGGGGGCTTATGCATTGAATAACCTACAACACATTCACAAAAGATTTATGGATGCCCCTTGACAGCGCGGGAAAAGTTCGGTATAATGAAGGCTCCCGGAGGAAGGGGGACACCCCCGCACCGCCCGCCGCGCGGGATCGCCCCCCGCCCCACGCCGCACACCGCCCGCCGCGCGCGCATTGATTTAGGGTTCGTATGGTACGCACAACGAGGATTGTTATCCCGGGCACGCGCGCGTTTCGCGACTACGCGTTAATGGAGCGTGTGCTCGACCGTCTGCTCGCGCCGCTTCTCCTCGGCGGCACGCCCCTCGAGATCGTCTCGGGGCACGCGGAGGGGGCGGATCTGCTCGGCGAGCGCTACGCGCGCGAGCACGAAATCCCCTGCAAGGTCTTTCCCGCGCAGTGGGACAAATTCGGGCCGAGCGCCGGCCCACGGCGCAACGCGCAGATGCTGCACTACGCGCAGGGCGGCGACCCGCTCGTCATCGCCTTCTGGGACGGCAGCAGCCGCGGCACGCTCGACACGCTGATGAGGGCCATGCGCGAGTCCATCCCGGCGACCGTTGTCCTCTACGACGAGCGCGGCGGCTACAAGCTCGTGCGCTTCGTGTATGAGCGGGGCGAGTGACCCCACGCCCCTGGAAACCGCGCCGCGGTTTCTTTTTTGCAAGGCGATGCCTCTCTTCCCGCCCTACTCTTTGCCCCGCCCGCTCTTTGCGCCGCCTTGCGGTTTGATGTTTCGCGCGGGAGCGGCGGGGAAACTTTTTCGCTGCCCGCTCGCTCTCCCGCAGGGGAGAGATTCCCCTCCCGCGCCGCCCCCGCCTTGCAATTTCCCCCCTCCCGCGGTATACTGTATTGAGAGGAAGTTTGGTTGCCATCGAGGTGGCTATGTTATCCGGCAGCAAGAAAGTGCTCGCGCCGCTCGTCCTCAAGGTTTTGCACCGCCACTCGGACGACGATCACCCGCTTACGCAGGATGAGATCGGCAAATTTCTGCAAAGCGAATATAGCGTGACGGTTGACCGCAAGACGGTCAAGCGGTGCCTTGACGCGCTTGTCGAGTGCGGGTACCCGATAGAATACCGCACGCACGAGCGCACTCGCCGCGACCCGCGCACCGGCGAGGAGGAGACGCAGAAGGTCGCAACCGGCTTTTTCTTTCATAGTGACATCACCGACGGCGAGGCGACGCTCCTATTGCACGGGGTGATGTCGGTGCCGCATATCTCCGCGCGGGCGCGCCGCGACCTCGTTCAAAAAATCAAGCAGACGCGCAGCGAACACTTTCCCGGCGGAATAGAAGATGTCGATATTTACCCGCAGAATATAGACGAAAACCATGAGCTCTTTTACAATATCGAGATTCTCGGCGAGGCGATCCGGGGGCGGCGCAAGGTGTCCTTTCACTATCTCGCATACGACACCGACAAGCGCCTGCGCGTGCGCCGGCGAGGGAGCGGGCAGGTGCGCGAGTACACGGTCAGCCCCTATTTCCTCGCGATGCGCGAGGGGAAGTATTACGTCATCTGCAATCACGATAGTTACGATAACGCCGCCAACTACCGCCTCGACCGCATTCAAAGTTTGAAAGTCCTCCGGGAGGAGGCGCGCGATTTTCGGAGCCTCGCGGGGTCGGGCGGCGCCGCGCTCGATATTCCGCGCTACCTGCGCCGCCATCCGTATATGTACGCGGGCAAGGAGGTGCACGTCAAGATGTGCGTCGCGCGCACCCTCGTCGACGACGTAATAGAGACCTTCGATGAGGTTCGCTTCCTTGACACATCCGCGCCTCCCGCCGCGCTTGCGCAAGCTGACGCGGCTGAGATCGGCGCGGGACCTGCCACCGGGGAAGGGGAGAGCGAGGGCAGCACACCTTTCGCCCCGGGGGGGAGCGTGAGCGCGGCGGCGATCGCACAGGTGACGGACGCGGGGGAGGGTGACTTTAACCCGCCGACGCGCGCGCGCGACGCGCACGAATGGGTGACCTTCACCGCGATGACCAATGACCTTGACGCGGTGCGCTTCGCGCGCATCAACGCGCCTCTCGTGCAAATTCTCTCCCCCCGCGCCCTGCGCGAGAACCTGCGCCGGGAGCTCGCCGACGCCCTGCTCCTCAACCGCGAGGGGTGAACATTCCCTGCCCGGTCGGAATGTGCGCCGCGATCTACTCAAAGCGAGTGGGAAAGGAGCAGTCTAAGAGCGCGGGGAGGGCGGCAACCCCCTATCGCGAAAACTTGTAAAATTAACCGGGGGGGGTCGCCCCGCGTCCCTCTCCCGCCCCCGCGCGCGTCCCTCCCCCACGCCCGCGCGCGCGTCTCTCCCCGGAGAAATCTTCCCTCCCCCGCGCAAAAATCCCGCGACAGCGTCGCGGGATTTTTTGGTACACACTAACCTCGCCCCGGAGGCGGCTCGCCTCTCCCGGTGGATCTTTCGCGCGCGCCGCGCGGGCGGGGGCTATTCTTCTTTCATTGTTGCACTCACTCCGCGCGTCATCCCCTCATCCCCACCCCGCATACACCCCGCCCTACTCTTCTTTCATCGTGG
>CAZYCC010000133.1:0-2941 GCA_964645985.1 uncultured Lachnospiraceae bacterium | reverse complement strand
GTATCTCGCTCCATTCCGCCGCCACCGCCCACCCGGGCGGTTTTCTTTATAATCCCGTGCGGGGTAAGGCTTCCCCGCTCCTCACCGCTCGGGCAAATCCTTTCGCTCGCGGGAGGGGTTCCCCGCCATGCAACACGAAATGCAACACGAAAACGGCGAGGTCGCGCGGAAATAAGGCTAAAGCTCCTATGCCGCGAGTTTCGCCTTCCTGTCTCTCGCTCCATTCCGCCACGGTCAAACGACCTACGAGAGCGCAGGTTCGGTGCTCGCGCAGAAGATGCGTTTTCCCGATCGCGGGGCGGACGGACCGGAACTCACACCGCGAATCCAAGCCATAAAATTCCGTGCGCCGCGCGCGGGATTTGCGGGAGATAACGCGAGAGGGAGCGCGTATCGGAAAACGCCGCCGGGGGCGGCGTTTTTGCGAGGGGAGATGACGCGCTTTGCCGCCGGAAACGGCGTAGCGCGGGGAGAAACGCGGCAGTAGCCCTTCGGATTTCTCCTCGCCCCGTGAAAAACGAAACTCGCGGCGGAGAGGCAGCGAAAACGGCGCGCGAGCTTCGGTTTTGCAAGAGGAAGAGCTCGCGCAGCGGCGATATTCCCCCGCGGGGGAATATCGCGGAGGGCAGATCGCGCGGCGAAAGAAAACGCCGCCCGGTGGGGCGGCGTTGTTCATCCCCGGCGAGAGAGTAACGCGAAAATCAAGCGGGGGTTTCACCCATTGGCGGGGGTTCCTCCCGATGGCGGGGATTTCCCCACGGTGCGTTCTCTCAGCGACAGTAGATCCGTTCGCGGTAAAGGGTTCGCCCGAGGCAGCGATCCCCCGACGGGGGAGCCATCTTCGTATCGCGGTATCGCGATGGGTTCCTCTGATGGTAGTTCCACCCGCCGCGGCGGGTTCCGCGGCGAAAGGTATTTCGCGCGGGGAGGGATTTCTCACAGAGGGTAGTCTGCCCAGCCGGCAAGGGCCCGGGCGAGATAGGTGCGGTCGAGCGAGTTGACTCTGCCGTCGCGGTTGAGGTCGGCGACGGCGGCGTCGGGCAGCGGGTAGCCGCCCCAGCCGGCAAGGGCCCGGGCGAGATAGGTGCGATCGAGCGAGTTGACGCTGCCGTCGCGATTGATGTCTCCGAGACCGCCAATCGGGCCGGGGTCAGGCTCATCCGCGAAGGCTAGAACTGCGGTAAGAGGCTCGTTGCCCTCGGCGACGGCAACGCCGCTCCACTCCTCGGCGCTGCCCGAATAGAGGGCATTCGTGAGGTTCGCGCAATCGGTGAACGCCCTCTGCCCGACCGACGCGAGACTGCGCGGCAACCGCACCTCGCGCATGGCAAAGCCGGCGAACGCCTCACTGCCGATTGCCGTGATGCCCTCGTCGATAACCAGTCTATCAATATTGCGAAAGCGCTCGGGCAGAGCTCCGTCCGAAATGGCGCCCTCGCCGCGCAGCGTCAGTTTGCCGGCCTGCCGCTCCCATGTGATGCCGCCCTCGAGCGTCCCGCTGAAGAGCGGCGGCTCGCTGATGTTGAGGGAGTTCTCCAGCGCCTCGTTGCCCTTGGCGATTTGCAGAGCGGCGAGATCCTCCTCGGTCATTTCAAGGACGGCGAAGATGAGAGACGGGCAGTTTGCGAAGGCGTTTTTCCCCACGCTCTTGAGCGTCCCGGGAAGCGACACCTGCGAAAGCGCCGCGCAGGAGGAGAACGCGCCCTCGCCAATGTCGGTAATCCCGTCCGGCAAAGTGAGCGTCGTCACGGCAGGCAGGCCCGTGAAGAGATACGCGCCAATCGACGTGATACCGCCCTCAAGCGAGAGCGCGCGAATATCGGAGGCAAAGGAGGCAAAGGGGCGATCGCCCGCCGCGCTCGCCGGGAAATCGGGCAGATCCCCGGTGCCGCGCACGGTCAGAACCCCTCCCGAAAAAGACCAAGACGCGCTCTCGCCAAGCAGACCCGCGGTCGCGGGCGTATCCGAGCAGCGCAGCGCGGCGACAAGAAGATCGTTGCCCTCCTGCTCGACGGCGACGCTCGCGGCGAACTCCGCCTCGGTCCCGGGATAAATCGCCGCCTGCAAAGACGAGCAGCCGTCAAACGCGCCTCGCCCTACTGTCCGCAGGGATTTGGGAAGAGAAACGGCGGTGAGGCCGGAGCAGCGCTGAAAGCAGGTCGAACCGATCGACTCGACGCCCTCTCCCACGCGCAGGACAATGAGCGATGAGCAGCCCTGGAAGCTGCCGCTGCCAAGGGTCCTCACGCTGTCCGCCATCACGACGCTTGTGAGAGAGGTCATATTCGGGAAGACATAAACGCCGGTTCCGGTGATCCCCTCGCCGATGACAAGCGAGCGGATGCTCGGCGTGAGGTGCTCCCACGGGCGCTGCGCGTAGCCGAACATATCCGCCCCGGTATAGTAATCGGGCAGATCCCCCGTCCCGGTGAGCGTCAGGGTGCCGCCCGCGACCGCCCAATGCACCGCCGTCCCCTCAATATCCCCCTCGGTGGGCAGATCCTCGGCGAGCGCCGGGGGCAGCATGAGCGCGGCGAGCGCGAGCAGCAGCGCGGCGGTGAGCGCGGCCGCGCACAACCGAATGGTGCGGGAGAACATAGTAACCTCCGTAAAAAACCGCCCGAGCGGCAAAAATCGCGGGAGCCGCGCGACCCCTCGCGCGAGCGATACGCTATGTTATCACAAATGCGCGAGAGTGTCAAGATTGCGGTCGTCCCGTCCGGGGGGGAGGTGTAAGGGGGAAACCCCCGTTTTGTCGTGATTGAGACGGCTACCTCTAAGGGTTAGTTTTCGGGGAAGCTCTACTGCCCCTGTCGTGAGGCGAACTGCCGTTTCTGGATATAGTTCTCGGAAAACCCCACTGCATCTGTCGTAATCTGCATTGCCCCGCTGCGGGGGAAGGTGTGTGAGAACCCGCGCTTTGCCGAAATTTCGACTGCTA
>CAZYCC010000132.1:0-3237 GCA_964645985.1 uncultured Lachnospiraceae bacterium | reverse complement strand
CGGTCAAGGCGCTGCGCAAGGACGTGCTCGCCAAGTGCTACGGCGGCGACATCACGCGCAAGAAGAAGCTCCTCGAGAAGCAAAAAGAGGGTAAGAAGCGGATGCGCAAGCTCGGCAGCGTGCAGGTGACCCCCGAGGCGTTCATGGCGGTCCTCAAACTCGACGAATGAGGCAAGCCCCGTGGATGGGCGTTCCCGTCGCGCTATCGGCGCGGCGATGACCGAACAGCCGGAAGGCGCCGTCCTCCTCCCCGGGAGCGGCGGGGATTTTGGAAAACCGCCCCGCGAGGCGGCCAAAAATGGGGCGCAGCGAAACGCCGCCAAGACGCGAGAGCGGCAAACCGGGCCGCCAAAATAAAAAAGGAGAAATTGTTCGCGCCGCCGCGCGAGAGCTCTCCCGGGGCTACGCGGAGATGAAGGAACCGCCGCGCCGGGCGGAGCGGCGCGGGAGAGGCGCGAAGGGCGAGATGACAAAGACGCTTGGGCTGTATTTGCACATTCCGTTTTGCGTTCGCAAATGCCCCTACTGCGACTTTTACTCGCTCCCCCTCGCGGGAGGGGGAGCGGAGGACTATGCCCGCGCCGCGCTCTCGCAAATGCGCGCTTGGCGGGAGGATCTCGCGAGCGCTCCCGCCGATGAGGGCGGGTGCGGCGCGTGGGATCCCTCTGTCGATACCGTGTTCGTCGGCGGGGGAACGCCGACCGCTCTCCCGAGCGAAACGCTCGCGCGCCTGCTTGACGGCGTGCGGGAGACTTTCTCCCCCCGCGAGGGATCCGAATGGACGGTTGAGGCAAACCCCGGCAACGTAACGCGCGAAAAGCTCTACCTTCTGCGCCGCGCCGGTGTCAACCGCCTCTCGCTCGGCGTGCAGAGCGCGGACGACCGGTTGCTCGCCGCGCTCGGGAGGATCCATCGCTTCGCCGATGCCGCCGAGAGCCTTCGCCTCGCGCGCGAGGTGGGCTTCACGAACCTCTCGGCGGATCTCATGTTCGGTATCCCCGGCGAGGAGGCGCGGAGCCTGCGCACCTCCATTGAGCGGCTGCTTGCCCTTGGCGTGACGCACCTCTCGCTCTACGCGCTCACCCTGGAGGAGGGCACGCCCTTTTGGCGCCGCGCCGCGCGCGGAGATCTCCCTCTCCCCTCGGAGGACGAGGTGCGAGAAAGCTACCTCTCCGCCTGCGAATTTCTCGAGCGGGAGGGGTTTGTCCACTACGAAATCAGCAATTTCGCTCTCCCCGGGCGGGAATGCCGCCACAATCTGCGCTACTGGCGCGGCGAGCAATATCTCGGAATCGGGCCCGCCGCGCACTCCTACCTTGCCGCGCGCCGCTTCTCGCTGCCGCGAAGCTTGCCCGCGTATCTGCGCGGCGCGCCACCATTGCGCGATTATCTCGCCACTACCCCGATAATGAGCGCGCGCGAGCTGCGCGAGGAGCGGCTCATTCTTTCGCTGCGCCTATCGAAGGGGCTTCCACTCGATTTTTTCACCGCGCGCGAGCGCGCCGCGCTGCGCGAGAAGATTTCTCTCTGGCAAACGCTCCGTCTTGTGCGAACCGAGAGCGGCCGCCTCTCCCTCACCCCCGCCGGCATGCTCGTCTCAAACACCCTCCTCTCGGACCTGCTCCTCCTCCTTGACGAGCAGTCCCCCGGATAGCTGACCCTCGCCGCCCGCCCCGCGCTTTTTCCCGCGGCGCGCGGAAACGCCGAGCGAGGTCTCGTTTTTCGCAGCCTCTAGTGCTCCCGTGAGTGTGTATTCCTTTCGCGGGGGGGTGCGCGTCGGCAAACGCCCCCCGCCCGACTCGCCCATTCTCTCGCTCCCCCCGCAAAAGAGCCTCGTCCTGTCGCTTGGCGCGGGGGGCGTGGCGCGCGCGCCAATCGCCGCCGCGGGGGAGAGGGTCCTTTCGGGGCAGGTCCTTGCCGATCGTGCGGGAGGCGGCGCTCCTCTGCACAGCTCGGTTTGCGGCAGGGTGCGCGGCATTTCGCGCGCGGCGGGCGGTAAGAGTGGCGCTATTATTCTCGAGAATGACTTCTCAAGCGGCGCCGCGCCGAGGGTCCCTTTCTCGAAATCGCTCCTTGACGCATCGCCTCGGGAGCTGATCGCGGCGATTCGCGCCGCGGGCGTTCCGAATTACGGGGAGGGGGGAGCGCCGCTCGCCGACCTCCTTGAGAGCTGTCTCGGGCGGGTGAACACCGTCATTCTTAACGCCGTGCGCCCTGTCCCGGAAATGGACGCGGGCGTGCGGCTTCTTTGCGAGAACCCCTCCGCCGTCCTCGGCGGGCTGAAGATTCTCCTCAAACTTCTTCGCGTGCGCGAGGCGACCCTCGCCATCGAGAGCGACTGCAAGGAGGCGCTGCTCCCGCTCGAGCGCCTTTCCTACGACCGAGCCCTGCTGAGAACCGTCCTCGTGCGCACAAAATACCCCGGGGCGGCGGATCGCCCGCTGATTTCCGCCGCTCTCGGCAAGGCCCTGCCTCGCGGCAGGTCCGCCGCTGACGAGGGCATTCTCGCGCTTGACCCGGAGACGCTCGCCGCCGTATATCTCGCGCTAGTCGATGGCACCCCGGCTATGTCTCGTGTCGTCACTCTCGCGGGGGAGAGCCTGCCGCCGACTGGGGTACTTCTCCCGTTCGGCACGCCCCTTCTCGCGGCGTTTGACGCGCTCCTTCGCGAGAGGGGAGACGCCCCGCCCCCGCAGGATCTTTCGCGGCGAACGGTATTGCTCGGGCCGCCTCTTCAGCGTCGGGAAGCGCCGCTGCGAGGGCTGTTTGTCTCATCGGAAACGAGCGGGGTCTTTTTGCGAGAGGAGCCTCTGCCCGCCCTCGCCCCGCGCGCGCATTTTCGCGGGGATTGCGTTCACTGCGGGCGCTGCACGCTTGCCTGCCCCGCTGCGCTTTTGCCCTCTCGCCTCTACCGCGCGGTGCGCGAGGGCAGACTTGATGATGCCGCGCGCGCGCATATTTCCGACTGCTCGGTGAGTCTTCTCGCCGGGTGCGGCTGCTGCACCCATGTCTGCCCCGCGGGTCTCCCGCTTGCGCAGACCATCTACGCCGCCCGCTCGAGCTGCGGCAGCGGCGATCCCCCCGCCGCACCACCTCCCGCGCCGGGCGACGGTGCCTCGCGCGGCGAACCCCCGCGCGACCCTCCGCCCCCGGACGAGGTGCGTGACCCCTCGCCCCCGGATGAGGCCTAACGCGCGCGGGAGATCTCTCTTGCAAAGCGCGCGGGTTTATGGTAAA
>CAZYCC010000131.1:0-3239 GCA_964645985.1 uncultured Lachnospiraceae bacterium | reverse complement strand
TATGCAGATCGCGGATACGGGGGCGGCAAAAAAATCGGTCGCCATCGTCGGGTACGGCGGGCAGGGCGGCTGGCACGCCGAGCAGATCGGGAAGAGCGACGTCGTGCGCCTCGCCGGTATCTATGACATTCGCGAGGAGCGGTGCGCCCTCGCGCGCGAGCGCGGTATCCGCGCGTACGGCTCGGTGGAAGAGCTGCTCGGTGACCCCGCAGTCGAGATTGTCGTCATCGCGACACCGAACGATTCCCATCACGACCTTTCTATCCGCGCGCTGCGCGCGGGCAAGCACGTCATCTGCGAGAAGCCCGTGACGATGTCGCTCGCCTCGCTCGACGAGATGCTCGCCGCGGCAAAGGAGGCGGGGCGGCGCTTTACCGTGCATCAAAATCGCCGCTTCGATGTCGACTATCTCGCGATGCGGCAGATTATCGAGAGCGGGCGGCTCGGGAAGATTTTTCGCGTGGAGAGTCGCGTGCATGGCTCGCGCGGGATCCCTTCCGACTGGCGCGGCAAGCGCGCCTTCGGCGGCGGAATGCTGCTTGACTGGGGCGTACACCTCATCGACCAAATGCTGCTGCTCTTCGGCGGGCGCGAGCCGCTCACCGTCGCCTGTACGCTCATCCACACGACCAACTTCGAGGTGGACGACGGCTTCCGCCTTGTCCTTACCTACCCAAGCGGCGCAACCGCTTACATCGAGGTCGGCACACTTAACTTCATTTCGCTGCCGCGCTTTTATCTGCAAGGGTTGAAGGGCACCGCGATTATCCACGATTGGCGAGAGTGCGCGCAGGTCGTTGTCTGCACACACTGGCACGAAAGCGATGTCCTGCCGGTGCAAACCGCCGCCGGCATCACCAAAACGATGGCGCCGCGCGATGAGATCACCACCGAGAGCTACGAGGTCGAGCGGCCTGTCGCCGACGTGCACGATTTTTACCGCAATTTTGTCGCGGCAATCGACGGGCGCGCCGAGCAGATCGTGCGCTGGGAGCAATCGCGCATGGTTATCCGCACAGTGCAAGCGGCGTTCCGCTCGGCGCAGCTCGCTCGCCCCGTCCGCTTTGACGAGGGCATCGACGCGCGATAGTACTTTTTCCGGAAATGTCAAAGCGCTTAGGCGATAAGAGCAGGGTGGCGAGTGCGCCACGCTCGGTGAAACTGCCCGGCGCGGGAATAGGGGATCTCCAAAGAATAAGGGAGTTCCGCGCTATATTTCTGTAAAAACGGGGAGTGTACAGAATTTCGCGCAAAATCGGCGCGAGAGAGGATCGCCGCAGGACACAGGTAAGTCGGGCAAAGACTGTGCGTGAGAGGGGTAGCGGCGGGGTGCCGGGGGGCGGACAAGTTCTCCCGAGTTAGGTAAAGATAGACGAGGAGCGCTTGGGCGCGGGGAGTGAATGAGTGACTTAATCGAGAAGAGCGCAGGCAGGGCGGGCGAGCGAGGCGCCGGGCAAGAGGTCGGCCTCCCTCGGAAAATCGAGGTGCACGGGGTTCGCTTTGACGACGTCGACCTTGACGAGGCGGCGGACATCGTCGCGGAGTTTGCCGCGCGCTCGGGTGAGGGGCGCTGCCGCGTCGTCCACACGCCCAACGCCGAGATCGTCCAGCTCTGCGTCGAGCAGCCGGACAACTACGCACTCATCAACTCCGCCGACCTCATCATCCCGGACGGCGCGGGGGTCGTCCTCGCGGCGAAAATCCTCGGGCGTCCGCTCGCCAAAGGCAAAGTCGCGGGGATAGATCTTGCCGAGCGCACACTCGCGAGTGCCGCGCAAAGCGGCGCGGGGGTGTTTTTCCTCGGCGGAAAACCCGCAAGCGATGAGGCGGTGAGCGTCGCCGAGGAGGCGGCGGAAAAGATGACCGCGAAATATCCCGGGCTGCGCGTCGTCGGCTGCCACGACGGGTATTTCGCAAAAGAAGGGCGCGAGAGCGACGCCGTTGTCGAGGAGATTAACGCGAGCGGCGCCGCGATCCTCTTCGTCTGCCTCGGCGTGCCCGCGCAGGAGATGTGGATGGCGCGCAACCGCGCGCACCTGCGCGCCGGGGTCGCGCTCGGGCTCGGGGGCAGCCTCGATGTCTTCGCGGGGCGTGTGAACCGCGCGCCGCAGGCGTTCATCCGGCTCAACCTCGAGTGGCTCTACCGCCTCATCAAGGAGCCGTCCCGCCTCGGGCGGATGATGAAACTGCCGAAGTTTCTCCTCGGCACGCTCCTCGCGCGCCTGCGCGGAGGGGAGAAGGAGAAAAAGAAAAAATAAGCGCTCCGCTTTTTTGCGAGGCGCGCAGAACCGCCGCGTCCTCCGGCGAGCGGCGCGAAGGGTACAATCCGAGGCGAGAGTACCCGGCAAAATGTGCGATGGATGTGCTCCGAAAAGCGCGCCGAAAGAATAGTACAGCAAAACCCCCTCTCGCGAGGGGTTTTCGTATGAGAAACTTCCCTTCCCCGCGCGGGCGGAGATCAGTACGATCTCTCCGCACCGAGGCGGTGGGTGGGATTTCTCATTATGGGGTGGGTTCATCATTGCGGGGCGGGGTTCCTCATTCAATTTAGAGATAACGCGCGCGCTCGCGCGGGAAAGAAATCTCCACGCGCGCCTTGTGCCACCGACTCGCGTGCAGAAAACCCCCGAGAGGGAACTTTGCCCGAGGCGCTTCCCTTCCCCGCGCGGGGTGCGAACATCGGCGCGACGATGCCTCCGGCGCGATGTCTCCCTTCCTCGCGTGGGTGCGCGGAGATCGCGCAGGGATTCTTTTCCGGGGAGAAATCGGCGGGGTATGCGGTAAACTCAAGTATAACAAACAGCGAGGTTCGACACGGCATAAAAAACTTACAATCCTTCGCGCAAAGGAAACGCCGCGCGGCAAGCCGTAGAACCAAGTGATACTCGCGCAAGAAAACCCCTCTCGCGAGGGGTTTTCGCTCGAGGAAACATCGCGCAAGCGGGGGCAAACGGAAAATCAATTCCCGCCTTGCCAAATCCCCGCGAGAAGCGAACCATTTGGCGGGGGCGCCGCCGGAGGCGGGAGGAAAAGTCGCGCGCGAGATACGGAAAATCGCGCGGGGTATTTTGAGAGGAATATCGCCGCGGCGGGGAGAGAACAGGACAGGGAGACGAGGGCGGCGCATTGTTTGCGCAGCAAAAAAGAACAGCCTCGCTACTCCACCTCACCGAGGGCGTTCGCGATGTCGCGGGCGAGGACGGCGCGAGAACCAACGCGGCGGGCGGCACGCTCCCCGG
>CAZYCC010000130.1:0-3347 GCA_964645985.1 uncultured Lachnospiraceae bacterium | reverse complement strand
CCCGAAAACGGAAAAAATTTACAGAAAACGGAAAAATTCGCCCGATCGCCGAGAGGCCGCGAAGCCTTACCCCGCACGGGATTATAAAGAAAACCGCCCGGGTGGGCGGATTTTCTTTTTGGTGCGAGAGACGGGACTTGAACCCGTATGGTGTGTACCACACGCCCCTCAAACGTGCGCGTCTGCCAGTTCCGCCACTCTCGCGGCATTTCTATTATACACGTTTTTTCGCGCTTGTCAAGGGGCCGCGCGAAATTTTTTCTCCCCTTCCCCGCCCAAGCTCTGCTCGCCCGCGCGATACCCGACCGGGCGCTCCGCGCCCGGGTGCTCCGCGCCCGTGTCGCCCTCACGATGTCTCACCGTTCTCCTCCGCCAGAGCCGCCGCCACCCCCGCAGTAAGCCGCCGCAGCTTCCCCTCAAAGTCGGTAGAATTGTCGAGGATAGAGCGGCGCGGGTGCGCGCTCCAAGCGGCGAGGATGGCGCGGTCGACCTGCGCCGCGCGCTCGGGCGGCTCGAAGCGCAGCGCGTTGTTCTCGCGCGTGTAGAAGCGCGGCGCGTCGACGGCGGTGCTGACGAGGTGAAAAACCGCGTCGTAGCGCGCGAGCAGGCGCGGCTCGCTCGTCCCCTCCTCGGCGGCAAGGCGCGCGAAGTCTCCCTCCGGCATATAGCCTTTGCCGTCCATCGCGCCGCGATCGCAAAAGAGCAGAGCCCGCTCGCCCATCCCGGAAAGGGCCTGCTCGTAGATCTCCTCTCGCGCGAGCTGCAGGCGCAGCACGGCGCGCTGAAAGTCATAGGGTGTGCGGCAGCCCCAAGGCGAGGCGCCCGCCTCGAGGAGCTCTGTCGCCGCCTCGGGCAGCGTGAGGACGGTGAACCCGCGCGCCGTGAACTCCCCGCGCAGCCGCGCGAGCGCGCTCGTCTTGCCGGCGCAGGGCCCCCCGGTGATGACAATTTTCCAAATCCGCACCCGGCCTCACCGCCTCATCGCTCATTCAAAGAAGGGTAGCCGCGCGCGACGCCGCGCGCCGCCACGATCGCCCCGCGAGCTTCGTTCGCCCGAAAACGATCGGCGAGAGAAGAATCGCGAGAGCGGTCTTTCCACGCGAACGAGCCTTATATAAAAGGGAAGCAATCCGCGCGCGCCGTGCGCAAAAGCCGCAACTATCCCGCGATCACGCTCGCGCGAGTCACAGCGGCGGGAGAACGCCGCGAGGTCGGTTTTCCCGCGCGCGACGCCGCGCGCCGCGCGCTCTCGCGGTGGGGCGCGTTATTCCTCCGCGTCCTCGCCCTCGTCCTCGTCGAGATCTTCGTCGAGATCCTCGTCGACACCGATGGTGAGGTCGTCCTCCGGGGCAAACTCGCCCTCCTCATCGGGCGCGGGCGCGGGAGAGGCGAACTTTGGCGTGGCGGTCGCGCGCGGGATCGCGGGCTCCGCGGGCTCTGCCGCCTGCGCCGCCTGCGCCGAATCGCACTCCGATTCGCCTGGCGCCTCATCGCAGGGCGCAGGCTTTGGCTCCGGCTCGGGCTTTTCGATTTTTTTGCTGCCGCAGTAGGGGCAGTAGGAGAACTCGCGCTTGAAGCTGCGCCCGCAGGCGCGGCAGATCGACTTCGCGCGCGGCAGCGCCTCCTGCAAGAGCGAAATGTTCTCTTTCTGCCGGTCGATTTTCTCGTAGAGCGCGGCGATGCGCTCGAGGCAATCGTCCTCGGTCAGGTCCTCGCGGTGATCGGAAATGTACTTGCCAAGCTCGGTGTAGCTCGCCTCAAGGTCGCTTTTGAGGCGCAGCACCGAGAAGCGCAGCTTCGCGCTGTCGATTCCCTTGCCGATGCTATCGCCCATTTTCTCGGCGGTTTTGCCGAGTTCCACTAAAAAGTCGGACATATTTTCTTCTCCTTTTTTTGGAAAGAATTTGTTTCGTTTATCTGAGGGCTTGCTAGGAGAGTCCTCTCCCCCGCCCAAGCGAAGAGCGCCGCGCCCTTTGCTTTTTTGTAAAGATTACTCCTCCAATGAGTAGCCGGTGAGGTAGGAGGGAGCGGCGGGAACGTCGGTGGTGTGCAGGGAGCGAACGAACTCCACCGAAACGGTGACGTTCTCCGCCTCCTCGCGCACAATCGCGTCAAACTGCTCGTCCTCCACGCGCTCGGGCAGGTCCGTGAACTGCGGCGCGAGGCTGCCGTCCTTCGCGCGATAGCCGCCCTCCTCAAGCGGGCAGCGCAAAATGAAGACACGCCCCGGCATATTTTCGCCCGCCTCCTCGCCGTCAAGCGTGAGGAGCTCATTCTCCTCTAAATCGAGAATTTGCCGGTAGGCGGAGGCGGAGAAGCCCGCGCCAAGGAGAACGCTCGCATCGCCCCTCGGGAAAAATATTCCGTCATCGTACGCGCTATCAAGCGCAAGGTCGCTGTACGCCGCCTCGACATCGGTAAACGGCTCCCCGGCGGCGAGCCGCTCCTCCGCCTCGCGCGCGAGCCGCTCCTTCTCGGCGGCCTGCTCGGGAGTGAGGTCCTGCGTCATATAGTAGCCGGTCGCGGGGTCGACAACGCGATTCCCCGACTTATCGGTGACATAGGTATAAGCTGTGTTGATATAAATCACGCGAATGCGAACGATTTCGCGCATATAGTAGTCGGCGAGGTCCTCCTCGGATACCCCGTCCGAAAAGAGCGTCTCGCGCAGGTAGTCGACCTGCGCGTCCGCCAAGAGCGCGCGGCGCAGGTCTCCCACGTCCATGCCGTAATCGGCGCGAAGGGACGCGGCGAGCGCGGAGGTTTCCCCGTCAAACTGATAGGAAATGACCTCGTCGAGATATTCGTCAATGCCGTCTTGCGTCTCCTGCGGCAGCACGAGCCGCCTGTCGCGAAACAGTACCTGCGCCGCGACGAGATTTTTTGCGAAATCGAGCGCGGCGTCCTCGACATACGCGCCGACCGTGCGCCCGTCGCCCATATCGCGCTCCCAAGTCTCGGGCGAATCGGTGAGGTCGTCGTAGGTGCGCGCGAAGTTGCCCTTCATCGCGCCGAGGCGGAAGCGGTACTCCGCTTGCGTGAGGCGCAGCCCGTCGTCCTCAAGCGCCGCCCTCTCCCCGCAGGACCCCAGCCCCGCCGCGAGCAGCGCGAGAACGAGAAAAAGCGAAAGGATACGCAAAACGATAGTGAAGAAAGGAAGAGGATAGAGTATGATAGCACAAAAGCGCGGAAAATGCAAGAGGGGGCGGCCCCTTCACCGGGCAAAGGCTCTCCCGCCCACTTGACAATCTTCTTTTTTTGTGCTATGATTTTTGCGGCAATCCTGTCCCGGACGCGGCGCGCCTCCGGGGATGAGCGGCGGCGCGCTCCCGCGGCGGTGGGGGCGG
>CAZYCC010000129.1:0-3412 GCA_964645985.1 uncultured Lachnospiraceae bacterium | reverse complement strand
CAAAGCTCTTTGACATCCCGGACGACTTCCTCTGGGAGCCGGGCGCGATGTGGACGAGCGTGCCGTTCAAGGTCGTCAACAGCGGCAGCCTTGCCCTGCAGTACAAGCTGGACATCGCGCTCACCAACGCGGAAACTAACGGGGAACTTGACCTCGGTAAAGTCATCCAAATGAAGGTCGTGCCGGCGGAGATTGACGGCGTGACGGCGCCTTCTGCGACGGAGGCCACGCAGCAGCAGCGGCTTGACTACTGGAACCAAATCGAGGGCAAAAACGCCGCAACGAACGGCGTGATTTTGCCGAGTACCGCGCCTGAGTCCTCCGAGGAGGAGCTCGCCGGGCGTTATAAGGCGCAGACCCCGAACCTCGTTGCGGTGCTCTACTGGAAACCGACCGACAGCGTCGCTCCCGACAACACCGATAACGAATACAACCTGCGTGACCCCGACGCGCAGCCACTCTCGGCGACCTTCACCCTCGACGTGCTCGCAACGCAAGTGCCGTATGAGAGCGATTCCTTCGGCGATCAGTACGATGAGGGAATAGTCCTTGACCAAGCGGGGCTGGAAAACGCCATTGAGAACGCGAAAGACGGCGACGTTATCGAGATGGGCAGCGGCAGCTTCACGCTGCCCGACACGGTGAAAAGAGCCGACCTCACCTTCATCGGCGAGGGACAGGGCAAGACGGTTATCGATATTAACGAGGACGAGGGCGGCCTATTCGGCCTTGACGTTACGGGCAGTAAATCGCTCGCTTTTCGAAATGTAACCGTCGACGCGAAGGACGTGACATACGGCCCGGCGATTCAATACACCGGCTTAAACAAGGAAACCGACACATTGACGCTTGAAAACGTCGAGTTTGTAGGCAGCTCGAAGAGAGATACGAAAGCCATCTACGCCGCCGGGCAGACAAAGAGCGTTATCGTCAAAAATTGTAACTTTCACGATGTCTACGAGGGTGTGTACATTACGGCAGCGATAGACACGCAAATCGAGGGCTGCGAAATCACCGCGCTCGACTCGCCCATTCATATCGAGGGCGGCGAGCACGCTCGGCTCACCGTGCGGGGATGCACGCTGCACGGGCAGACGACCATCGGGAGCAACGCGGATCTCGTCGTCTTCGAGGACACCAAGTTCAGCAAGAGCAGCACCTCGGCGATGAATTCCTCTATAAATTTATACAATAATAGCAATACCACATTTACAAATTGTGAATTTGTTCGGACAACGCTGGCGGCAAAAAAGGGGCAGACCGTTACCGCCACGTTCACGGGCTGCACGGTGGGAGAAGCGGCGGAAGAGGTTGTTCCCCTCACCGCGCAGAATATTAAGACGGGTTTGCACATCAGCGTGGGCGGCTTTTTCGGTCTCAACGACAGCCTTACCTTGGTGGTCGAAGGTGTGACGCTCACGAGCCCCTTTGACCCGCCAGCCGCGTAACCTCCCTATCCGCGAAGTGACGAAAGTCGCGCGTCAGCGCGCCGGAGAAAAGCCGCCCGGAAGGGCGGCTTTTCTCTAAAAACCCACCCTTCCCGGGGTGGGTTTCTCTATGGGGAGCATCGGGGGATCGCCGGCAAGCTCTCCCTCTTCGCGCAAATCCCCCGCTTCTGCGGGGTCTTTTCGCCCCCGCCTCGCCGTTCTCTCCTCCGCGATGGCGGGCTGCGCGCGGCGCTCCGCTCCCGAGGGGACAGCCGAAACGGCTAAGTGGAACGGAACCTCGCAAAAACGAAACCGGAAGTCGGCGAGTTGTGTTCCGTTAGCCACGGTGCGCTTTCCCGGAGCAAAGCGCCGGGGGGCGGTTTGCCTCGCTTAAACCGAGGAAGGAGGGAATCCGCCGCCCTACTCCTCCCCCGCGGCAGCGACGGCGCGCGCCGCGGCCTCATCCGCCTCGCCCTCGTAGCGGTAGACGGTGGTGTAAACCTCGCCCGTCTCGCTGCCGCCCTCATAGCGAAGGCTGGTCTGCTCGACGCGCGTGGGGCGGCCGCCCGCGTCCTCGTAAACAAAGCGCTGCTCGCTTATCCGCTCGCCGCCGCTGAGGTTGGTCGAGCGCGTGCAGCGCCCCTCCTCGTCGTAGACATAGGCGGTCGCGGCGGGCGGGTCGGCGCTCGTCTCCTCGCGGCGGATGACGCGGCCCGAACTATCGTAGGATAGGGCGTACTGCCGCTCGCTCGCCACGCCGTTTGCGCTCGAGCGCTCGCGCGTGACCTCGCCGCGCTCATCGCGCGTGTAGGAAGTGGACGAAACAATCTTCCCCTCCTGCTCCTTCTCCTCAAGAAGGACACGCCCCTCGCTGTCGTAAGCGTAGCGCGTCGTCATGTTCTGGAAGGGTTCCTCATCGCAGGTGTAGACCTGCTCGAGGAGGCGGCCGGCCTCATCGTAGCTGTTCTCGTAGCGGTGGGTGATCTGCACGACCGCGTCACCCGAGCTGCCCCCCTCCGGGACGGCGAGGATCTGCTCGAAGGTCACGTTATCCCGCTCGTCGTATTCGCGCAGGGTTACTGTCTCGGTCTGCCCGTCGCGCGAGGTCTCCTCCCGCGTCGCGTTGCCGCGCGCATCGCGCTCGAAGCGCAGGGCGGTGGTGTGAGCGCCGTCCTCCTCGCGCAAGAACGTCTCCTCGAAAAGAAGATACCCCTCGGGCGAGAGGCGCGCGCGCCCGGTGCGCTCTCCCTCCCCGTCAAAGCTCTCGCGCAAAATCGCGCCGTCCTCCTCAAGCGTGAGGACGACCCGGCGCACGAGCGCGTTCTTGCTCTCGCGCGCGCCGACCTCGCGCTCGTAATAGCAAACCTCGCGCAGTAGCGATCGCGCCGTGAGGTTTTGCGGCGGCGCGCCCGCTCCCTCATCGCCGCACGAGCATAGGCCCATAGCGAGGGCCGCCGCCGCGAGGAGGAGGGCAAACCATTTGCGCATAGGATGAGTCATAGTGCGGGGGGCAAAAGCGCTCCGGGGAGGGGGGATTTCGAGGCGATGCCTCATAGGTGTTGTTTTCGGGAAAACGGCACTGCTTCGGGCGGAATTTGAACTGCCGGTTCTGGGTTTAGTTTTCGGGAAAACTGCACTGCCGCTATCGTAAGGCGAACTGCCGTTTCTGAATATAGTTTTCGGGAAACCGCGGTACCGCTGTCGAAATTTGAACTGCACCGCTGCGGGGGAGGGTGTGGGGTGACCGCACTTTGTCGAATTTTCGACTGCTACCTCTAAGATTTAGTTTTCGGGGAAACTGCACTGCCTCTGTCGTAACTTGCACTGCCGTTTCTAAATATAGTTTTCGGGAACCCCCACTGCCGCGCGGTCATTTCCACTGCCGCGAGCCGCACCTACTGCTGCCGTGGCGGGAACCGCCACCACGCGATCCGGAGGAGGACTCTTTCCCGAAAGAGCCCTCCTCCGGCTCTCTCGAGAAGCGG
>CAZYCC010000128.1:0-3436 GCA_964645985.1 uncultured Lachnospiraceae bacterium | reverse complement strand
TAAACGAGAAGACCTGCGCAACATCGCCATCATTGCCCACGTCGACCACGGCAAGACGACCCTCGTCGACCAAATGCTCAAACAAGGCGGCATCTACCGCGAAAACCAAGCGACCACCGAACGGGTGATGGACTCGGGAGACCTAGAGCGCGAGCGCGGGATCACCATCCTCGCCAAGAACACCGCCGTTCACTACCGCGGCGTGAAAATTAACATCGTCGACACGCCCGGACACGCAGACTTTGGCGGGGAGGTCGAGCGCATCCTCAAAATGGTCAACGGCGTGCTGCTCCTCGTCGACGCGGCGGAGGGCCCCATGCCGCAGACGCGCTTCGTCCTGCAAAAGGCGCTCGCGCTGCAGCACCGCGTTATCGTCGTCATCAACAAGACAGACCGCCCGGACGCGCGCGTCGGCGAGGTGGAGAACGAAATTTTAGAGCTTTTAATGGACCTTGACGCCTCGGACGAGCAGCTCGACTCGCCGATGATCTACTGCTCGGGGCGCGCCGGCACCGCGTCCTATCAACCAAATGAGCCGGGCACAGACCTTCGCCCGCTCTTCGATACGATTCTCTCCTATATGCCGCCGCCGGAGGGAGACCCGGACGCTCCGCTGCAAATGCTCGTCTCCTCGATCGACTATAACGACTATGTCGGGCGCATCGGTATCGGGCGGGTGGACAACGGGGTTCTGCGCGTCGGGCAGCAGGTGGCGATTTGCAACTATCACAGCAGCGAAAAGCCAGTGACGACGAAGGTCGTGTCGCTTTATCAGTTCGACGGGCTCTCACGCGTGCAGGTCGAGGAGGCGCGCGTCGGCGACATCGTCTCCTTCTCGGGCGCCGCCGACATTACGATAGGCGACACGCTCGCCGACCCCGAGCGCCCGGTTCCGCTCTCCTTCGTCAAAATCTCCGAGCCGACGCTCGAGATGACCTTTCAGGTCAACGACTCGCCCTTTGCCGGGCGCGAGGGCAAGTATGTCACCTCCCGCCAGCTGCGCAAGCGGCTGTACGACGAACTGCTGCGCGACGTCTCTCTGCGCGTGCGCGACGGGGAGACAACCGACAGCTTCCTCGTTGCCGGGCGGGGCGAAATGCACCTCGGCATTCTCATTGAGACGATCCGGCGCGAGGGGTATGAGCTGGCGGTATCCGCGCCGCGCGTTATCTACCGCTACATCAACGGAGTCAAATGCGAGCCGGTTGAGCGACTCTTTCTCGATCTGCCGGATCAGTATGTCGGCGTGGTGATGGAGAAGCTCGGCGCGCGCAAGGCGGAGCTGCAGGATATGCAGTCGGTCGGCGGGCGCACCAAACTCGAGTACCTCATCCCGACGCGCTGCCTCTTTGGCTACCGCTCGCACTTCCCGACCGACACACACGGCGAGGGCGTGATAAACTCGCTCTTCGAGGATTACGAGCCCTACAAGGGCGACATTCCGACACGCTACACCGGATCTCTTGTCGCAAGCGAGGCGGGCGAGACGACAAGCTACGGTCTTTATAACTCACAGGATCGCGGATCGCTCTTCATCGGGCAGGGGGTGGAGGTCTACGAGGGGATGATCGTCGGGGAGAACCCCAAGCTCGGCGACATCGAGGTCAATGTCTGCAAGAAAAAGCACCTCACCGCCGTGCGCTCGACTGGCGCCGACGAGGCTCTCATCTTAACGCCGCCGGTCGTCTTCTCTTTAGAGGAGTGCATCGAGTTCATCGCCCCGGATGAGATGATCGAGGTCACCCCCAAATCGATCCGCCTGCGCAAGACCATCCTCGACACTCCAACCCGGAAAAAAGAGCAGGCGAAACATAAAGCGGAGAGGGAATAAGCCGTTTCATCTTCGAGGAGATCACTATGCCCACATCGGTTATTCTGTTTAACCCCATCGCGGGGGAGGGAGCGGGGGAGGCGCGCGCGCATCGGCTGGAGGCTCTGCCGCGCTTTCACGATCGCACACTCGACTACCGCAATGTCCTCGAGCTTCGCGACCCGGCGGCGCTCCTGCGCGAGCTATCCCCGGAGCGCGGTGACGAGATAGTCCTCTGCGGCGGCGACGGTACGCTCAACCACTTCGTCAACGAGATATACGGCCTGCCGCTTACCGTTCCGCTGCTTCTTTACGCCATCGGCTCGGGAAACGACTTTGCGCGAGACCTCGGCAAGGGCGAGGAAGGCGAACCCTTCCCGGTTAACGACTACATCACCGATCTGCCGACCGTGACGGTCAAAGGCAAGACCTGCCGCTTCCTCAACGGGATCGGCTTCGGTATCGACGGCTACTGCTGCGAGATCGGCGACCGCTGCCGCGAGCGCGGCAAGCGCGCGAACTACACCGCCATCGCTATAAAAGGTCTGCTCTTTGCCTACCACGCCTCGGCGGCGAGCGTGACGGTCGACGGCGAGACCCGCCGCTACGATCGCGCTTGGATCGCGCCGACGATGTTCGGGCGCTACTATGGCGGCGGAATGATGCCCACGCCCGCGCAGGACCGCAAATCGAAGGCGCGCACGGTTTCCCAAGCGATCATTTACGGCGCGGGCAAGCTCAAGACGCTGACCGTCTTCCCCTCGATTTTCTCGGGCGGTCATGTGAAGCACACCGAGATGGTCGACATCCGCGCGGGGCACCGCGTCAAGGTGACCTTTGATCAGCCCGCCCCGCTGCAAATCGACGGAGAGACCGTGACGAACGTGACCTCTTATGAGGTCACAAGCGGTGCCACATAAGGGCGCAGCCTCGCATATTCCCGCCGCGAGCGGCGCCTCCCATACAAAAAATCCCCGCCGAAGCGAGGATTTTTTGGTCTGAGTGACTGGACTTGAACCAGCGGCCTCTACCACCCCAAGGTAGCGCGCTACCAACTGCGCCACACCCAGATAACGAGTATAGTATAGCACACCCGCTCCGCCTCGTCAAGGGGTCGCGCAAAAAAATTTGAGGAGGTAGCCTCCCCGAGGGTAAGTGCAAATTCCGCGCTCGCTCCGAGAAAAAACATCGTGTGGCGAGACCGCGCCCGGGGCAGCGAAAGAGAGGTGAAAATGCCGCAGAAAGGGCGATGAGGTCGGTGCGGCTTTCGGAATATGAGCTATGCAGCTCTCGCGCCGGTTTTTTCTTGGCGTGACGCACACCTCCCCGCGGCTCCTTTCCTCTTCGCCCGCGCGAGGTTCGCAATGCTCGGCGCGGGCGATCGGCGGCGCTGTTATCTAAGGGTTGCGAGTAGCAAAACACCAAAACGAAAGATTTTCTCGTTCCTGCGCGCGGGCTGCTTTTTCACCGTCGGCAGCGTGGCGGCGCTCGCCGAGGCGGCGCTGCGCTGCGAGAATCTAAGCGACCTTGTCGGCGGGAAGAAATGGCTATGGCGGGGTTACCCGAGCGCGATCTACGGCGGCGGACCTTGTGCGCAGCTTTTCTGTGAAAACTCGTGCCCCGTGC
>CAZYCC010000127.1:0-3571 GCA_964645985.1 uncultured Lachnospiraceae bacterium | reverse complement strand
ACCTTGTGCGCAGCTTTTCTGTGAAAACTCGTGCCCCGTGCAGCGTTCTCGGTAAAGGTGAAGCGTCACGCGGCGAGCCTCCGCGCGGGCGGTGATTCGGATATTTCGGGCTGGAAAGAAAGGCGCGGCGCTCGTGCGCGAGCGAGCCTGTCAAGCGCAATCACGCGGAGGGGCTATCGGGTGCACGCGCGACAACCGGCGCGATCTTTTTCGCTGCGCCCGCCGCGCCGGGTTTGGACGCAGCATTTTTTAGAGAATCAAAAAGCGCCCTGTCACCCCTCGCGCGCCTTCCCGAAAAACCCGCCGCGGGGGCGGGTTCTTTTCGTTTTGCTCACACCGCGGCGGTGAGGGTCGCTTCTTTCTTCGGAGGACTGACCTCGCTCGAGGAGGTGCAAGAGAACCTGCAGGCAAGTTTGCGCGAGACCTTCCTCGACAGCCTTCCGGGCGCAATTCTGCGCACCGGGATTCTGCTGCTCTGCTATGTCAGTCTGATCCTCGCCATCGGCAAGAAGCGCCACGAGGTTGCCGTCTGCGTCATCTGCGGGGCGAGCGTGGGGGAGTGCGCGGGTCTCGCGACCTTAATGCTCTTTCTCACGACCGTGCCGGCGGGACTCTTCGCGCTCGGGTACATCTTCCTTATGCCGAGCTACGAGATGCGCAGTTATGTGCAGGGGTTTGACCCTTCTCTGCGACACTTCGTGCGGAACGGCGCGGCAACGCTCACGGTAATTGTCTACTTCGTCGTGATGCTGCTGCTCGCGGGCGGGATGGTGCGCCACGCACTGCGCCGCCACAGCCCGATCGAGTACCTGCGTGAAACCGGGGAATGAGACGAAGCGGCGCGGGATAGATCTTCTCGAGGCGAGGGAAATTGCCCGCCGAAGCGACCGAACAAGGGGATTGAGAGCCTGCCGCGGGGGCTGTTTCCAGGAGAAAAAGCGCCGCGCGAGGCGAAGGGAATCGCCCGCGGCGGAAAGGGCATGGGCGCGGGGCGGGGCGCGAGGGCCACAGCGAGCATAGGAGCCGGGTATGATTGACCTAACGAAGATAAGCAAGGTATACAAGGTTGGGGGCGAGGCTTTTACGCGCTGCGCGAGGTGGATCTGCACGTTGATGAGGGCGAGATGATTGCCATTCGCGGCGCGTCGGGGTCCGGCAAATCGACGCTGCTCAATATCCTCGGCTGCCTCGACCGCCCGAGCGCCGGGCGGTACACCCTCTCGGGGATGACGGTCTGAGACGAGGGCGGGGAGCATCTTCCCGAGCGGCGCGAGGCACAGCTGCGCAACCGCGAGATCGGCTTCGTCCTGCAAGATTTCGCCCTGCTCGACGGCAAAACGGTGCTCTACAATGTGATGCTGCCGCTGCTCTTCGGCAAGACGCCCTACCGGCTTTTCCGCGGGAAGGCGCACGCCGCGCTCGAGCGGGTGGGTCTGCTCGATCAGGCGAAGAAGCGGGCGAACCGCCTCTCGGGCGGATAGCGGCAGCGAGTCGCCATTGCGCGCGCCATCGTCGGGGAGCCGCATTTGCTGCTCGCCGACGAGCCGACCGGGCAGCTCGACTCGGCGACCGGCGAGCAGATTATGGAGCTGCTCGAGGAACTGCACCGCGAGGGGATGACCGTGCTGCTCGTCACGCACGACGAGCGCGTCGCCGCTCATTGCCCCCGCCGCGTCACCATAAAGGACGGCAGGTTAAGGGAGGGGGAGGAGCAAGGGGACGAGCGCCTCACGCAAAATTAACGTTGCAGAAAGAAACCTCTCGCGCGCGAGGCGTGCGAGAATCGCGGCGGTGACGCGGCCATCGCCCCTGCTTCTCTCCCGCGGAAGCGGGATCGCCGAGGGAGAGGTCTACTCCAAAGGGGAGGCTCGCTCCGGCGATTACGAAAGGGCGGGTATCGGCTCCGCCACAGCTCTCATTCGAGGATAGCCGATTTCCGCGACACGAGCAAGCGGGCGGTCGCTGCTCTTCGCCTCTCGGGGGGGAATGTCAGCGCGAACGCTTGCGCGAGGCGTCGGCATAAGGCGAAGTGAGCCGTGACGGAGGAGATTCCCGGCAAATCCTGCGCGGGAGAGAACGGTCGGCATCGCCCGCGAGCGGGTGGGAAGCGCAACACCGGGGTATAACGCGCAGAACGACAGCGCCGCCCGTAAAATCAGATAAAGGGGCGGCCTCCCCGTCTACCCTATGAGCTGCGGCGCGGTCTATGCGGGAAATTCGCTCGAGCAGCGGCATGGCGCGCGAGGAGCGCGGCGAAATCGCGCGTGATCGCCACGGAGCTTTCTCTGCATGGGTGCGAACAACTTTTCCTGCCGGCAGGGCGAGTGTTCGCGCCGGGCAATCCCGCACGGTCGGTCGGTGACTGTACCTTCACCCGCCGCAAGGAAGAGAACGAAACCGCGCGGCGGAAACCTCGCGCCGCAAATCTCGAGACCCCGCGAGACCTCTTCTCGACGCCTATATCATCGAGAAGGATGAACGCTCGCTCAGGAAAGCGGAAGACGCCGCGCTCGCTACCGCAAAAGAACGGGTTAGGCCACGGCGGTCACGGAATTACCCACACTACGCGAGGCGAGCCCTCCGCAAGGCTTGCGCCGTACTCCTCACCGCAAGCGAGGGACTTCGTCGCGCAAACAACTGCCGGCGCGGCGAGTACACTTGCGCGACACATCAAGAGCGTCTTTCGAAAAAGGCACGGTGTGCCTTCTTTTTTGGCCGTGAACTTGCAAAGTCGTGGTTCAATTCGGCATGAATGGCACGGGGCGGCGGTTTTCGCGGTGAGACTATGCGGCGCGCAGCAGTTGACGCGACGGCTGAGTTATGTTATAATGGTGAAAATGAAGTGTGACGTAGTTGTGCCAAAACAAAATATATTCACTGCGAATAATCGAAACATTCCTCAACGCTTTATGACGGCGTGAACCGTCCCCCTAATCTCCGATTTTCCTACCTGAGTTTGTGAATCGCTTCCATCGCGATGTCCCATTTCCCCTCACTATGACTACCGTAACTCTCGGGCGCAGCGGTCTGCACTCCCCCAAAAACGCCTTCGGCGCGCTGCCCATTCAGCGCCGCAACAAGGACGATGCCATCGCGATTCTGCGCGAGGCGGTGACGCTCGGCTTCACATATTTCGACACGGCGCGCGCCTACTCGGACAGCGAGGAGAAAATCGGCGCGGCGTTTTTCGCGCAAGGGAGCGTCCCGCGCGAGAGCGTCGTCATCGCGACGAAGACCGGCGCGACCACGGCAGAGGGTTTTTGGCGAGATTTATCGCAAAGCCTCACCAATTTGAAGACGGATTATGTCGATTTATACCAATTTCACAACCCCGCCTTCTGCCCGCGCCCGGGAGACGGGAGCGGGCTATACGAGGCGATGACCGAGGCGAGGGATCGCGGGCTCGTGCGCCATATCGGCATCACCAACCACCGCCTGCGCGTCGCGCGCGAGGCGGTCGAGTCAGGCCTATACGAGACGCTGCAGTTCCCGTTTTGCCACCTCGCGAGTGAAGAGGATCTCGCGCTCGTGCGGCTCTGCGCCGAAAACAATGTCGGGTTCATCGCGATGA
>CAZYCC010000126.1:0-3668 GCA_964645985.1 uncultured Lachnospiraceae bacterium | reverse complement strand
CCCCTCTTGACACGCCCTCTTTTTTGTGTTATACTTCCCTTGGAAAGGTTCGCCTCTCCTTGCCGCGCGCGCCATGGCGCGGCCAAAATGGCCATAAGGAGGTTATGCAAATGGCAAACGAAATCGAAATCGAGACCAAAACCGACGCGCGGAAGCTGTACGAGACCGTCTTCGTCGTCGACCCGGAGGGAGGCGAGGAGGCGACACGCGCCATTGTCGACAAGTTCCTTTCGCTGATCGCCGGAAGCGGCGAGGTTGTGCGAGTGGAAGAATGGGGCAAACGAGACCTCGCCTACCCCATTCACGACCGGAAAAAGGGCTACTATGTCCTCGTCTACTTCCGCGCGAACGCCGATTTCCCCGCCGAGCTCAACCGTGTCTACAACATCACCGAAGGGCTGCTGCGCTCGCTGACCGTGCGCTCGGATGAAAAGCAGCTGAAGAAGCGCGTGGAGGAGGCCGCGGCGGAGGCGGAGAGACGCGCGGCAGCCGCCGCTGCGCGGGAAGCAGCCGCCAAGGAGGCCGCTGAGGCTGCCGCTGCCGAAGCTGCCGCCGCCGAGACAACCGCAGCCGAAGCTGCCGCCGCTGAGGCGGAATCTCAAACGGAGGAGACTCCCGCGCCCGCCGAAGAATCCGAAGCGTCATCTTCCAACGAACCCGCCCCCGCGGAGTCACCCGAACCCGCGCCCGCCGAGGAGTCTCACCCGGCGCAGGAGAGCGAGACTCCCGCGAACGAGGAGCCGAGCGGGCAGTGACCGGTTCAATATGTGAATAAGAAAGGGCAAAAGATGAGTCTGAACCTGAATAAAGTGATCCTCGCCGGGCGGCTGACGCGAGACCCCGAGCTGCGCTCTACCCAAACCGGAACACCGATGCTCTCCTTCACCGTCGCGATTGACCGAAACTATGTTCCGCAAGGGCAAACCGAGCGTCCGTCCGACTTCATTTACTGCATCGCTTGGCGGCAAAACGCCGAGTTCATTTCCAAATATTTTCATAAAGGCAGCCCGATTTGTATCGAGGGCAACATCCAGTCGCGCAGTTTTACCGACGCGCAGGGGCAGCGCCGCAGCTCGATGGAGGTTGTCGTCGATCGCGCAAATTTCGTCGAAAGCGCGGGATCCGGGCAGCGGCAGGCGCCTGCCGCTGCGCAGGTGCAAAACGAGGGCGTGCCGTTCAACCCGTATGTCAGCGGCGACGCGTCGCCCGCGCCCGCTCCGGCGAGCTACGGCCCCAAAAACGAAGGTTTTGAGGAGCTGCCGGACGACGACGATCTGCCCTTCTGAGCGGCAGAGCTGTAAAATTTCTGTTACTTTTCTGTAAATTGAGGATGAAAATATGAGCGATCTCACTCCCGCAAACGAGGGCGTCGCCGCGGCGGCCCCCTCCTCCCAAACCCAAACCCCCCGCGACCAGAGCGCGCCGCGCACCGGTGAGCGCCGGTACGGCGACGGCAGCGGCGAGCGCCGCCCCTACCGCCCCGGCGGAAACCGCCGCCAGAAGAAGGTCTGCGTCTTCTGCCAGGATAAAATCGACTACATCGACTACAAGGACATCCCGCTCATCTCCAGCCCGAGGCGGCTGAACGACCGCTACAAGATCAACCCGCGCCGCGTCACCGGCACCTGCGCGATGCACCAGCGCCAGCTCGCGAACGCGATCAAGCGCGCGCGCTACCTCGCGCTCCTGCCCTACACCGGAGACCGCCCGCCCCGCGCGCGCGACACGCGCGATAGGTAAAGCGCCCCCCTCGGGAGGGGCAAACGCCTCTCCCGAGGGGATTTCTACGCACGAGAACCCTTGCCCCGCAAGGGATTTTTGGTGTATGTAAAGGAATGAGCCGGGCGCAGTTCGCTTCGCGATGGTTCTTTTCGCGGCAAAGCCGAAAAAGATCAACGCGTCCGTAAAACAAATTTGCGCCGCGCGCCGCTCCCTCGCCGAGGCAACCCACCCGGTAATGTGTTTCACCCGCTTTTTTCGATCTTGCCCGCGCCGAATTTCGCTTGAATGAGAGGCACGCGGCCGAGCAAGCACGGCGCGGCGCCTTGGGGTCCCCGCGAGATCCCCCTCGACAGATTTCAACCTCTCAACACGAGAGCGCGGGCGCGAGGACAAGCGGATGGGCAAACCGCCCGCGGTAGCGGTTCGTTGAGCGGATAATTTTATTTTTCCCGATTTTTGAACAAGGAGATTTTTGAACAAGGAGAACAGTATGGCAAGCGCAAAAGAGAAGCCCGGGCGGGTCGAGCGGGCGGAGATCACCTACCTCTGGCAGGATAGGCGGCGGCGGTGCGGAATGCCGCTGTCCTTCACGAAATACAAGCTCTCGGAGGACAGGCTCTTCCTTGAAAAAGGGCTGCTCAATGTCAGCGTTGAGGAGATTCAGCTCTACCGCATTCGCGACATCAGCCTGCAGCTGCCGCTCGGGCAGCGTATCTTCGGGACCGGCACGATCCTCGTCACCAGCAGCGATTCCACCTCGCCCACGCTCGAGCTGCGCTGCGTCAAACACCCGAGCGACGTCAAAGAACTGCTCAACCGGCAGGTGGAAAAAGTCAAAATCTCGCGCGGCGTGCGGCTCGGCGATATGGTTGGCGGGCACGGCGTCGATGCCGACGGGGACGGCATTCCCGACTATCTCGACGACAACCCAAACGATCCCGGCAGAGCATAAAAAGGAAAACCCGGGGGAGATTTCTCCTGCTCAGGCGGGCTATTTCGCAGTGCGCTCGCCCATCTATCGGCGGTGCCTTGTCTCATACAATGGCCGATTTGTGAGCGCGCGCATTCGCGAGGTTCTCGCGGTGAGGCGCGGGCGTGCTCGGCGGGTGTTGTATGCCGCGAGGCGGGAGACCAAATTTTTTGCATAATTATGCGGAAAGGGTGCATATTTTGACCAGACACATCATTTTGTGGCAGCTGCGCGAGGACATCGCGCCGGAGGCGCGCGAGGAGGTCAAGCGCGGGATCAAGGAGGGGCTGGAGGGACTCGCCGGGGTCGTGCCGGGGCTTCTCTCCATTCGGGTAAACACGGTGGGCCTGCGGTCATCGAACGCTGACCTCATGCTCGACGCGCTCTTCGAGAGCGAGGACGCTCTGCGCGGCTACGCAGTTCACCCGGCGCACGTCGCCGTTGCCGACGGCAAGGTGCGCCCTTTCACACGGACGCGGCTCTGCTTCGACTTTGAGGAGTAGACAAAAAAGTGATAAACCGCACGGCGAGACGGATTCATCCTGTCTCGCCGATTTTCTTTATTTCTTGGCAGGATATTGGAGATGAGGGGGCTATTTTCTTTTCCTCCCCATCGAGAAAGTGATATTACGCCGAAAAGAACCCCCCGGTATTCTTGCGCTCGAAACCTCGCCGCGAGCGGGAGATGCCGTTTCCCCGTCAGGCTTTCGCGCGCAAACCGAGCAACTGCATAAAACCTGCATAATTATGCAAAATATTCCCCCGACGGCCGCTCGCCGGCGGGTCTTTTGTTTATGGAGACTGAGCGGGAGCTGCTCGGTTAAAATGTAAACTTATTGTGAAGTTATAGGATATTTTGTAACCAAAACGGTACTTCTTTATGTAAGAGCGGAGAGCGCGGCGGGAATTTCCCCGGTGCCCGTTCTCGCCGACATCGTCTCTTTGCTCGCGCCGCTTGCCTCGCTCGCACTGCTTG
>CAZYCC010000125.1:0-3675 GCA_964645985.1 uncultured Lachnospiraceae bacterium | reverse complement strand
ACATAACGAACTGTTACGGGGCGCGGGGTGTGTTCCTCAAAGCGAAGTAAATTCGCGGCGCGGGGGAAGCACAAAGAGATCTATCAGGATTTTCGGAACCGAACAAAATCCCTGCCCTTCGGGGTGGGGGTGTTTCGGGGGGCGGGGTGAGGATTGGCGTAATTTGCACTGCCCCGCTCGCCCTCACGGGATTATCCCTCCCCCGTCACTGCTCCGTTTCCGCTACGGTGCGCGCAAAAAAAGAACCCGCATGGGTTCTTTTTTATATGCCCCCCCGATCCTCATGTTCCCTCTCGTCTCCAACCTCCCCGGAGGCGTGGTTTGCCGCGCCCGTGCTCGCGCCCGTGCGGGTATTGCCCCTCACTTTCCCGTGGGAATCGGGCGCGGCAGATCTCGCATTTGCCCTCCCGGAGCGGTGATCGCATCGAATCGGCAGACCTCGCGGCAGACGCCGCAGCCGATGCAGAGCGTGTCGTCGATGTTCGCGCGCACCATCCCGTCGTCGCCCTCGCGCAGGCGAATCGCGGGGCAGCCGAGCTTCATACAGGCGCGGCAGGAGCGGCAGGCACCCTCGTCAACGGCGAGGGGCGGGCAGGTCTTGACATATTTCAGGAGAACACACGGCCGGCGCGAGATGATGACCGACGGCGCCGCGACGGCGAGCTCCTCGCGAAGAGCTGTCTCCACCTCGTCGAGGTCATACGGGTCGACGACGCGCACGCGCTCGATGCCGAGGGCGTGGCAGAGCGCCTCAAGGTCGACCTTCGCCGCGGGATCGCCCTTGATATTGAACCCGGTGGTCGGGTTTTGCTGGTGCCCGGTCATGCCGGTGATCGAGTTATCGAGGATGATGACAGTGGAGTTCGTATCGTTGTAGGAAATGTTGACAAGGCCTGTCATCCCCGAGTGCATAAAGGTCGAGTCGCCGATGACGCAGACGGTTTTGCCCTCGCTTCGCGCCCCGCGGATTTTGTTGAACCCGTGCAGTCCCGAGACCGACGCGCCCATGCAGAGGGTGGAATCGAGCGCGTTCAGCGGCGGCGCTGAGCCGAGCGTGTAGCAGCCGATGTCGCCGAGGACGGTTAATCCCATCTTTGCGAGGACATAGTATAGACCCCGGTGCGGGCAGCCGGGGCACATCACCGGGGGCCGCGCGGGAAGGTCCTCTGAGCTCTCCACCGCTTTTTGCGGGAGCGGAACCCCGAACGCCGCGCGCACGGTGTTCTGCGAAAACTCGCCCGTCACCGGGAAGAGGTTTTTCCCTTCGACCGCAATTCCCATTGCGCGCACGGCGTTCTCTAATACCGGGTCAAGCTCTTCGACGACGACGAGCCGCTCAACACCGGCGGCAAACTCGCGGATAAGCCTCTTTGGCAGCGGGTGGATCATCCCCAGTTTGAGCACCGGCACCGCGTCCCCGAGCGCCTCGCGCACATAGCGGTAGCAGGTGCCGGACGCGATGATGCCGAGCTTTGCGCCCTCGCCCTCTCCCCACTCGATGCGGTTGAGCGGGGAGTGGTCGGCGTAGTCGGCGAGCGCGGCGAGCCGCTCCTCAAGGACCGGGTGGCGCGCGATGGCGTTCGCCGGGGTCATAATGTATTTTTTCGGATCCTTTTCATAGGGGAGAGGCTCGTGCTCGACGCGATCCTCAAACTCCACCGGGCATTGCGCGTGCGCGATGCGCGTGCAGGTGCGCAGCAGCACCGGCGTGTCGAAGCGCTCGGAGAGGTCGAAGGCGAGCTTCGCGAACTCCTTGCACTCGACCGAGTCGGACGGCTCAAGCATCGGCAGCTTCGCCGCCACGGCATAGTGGCGCGAGTCCTGCTCGTTTTGCGAGGAGTGCATTCCCGGGTCGTCGGCGACGACAATCAGCACACCGCCGCGCACGCCGGTGTAGGCAAGCGTGAAGAGCGGGTCGGCGGCGACATTCAGCCCGACGTGCTTCATAGCGCAGCAGGCGCGCCCGCCGGCGAGCGACGCGCCGAAGGCGGCCTCGAGCGCGACCTTCTCGTTGGGCGCCCATTCGCAGGCAATTTCGGGGTAGGTCGCGGCGACCTCGGTGATCTCGGTCGACGGCGTCCCCGGGTAGGAGGACACGAGGCGACACCCCGCCTCATACACCCCCCGCGCTACCGCCGCGTTGCCAATAAGTAAATGTGTCATGAGATCTCCCGTCATTATTTCGCCGTCTGCGGCGTGAGGGTGTCGTAGAACTCGGTCGCACTGACAGTGAGGTTTTGCTTTTCTTGGTCGAGCAGGTCGTTGTAGGCGTAGGAGGGGTAGACGCTGTCGCGGAAAAACTCCATATCGAGTGGCAGTCTCAGGATGACATGGTAGCCGAAGGAGGTCTCAACGACGCTCGAGAGCTCGTTCTCGCCAAGCGCGTCAACGGCCGCCTCAAAGTCGGGGTTCATCTCGCCGTGGCGATAATAATAGAAGTTGTTGCCGTCCTGTTGGTAGTCGTTGCTGCCGGTCATCAGCTCATCGAATTTTGTCTTGCGCTCGTCAATATCCTCAATGGCGGTGAGCGTCGCGAGCGTCTCCTCCGCTTTTGCGCGCGCCTCCTCGGGCGATAGACCGTCGTTATAGCCGTAGAGGATGTGCTCGACATGGAAAAAGCCTTCGGCGTAGGCGTTCACCGTCTCATCGGAATAGTCGACCATCCCGCCCTCACTCGCCGTCAGCGCGGTGTACAGCTCGTTTTCAAGCTCGCCGTAGAGCATCTCCTCGCGGTAAAACGCCATCGTCATATTATAAGTGGAGAGCATATTGGTCATCGACGTGCCGTACGCCATATGCATTTGATCCTGCACGTCGGCGAGCGAGTCATCGATTTCCTTTGTTTTCTCGTCCGTCAGCTCAATGCCCTTTTCCTTTGCGAGCGTCATCACCGCGGCGCGGCGTTTGAGCTCATCGAGGATGTCCTCGCGCAGCTCGGCAAGCTCTCCCGCGCCCTCGCTCGTCTCAAGGTATCCGTCGCCATTTTGCGAGACGAGGTTGTCAACGCCCGAGAGGAAGAAGTAGCGGTAGGTCTCGTAGTCGAAGGTGATGTCGCCGATGGTGAGCACCGGCGTGTCGTAGAGCGCCTGCGTCGCGGGGTCGGGCGGAATCTCGGCAAGCAGGTCCTCGGAGGTCGCCGACGAGTCGAGCGGCGTGTCGTCCTTTGGCTTATCGCGCCAGAAGAGAATGTAGCAGATGAAGACGATCGCCGCGACGAGCAGCACCGCGAGCACGATAATGACGCAGGTTAGCGCGGTCGAGGAGCCGGATTTGCCGGACTTCTTCGTGCCCCCCGATTTATCGGGGGACCTGCCGCCCTTCCCCTTCACGCTCCCCGATGAGGTCGACAAAATCGCGCTCTCCCACTTCTTACGGGGAGCGGGGGAGCCGGCATCCTCATCGGGAGAACCGGCGGGAGCGGTGTCCTCATTCGAAAGGGAGCCGCTCTCGGGAGGCAGGTCGTCCTCGGCGGGATCCGGCCCGCTGCCCTCCTCGCTTTCGCCCGGCAGAAGGTCATCGGTCACGGGAAGGTCGGCGGCGGGGGAATCCTCCTCGGGAGAGGGATGCTTGCGATCGGTCATAGCAATGTCTATCCTTCAAGGCGCAAAAATGCGGAGAACACAAGGTTACCGCATAATGGTAGCAGATTCCGGGGAAAAAGTCAAGGAGGGAAAA
>CAZYCC010000124.1:0-3730 GCA_964645985.1 uncultured Lachnospiraceae bacterium | reverse complement strand
GGTAGGGGATTCAAGGGGGAAAGCCCCCCTTGGCCGCTTCTCGAGAGAGCCGGGGAAGGGCTCTTTCGGGAAAGAGCACTCCTCGGGGACCCCGTGGTGGCGGTTCCCGCCGCGAGAACAGTGGGTGCGGCGCGGAGCAGTGGAAATGACCGCGCGGCAGTGGGGTTTCCACAAAAACTATATCTAGAAACGGCAGTTTGTCTTACGATAACGGCACTTCGGTTTCCCGAAAACTAAATCTTAGAGGTAGCAGTCGAAATTTCGACAAAGTACGCTCGCCCGACACACCTTCCCCCCGATCGGGGTAGTTCCTCTCACGACAGCGCCGCTCGGCCCCTCGCCCTCCCTCCCGGCTTGACTTCACCCGGCGTTTATGCTATAATCAAGCTAATTCTTGCCCCTTCCCATGGAGGGGAAATACATCATTTTTGAGGAACCCCATGCCTATGAGTCCGCAGAACTCCTACCCCGGAGAGGGAGAAGGCTCCCCCGAGAGCCTGAGGGACGCGCCGTCGCTCGCCATCGCGCAGGAGATTGTGCGCATTCTCGACCGCAAGAAGGCGGGAGACATCACGCTGCTGCATGTGGAGGAGGAGACGGTGCTCACCGAGTATTTCGTCATCTGTACCGGCAGCTCGAATACGCAGATAAAGAGCCTCGCCGATGAGGTCGAGTATCAGATGGAGCGGCGCGACTTCCCGGCGATCGGCGGGGAGGGCTTCGACAACGCGACCTGGATCGTCTGCGACTTCGGCCCGGTCATTTTGCACATCTTCAACCGCGAAACGCGGATGTTCTACAATCTCGAGAAGCTCTGGGCGGGCTCCAAACCCGTGGACATCTCAAGCCTCCTCACCGATCCCGCGCCGCCCTCCTCCCCCGACTCCGCCGAGTAACCTCGCACGCGGTAGTGGGTAGCGAAAAGTGGTTAGTGGTCAGTGGATAGTGATTAGATTCCGCCCCCGCGTCGCCACGCCGCGCTGTGCTTTGTTTTCTTTTTTCCTTATGAAATACGATTTTACCGCCATTGAGAAAAAGTGGCAGGACGCCTGGGAGCGTGAGGGTATTTTCCACGCGAAGGACCCGGAGGACGCGGGCTGCGCCCCCAAGTTTTACGGCCTCATTGAGTTTCCCTACCCGTCGGGCGCGGGGATGCACGTCGGCCACATCAAGGCGTACGCCGGGATGGAGGTCATCTGCCGCAAGCGGCGTATGCAGGGCTACAACGTCCTCTTCCCCATCGGGTTTGACGCCTTCGGCCTGCCGACCGAGAACTACGCCATCAAAAACAAGACCCACCCGCGCAAGGTGACCGACCAAAACATCGCCCACTTCACGGCGCAGCTCAAACAGGTCGGCTTCTCCTTTGACTGGACGAGGACGGTCGACACGACAGACCCCTCCTACTATCACTGGACGCAGTGGATCTTCCGGCGGATGTTCGATGAGGGCCTCGTCTTCCGCGACAAGACGCTCGTCAACTACTGCCCCTCCTGCAAGGTCGTCCTCTCAAATGAAGACTCGCAAGGCGGCAAGTGCGACATCTGCCACTCTGACGTGGTGCAGAAGTCCAAGGATGTGTGGTATTTGCGCATCACCGCCTACGCCGACAAGCTGCTCGAGGGCCTCAAGGAGGTCGATTACCCGCCGCATATCCGCGCGCAGCAGGAGAACTGGATCGGGCGATCTACAGGGGCGTTTGTCGATTTCCCGCTCTCCGCGGGGGATCCCGCCGCGCGCGAGGCGCCCGGCGAGGACATCGGCGAGAAGCTGCGCATCTACACGACCCGCCCGGACACGCTCTTTGGCGTGACCTTTATGGTCATCGCGCCCGAGCACCCGCTCATCGACAAATACCGCTCCCGCATCGCCAATATGAGCGAGGTGGAGAGCTACCGCGCGCTCTGCGCGAAAAAGACAGAGTTTGAGCGCACGCAGCTCGTGAAAGAGAAGACCGGCGTGCGCCTCCATGGCATTTGCGCGAAAAACCCGGTGAACGGGCGGATGATCCCGGTCTACATTTCGGATTATGTAATGATGGGCTACGGCACCGGCGCGATTATGGCGGTGCCCGCCCACGATCAGCGCGACTGGGAGTTCGCGCGCAAGTTCGGCATTGATATTATCGAGGTCATTCGCGGCGGCGACATTGAGCGCGAGGCGTATACCGGAGACGGCGAGATGGTGCACTCGGGCTTTCTTGACGGCATGACGCGAAAAAAGGACTCGATTGCCGCGATGATTTCCTACCTCACCGAGCACGGCATCGGCGAGGAGGGCGTGCAGTACAAGATGAAGGACTGGGCGTTCAATCGGCAGCGCTATTGGGGAGAGCCGATACCGATTGTCCACTGCCCGCGCTGCGGGATGGTCGGCGTACCTTATGAGGAGCTGCCGCTGCTCCTGCCGGACATTGAAAACTTCGAGCCGGGAGAGGGCGGCGAGTCGCCTCTCGCGAAAATCGACTCGTTTGTGCGCTGCACCTGCCCGAAATGCGGCGGAGAGGCGCGCCGCGAGACCGACACAATGCCGCAATGGGCGGGGTCGAGCTGGTACTTTCTGCGCTACACCGACCCGCACAACGAAAAGGCGCTCGCAGACCCCACGAAGCTCGCCTATTGGCTCCCGGTCGACTGGTACAACGGCGGCATGGAGCATGTGACGCGGCATATGATCTACAGCCGCTTCTGGCACCGGTTCCTATATGATATAGGGCAAGTGCCGACAAAGGAGCCTTACGCGAAGCGCTCGGCGCAGGGGATTATCCTCGGCGCGGACGGATCGAAAATGTCCAAATCCCTCGGCAACGTCGTCGACCCCGCCGATGTTATCCGGCAGGTGGGAGCCGACACTCTGCGCACCTATATCCTCTTCATGGGCGACTACGGCTCCGCCGTACCGTGGAGCGACAGCGCGGTCAAGGGCTGCAAGCGCTTCCTTGAGCGGGTGGCGGATCTGCCGTCCATTTCGCGCGGCAAGGGCGAAACGCCGGCGCTCGTCGCCTCCTTCCACCGCGCCATCCGCAAGGTCGGCGAGGACATCGAGGAGATGAAGTTCAATACGGCGATAGCCTGCCTTATGTCCCTGCTCAATGAGATCGAGGCGGCGGGAGTTCTGACTCTCGATGAGGCGAGCGTCTACCTGCGCCTGCTCTCCCCGTTCGCCCCACACCTTTGCGAGGAGCTGTGGCAGCAGCTCGGCGGGGAGGGCTTCTGCACGACCGCCCCGTGGCCCTCCTACGACGAGAGCAAGACGGTCAGCGAGACTATCGAGATCGCCGTGCAGGTCAACGGAAAGCTGCGCGCGGTCGTTCCGGTCGCCGCCGGCGCCCCACGCGAGGCTCTCCTCGCCGCCGCGCGCGAGTGCGACAAAGTCGCCCCTTACCTCGCCGGGAAAACGGTAGTCAAGGAAATCGCCGTCCCCGGAAAACTGGTCAACTTCGTGGTGAAATAAAACCCCCATAAAGGTCGAGCGGGGCTGTGCGAAATTATGATGAGAGGCACTGACCTATCTGAAAACATTCCTCTCCCGAGGGAGTAGTTCAAATTACGATAACGGCAGTGGAGTTTTCCCGAAAACTATATCCAGAAACGGCAGTGCAAATCACGCCAATCCTCACCCCGCCTCCCGAAAACACCCCCACCCCGAAGGGCAAGAATTTGTTTAGCTTCCGATAATCCTATCAATCTCTTTGTGCTTCCCCCGCACCGCGAATCTACCTCGCTTTGAG
>CAZYCC010000123.1:0-3759 GCA_964645985.1 uncultured Lachnospiraceae bacterium | reverse complement strand
CGCACAGGAAACAAACCGGCGGGAGGGGGGCGGAAAACCACCCTCCCCCGCCGGGTTGCGGTTGGGATATGGCGCGACTGTTTCCGCGGCTCGCTTTCATCGCTAAGGAAAGAGCACGGCGACCATTGTCAACCCCGTGCGAGATCTCCTGCGCGGTCGCGGCAAACGCCGACCGATCGCCGATCGCACGCCGAAGGCCGTCAATGGCCGCGAGCGGCGGAGCTCACGCGGCGCAAAGCTCGCCGGAGGCTGCCCCGATTGACGGGATCGCCGATTACACGGCAGGATCGGAGGAGACTTCGCCGAGCTTTTGCAGCAGCGCCGTCACGTCGTTGATGCTGACCTCTTGGTCGCCGTTGATGTCTCCGGTCTCATGCAGCTCAACCCCATCGTTTTGCAGGTGGAGCAGCAGGCGGCTGACGTCGCGAATGGTGAGGGTACCGTCGCCGTTGAGGTCACCGGTGGGGTCAGGCGGGTAGACCGCCTCGATCTTAAGATCGCCTGTGATCCCCTCGATACCGACACCGTCCTCAAAGCTACCCTGCGACCATGTTCCGGTCTTGCCGTCCTTCTCGGGGGCGGGAGGAACCATCAGCGGGTGCAGATCGCCCCCGTCGGGGATGATGTAGGTGGCGACAACCTCGCCGCCGTTATCGAAGGTGACCGTGTGGGCGTTCAGCTCCTTGTAGGCGGCGAACTCGCAGATGTTCGCCCAGCAAGTTTGTTCGGCGAACCAGTCTTCCACTTCCACGCGGAGTTTGCTCACCTTGAGGGGGCTGTCCAGCTTGACATAGTAGCCGTTCATGCCGTCCGGCACGGTTGCTTTTTCGTCGTGCCGGGGACCGGGGTAGATCGGCACGCCGGTCTTAATTTCCTCAAAACCGCCCTCCGCGCCGGGAGCGAGGATTTTGTAGTAACCGTAGACACCGTCCTCACGCGAGGTCTGCCCCTCGTTCTTCAGTTCGAGATAAATATAGTTGATCTCCACTTCACCCGCGAAGTTGAACTCGAACCAAGTTGACCCCTCGGCATAGTTTTTGCCGGAGCAAGAGCTGTGATCTCCGTCGTACATCTTGGCGGGGTTGGCGATACCCTCCTGCCACGCCGCAGGAGCGCAAGAAGCCGCCGAGGCGATCACCGCCTTGCCCTCCTCATCGTAGAGGGTGACGGGGGCGGTGTCCGCCGTCAAAGAAAGGTCGAAGTTGAACCCGCCACCGTTCACCTTGTTGACAAGGTAGACGGTGAGAGTGTTCTCCCCGTCGGTGAGGAGATCCTTGTGATCGGTAAGAAGGACATTGGTAAGACCGTTATTGTAGCCGGTCGCCGTGTAGACCTGCTCGCCGTTGAGGTAAACCTGCGGATCCTCGTCGTAGTAGAGCCCCATCGTCAGCGTGGTGATGTCGGCGGCACCCTCCACATCAAAGACGGTGGAGAAAACCGCGTCGAGCTGAATTGTCTGGTTGACATCAAGCTTGGTCTTTGCGCTCGCGTTAGAGTAGCTCGCGCCGGTGAAAGGCGCGCTGCCGGTCAACCAAGTGGAGGTGTCGACATCGGCAGACTGCCAGTCGGCGGGAAGCTCCGCGGGCCAAGATAGCCCGAGAGATTCATTTTTCGCCGTGTCGGAGGTGAAGTAGTAGTACTTCCATTCGGAGCCCGCCGCGATGAGGGTGGTGCGGGTGTCGCCCTCGATCGAGCCCATCACCTTGAGCTTAGCGATACTTGCCCACACGGTGGTGTACCACTCGGTGATGGTAATCTTCACCGCCTTCGCGGCGACAGGCGCCTCGAAGGTGTGCGTAAAGCCGCCGTCCGCCGCGGGCTTGGCAACGACACTCTCCTCGGCAACGACCCAAGCGTCGTCTGTGCCTTGGTACTCGATTTTGTACTTGCCATACTCGCCCTGATCGTTCGGAGTTCCTTCCTCTTTGCATTCCACATAGATGGAGGAGATCTGCGCGGTCTTGCCGAAGTCGGCAACGAAGTACATTCCGGCGTCAAACCCAAAACCCCAGCAAGTAGACGGATCCTCATCGGCGACATTGTCGGGCTTGTTCGCGTCACCAAAGTTCGTACCTGCTCCGCCGGATGCCTTGTATCCCGCGAGGGTGGACTCCGGCACGAGGTCGCGCTCCTCCGCCGCGTTCGCGACAGGCAGAGCCAGCAGCGAGAGCGCCATACAGAGCGTTAACAGAAGTGCCGACGCGCGGCGGACAAGTGTCTTTGCGTTTGTAGCTGCCATAGTTGTTCCCTTTCCCATATATGGATTTCCCTTGGCCTGCGCGATGCGATCTTCTAAAAATGTCAAGAGCCGCGCCCTTTGCCCCGCAAGGCGAAGCTCCCCCTCGCGGCGCTCACGCCGCGCAAGCCCCCCTTCCCCGCGCTCAAGTATACACCCGCCGCAGAAAAAAGTCAAGAGGAAAAGCGAAAATTATGGAAAAAAATCGCGGGAGATTTTTACGGGAAAAAAGGCGATATACGCTCGGCAGGGCGCTGCGAGATCGCAGCGCGAGATGCTCGCGGCGGGGTGCCGCGAGGGCGCGGGCAGGGGAAGAAAATCGCGGGAGCGTCAAGGCGAGCGCGCGGGGGAAAAGGTCAAAATCGAGGAAGGCCGCGGTGGGGATCCGCTCTCCGGGGGAAAAAGAAAACGATTCGCGGGGGCGCGGTACGGGTCGGGGAAAGGTGCAGCGGGGCGGGCGGACGCTTGGGAAAAGACGGTTCGGCGCGCGGCCATGAGGCGGGGCGAATCGCGAGGATCTGCCTCCCACCGCAGATTTTCCCTGCGGGAAAATTTTTTTCTCAAGGGGGGTTGACAGAGCGGGGGGAGTGTGGTATACTTTTTCTCGGTCGATGACACCGAGCCGGTGTGGCGGAACTGGCAGACGCCCGGGACTTAAAATCCTGTGAAAGGCAACTTTCGTACCGGTTCGAGCCCGGTCACCGGCACCATATCGCGGGGTAGAGCAGTCGGTTAGCTCGTCGGGCTCATAACCCGGAGGTCGTTGGTTCAAGTCCTTCCCCCGCAACCAAACATCGGGCGCCCAAAAGGGCACCCGATGTTTTTATGTGGAAAGGGCGCGGTCTTCCCTTCCCCAAAAGGCGGCGACGGGATAGGGGGGCGCGGGGCGGCGAGAATCGCGCGGGACCGGGGGGCCGGATGTGCGGGAGCGTACAGGCTGCTCGAACGCTCGGGGGAGGCTCTATTAAAGCGCGGGGGTGGCGGGCACTGCGACTTGTGGGGCGGGTCTTCCCCGCAGGAAGGGCGGGAATATCGGCAAAAAAGCAGGCGCCGACGGCGCCTGCTTTTTTGCGTGAGGAGAGTAAACTTCGCGGGGAAAGGGTACGAACGATCCCCGCGCGGGGGGGGCAGCCGGAGCGCGGGCGCGGGCGGCTCCGCCGGAATGAGCGGGATTTACGATAGGGCGAGGGTTAGGGTTTCGCAGGGGAGGTGGCGGGGGGCGGGGTCTTTTTGCGGCGCGGGCGGCCAAGGAGGAAGGGAGCCCACCGCTCGATGGCGAGCGAGGCGGGAAGAGTCAAAATCATAGTGTACACAAAGAGGAGAACCGAATAGGCCACCCCCCCCCCGGGCAGGATTTGCGGGATGCGCGCGCGCAGCTCGAGCACCGCCCGCAACATCAGCTGGTGCAGGCAGAGCGGCGCCATCGTGTTGCGGCCGAAGCGCGTGAGAAAGGGAACGGCGCGCGGCAGATACCGCGCCGCCGCCGCGAGCACGAGGAGGGACGCGAGAGCTCCTTCGAGGAA
>CAZYCC010000122.1:0-3769 GCA_964645985.1 uncultured Lachnospiraceae bacterium | reverse complement strand
TGCCCCCCTCCTGCCACCCCTTGGATGGCCCCACCAAGGGGGAGCTGCGCTCCCCCTTGGATCCCCCGCATAACGAACTGTTACGGGGCGCGGGGTGTATTCCTCTATGCAAAGTGAACTCGCGGCGCGGGGGAAGTGACAAAGAGATCTATCGGAATTTTCGGAAGCGAACAGATCCCTGCCCTTCGGGGTTGGGGTGTTTTGGGGAGCGGGGTGAGGGGTATCGCTCCCCCTCCACTGCGCCGGTACGCGGCGGCGCGCAAAACCCCGCGCGGGGCGTGCTACTTCCGCTCGCGCGATCTGCCGCGCTTTCGCTTTCCTTGAATGTTTCACGTGAAACATTTTTTCAGGCTCGCGCCTCACATATGCAAAAGCATATGCAAAAGCATATGCAAAAGCCGCCCTCACGGGCGGTTTTTCGCAAACTTTTTCGCACGCAGCGCGAAAAATTTGGCGATTTGGCAGCGCCAAATCGGATTGGCAGCGCCAAATCGGATTGGCGGAGCCAAGTCGGGTTGGCTTTGCGCAATCGAAATCCGTACTCCTCACTTATCGAGCAGAAATCCCGCCTCGCCGGTGAGAAGACTGAGGATAGCGCGGGTGATGTGCTCGGGGCGGTCGTTGAAGAGCTCGCGGGCGCGCTCGGCGCGCTCGGGGGTATCGAGGAGCAGGCGCAGGTAGAGGACCTCCTCCCCGCGCGGGGTGTCCTCGCGACCCTCCCCCGCGCGCTCCTCCCGCGCGGGGAGAGCCTGCGGGGTTGCCGCTCTGTCCTCTGGCGCGTAGGCGGCGATGATGACGCGGCAGCGCCCGTCAGGCAGAGGCTCGGCGCTCGTGCGAATAGCTCCGCCGATGCGCGAGAGGCGCAGCGCGTCAAGCGCCGCCGCGAGGCCTCGGTCGCGGATAATCGGCGACACGCGCGAGCGCAGCGCGTCGGCGGCTACTCTCCCTCTCGGGGTGATGGCGAAGAGATCGCCCGGAGAAGGCGGCTCCCTTCCCGCGGGCGGGGTCGCTGACGGGGCGCTCTCCTCTCTTTTCAAAAAGCCCTCGCCGAAGAGGCTGCACTGCGAGGGGTTATCGGCGTTGGGGGAGAGGTTCTCCCGGGCGACCTCGCGCGGCGCGGGCGATGTTTCCCGGGAAACATCGGCTCCCCGGGTTACATCAACCTCCTGTGAAATATCTATTTCCCGCGGAACATCTGTTTCTTGCGAAATATCTGTTTCCCGTGGAGTATCGTCTTCCCGTGAAATATCGTTTTCCCGGGTTTCATCGGTATCCCGGGCAACATCATTTTCCCGTGGAGTGTCGTCTTCCCGGGGCCGCTCCCCCTCGCGCGGGGGCTGCGCGGCGGCGGCGGGCGTATCGCCCGGGTTTTCCTCCCCCTCGCGCGGGACGAGGGTTACCGCGCCGGCATCGAGGAGCTGCGCGAAGGTCTGGGCAAAGTCGAGGGGAGAGACGATGTCGTCGGCCGTGGCGGCGGCGGTCAGCTCATCGTAGCGCAGCGGCAGCCCCGCGTCGCGCAAAATGGTGAGGATATAGACCTTCACGTCGAGCGGGTCGGTGAGGCGGTTCCAGGGGAAAGTGAGCATAGGGCGCGGTAGGGAAATGCCAACCCCGAAGGGTTGGCATTTCGTATGAAAGGAGCATTCCTTGCGGCGGGGAGGTCATTCCTCCTCGGGGACATACTCGAAGGTGCTGTCATCGGCCCTCGTGAAGACGGCGTTGCCGTACCAGTCGAAGGTCAGCTTTTTGACGTTGTCCGCCTCAAGATAGGCGTTGCGATAGGTGAGAAGAGGCGAAACCGGCGCGTCCTCAAGCAGGAGCTTTTCGGCGGCGTGCAGGCTCTGCGCCCGCGCGGGGGTGTCGCTCTTCTCGGCAAACGCCGCCGCGATGAGCGAATCGTACTCGTCGCTTGCGTAGCCGGTGATGTGCGTCTCGTGCTGCGCCTCCTCCTCGAGCGGCTGCGAGAGGTCTACCCCGGTGCCGCAGAACGCCGTGCTGAAGGGCGCGAGCGTGGAGAAGGCGGAGGTCGTCATCTGGCAGACATCGCGCAGAATAACATCGAAGTCGCCCGCGGTGTAGGCGTCGGTGTAGCAGTCCTCGATGAGGCCGTCGTACCCGGCCACGTCGTCTGTGTAGACGCGGTAGCCGGTCGACTGATAGTTCGCGCCCTCATCGCTCGAATAATACTTGCGGTCGGAGACAGAGAAGCCGAGCTTGCTCCAGGTTTCCTTTAAGTAAGAGGCGATCTCGACATCAATCGGGTCGGTCAGCTTGTAGGACAGCTCAAAGGAGCCGGAGCTGACACCCGCCTCGCGCAGCAGGGCCTTCGCGCCGTCGAGATCCCCGCTCGGCGAGATGAGTTCTCCCCCCTCGGCGCGGAAGTCGTCTCCCGCCTTCTGCGTCGTCTCAAGGACCCCCGCCGGTATAAGGCCGCTCGCGGGGTCGGCGGAGACGATGCGCTTGGCAAGCTCCGCGCGGTCTATTGCCATCGAGAGGGCGCGGCGCACGCGCGCGTCGGTGAAGGGCTCGCGCTCGACATTGAAGTAGACGGCGGCGGTGGCGCGGCGCGCGACAGAGCTCGTCTGCCCCTCATATTCGGCGCGGGACTCGAGCGGGAGATTGCTGTAGTAGTCCATAATCCCCTCGCTCCAGAGATAGTTGTTGAGCTCGCTTGTCGAGTCAAACTTCTCCGAGCTCACCGTTTCGCCGGTGACGGGGTCTGTTTCGGTGATGTGCTCCCGCCCGAAGTTGACCTCGATGCGGTAGGGCGTCACATATTTGTCCATCTTGTCGTTCTCGACGTCCCGCCGATAGTAGCGGTTGCGCTCGAGGCGCATCGAGTCGCCGATGGCGTAGGTCTTGAGGTAGAAGGGGCCGTTTGCGAGGACGACCGCCGCGGTGCTGTCCCAGTCGACCATCTTGTTCTTCTCCACTACATCGTCGCGCAACGGGACAAGCGCGGGCGAGGCGAGGTTGCGGAAGAACTGATCGAGGTCCACCTCGTGGTCAAACTCGATGCGGATAGTGCGCGTGTCGACCGCGTACGCGCCGATGTCGTAAATGCCGATGTCGGCGTCGGTACCCTCCTTCGCCGCTTGCGCGTTCTTAATATCGTAAAGCAGGCACGCGGCGTCGCTTGACATTTCGGGGTTGAGAAGGCGCCGCCAAGCGAAAACCACCTGATCGGCGGTGACGCTCTGCCCGTCGCTCCAGGCGGACTCCTTGAGGTCGATTTCGAGGACGTACTCGCTTTTCTCGGCGTTCTGCGTCACCCAGCGGTAGTCCTCGGCGAGGGCATTCACGAGCTTGCCGTCCTCATCGTAGGAGAACAGCCCCTCGTAGAGCAGCGACATCACCTGCATCGCCGTGTCGTCAAGGTAGGCGTAGGCGGGGTCGAAGGTGGTCGGCATATTGCTGAAATACACCTCGAACGTCGGCCCCGTGTAGTCCTCGTCAAACCCGCAGGAGGCGAGCAGCGGCAGCGCGAGCAGCAGCGCCATCGCAAGCGCGAGAGCGCGCCGCGGGAGTTTCGTCATCATAAGCGCAATATCCTCCGGAATGGAAAAATTCCATAAAGTGCAGTGGGAGAGCGGGGGCGCGTGGCGGCGGCGGGGCGAGCGAGGGTGCGGAAAAAAGAGCGCAGTCCTCTCCAAAGTGTAGTGTAACATTTTCGCGCGGAAAATGCAAGGGCAAGCGAGATCTTTTTGCGGAATTTTTCCGCGCGAGTTGTCGCGAGCGGCCCCGCTCAGGGGAGGAATGCGGGGAACCC
>CAZYCC010000121.1:0-3796 GCA_964645985.1 uncultured Lachnospiraceae bacterium | reverse complement strand
CTTGGATTTACAAGCAGATCTGGCTTTTTACATTCTTGTAAGTGTCGAAGATGGGCCCGCGTGCAGCAGTACCGCCTCAAGCATCGCGCAGACCGACCCCTTGCCGTTCGTCCCGGCGACGTGGATAACGCGAAGACCTCGCTCAGGATTGCCAAGGCGCGATAGCAGCTCGGTAATGCGCGCTAGACCCGGGCGGCTGCCCTTCCACGAGGTCGAGTGAATGTAGTCGAGCGCCTCTTCGTATGTCATCAATTTGATCTAAAATAGAGAAGAATTTCCCGGAAAAGGGTTGGGCACCCCGCGTGGCCGCCGCGCCACGCGGGGTGCCCCTTGCGGCGGGGAGTGCTGCCGCGGAGCGAATCGTGGGGAAGCCCGCCCGCTCGCCTCGCGCAACCCATATCCCCGCGCGGGGGACGCGCAAAGCGGCAAAGGGAGGCCTCTCGCGGGGGATTAGGTCTTTGCCTGGGTGGGGATCGGGTCAAAGGGCGGGAGCGCGGGGGCGAGGCCGAAGCGGCGCAGCAGATCGCACAATTTGAGCAAAATCGGCAGAACAACGAGCTGCACCGGCACGAGAATCGCGTACTCGGGCAGGCGGTAGAGCAGCCACCCGAGATAGGTGCGCGATCCGTAGAGCATACTCACCCAAGCGGTGTTCACGCACAGCCCGAGCAGCAGAGAATTTATCAGCACCGGCAGGAGAATGTGCGGGAAAAAGCGCACCTTGTCCCTTTGCCAGATGAGCGTCACGCGATGGCGCGGCGAGCGCGCGTCGACGTGCAGGGGCGCGGGGTGCAGGAACATCCCGTAGACAAGGCCCATTATCGCCGCGACCACCGTGAAGCCGGGGTGGTAGGGCCCGAAGGGGAGCAGCAGCGCTCCCGTGAGGTCTCCGAGGGCGAAGACGGCGGCGGACGCGGCGGGCCCGTAAAGCATCGCGGCGAGCGCCGGCGGGATGAAGTACAGCCCGATTTTGTAGCCCATTGTCTTCAATGAGAAGACCCTCTCGAGGATAACCTCGAGCGCGACGAGCATCGCGCAGACGCAGAGCGCGCGGATTGCCTCCTTGCGGCGGGAGCGCGCAGAGGCGGGGGCGGTTTGTTTGTTCATAGAAAAAACCTCCTTTACATGAGCTCTCGCACCATAAAGGAGGGTTTCCATTATGTGTGTCAGCGGGATGCGAGACCACTACCGCAGCCCGCACCGCAGGCTTTCGTCCGCGCGGCAACTCCCCGTCCGCGCGGCACTTTACGCAGCAGCCCCTACTCTGTAAATGAAATATTGCCGCCAAAGCGACATATGAATCATAGCACAGCGCCCCGCGCTTGTCAAGGGGGCGAGAAAAAAGTTTACAATCGAAACGAAAACGAGGCGCCCCGCCCTCTCCCCGCGCAAAAACGCCCCCGGCGGGGGCGTTTTCGCAAAGGGAAAAGCAATGCGCACGAAATGGGCGAGAGTTACCTCGCACGCGTTAGGGTTGTTTCCCGGGAATCGCGGGGCCGTCCGCATAATCCGCGTCGGTCCATTCGTGGGGAACAGGCTCGCCGTCGACAACTAAGCTCACGCCTTTGTTGTCGCGCACATACCAAGTCGTTCCGTCGTCGGAAACATCGCTTCTATACCAGTTCAGTAAAAACAGGTCAATCACATTGTCTTTCGTGACTTTTTCAAGCTCGCCGCTTGCAAAGTTCGTTTTTTGACAATTTTCAATCGTGTAAGTGAACGTTTTTTCTTGCCCATTCATCCAGAACCCTTCCATAAACGTGCAATTTCGAAGAGTTGTGCTTCTGTGGGCTTGTAGTTTGTTGAGAGGCCGAAATTCGCCACGTCCGCTCCACGGAACTGCCATTTCAGTCGCGCGGCAGAAAGTCACACTGTCAAAGACTACCGGCTTCCCGAAATTGTCATAAGATGTGCCTCCTTGCAAAATGCTGTCGTGGACATCAATTTCGACCGGAGCGCTCATCACGTTAAAAGTATAAGGAGCTTCAAGCGTGCAATTTTCCACGACAAATTTATCGGCAGGAGAGTCCGCTGTGCTTTCAGCAAATTGAACAGCGCGAAACGCGCCGCTGATGTAGGAATTTTTCAAAATTAGCCCTGTGGGTTGCTTATCGCCCGTGACGACAATCGAGGAATCATAAGTTGTGTCGCCGCCGCCGATCATTTTGACGCCGTCCAGTTCGAGCGTGCCTTCTCCATATACATCAAGAATGCCGCTTTGTACTTCTGTTCCGTCGATAGTCAAATTCTCGAATTTAACGGTTTTGTTATCTGCAAACTCTATGACTTCGCCGAGATGTTTCTCCGTCTCGTGAATTACAAGGACAGTTTCCTCCCCTTCCCCGGAGAAGGTGATGTCCCTCTTCCCGAGAATTGCGGAGAGAGGGTTGTCCTCGCCGTTGGTTTGCGGAAGCTCAAAGCTGCCGCTGCCGAGCTGAAGATCGTCGCCGTCCTGCGCGTGCTCGAGCGCGTCCACGAGCGCGTCTTGACTATTCACCGGGACGATGCGGTCATACTCTATCCCGAAGCTATCGCTCTCATACGGCACTTGCGTTGCGAGCACGTCGAGGGTGAAGGTCGCCGAGAGTGGCTGCGCGTCGGGGTCACGCAGGTTGTATTCGTTATCGGTGTTGTCGGGAGCGACGCTGTCGGTCGGTTTCCAGTAGAGCACCGCAACGAGGTTCGGGGTCTGCGCCTTATAACGCCCGGCGAGCTCCTCCTCGGAGGACTCAGGCGCGGTACTCGGCAAAATCACGCCGTTCGTTGCGGCGTTTTTGCCCTCGATTTGGTTCCAGTAGTCCAGCCGCTGCTGCTGCGTGGCCTCCGTCGCAGAAGGCGGCGTCACACCGTCAATCTCCGCCGGCACGACCTTCATTTGGATGACTTCGCCAAGGTCGAGCCCCTCGTTGGTATCCGCGTTGGTGAGCGCGATGTCCAGCTTGTACTGCAGGGCAAGGCTGCCGCTATTTTTGACGGCGAACGGCTGACTTCTCCACATCGCGCCCGGCTCCCAGAGGAAGTCGTCCGGGATGTCAAAGAGCTTTGCGCCCTCTTCCTCCAGCGAGTTGCCGCTCTCATCGACGATACCGACATCGAGGTTCCCGGCGGTAATTTTCGTGTCGCCGGTCTTTGCCTCATCGCTGAACCACGCGAAGGTGGTGCCGGCGAGCATCGCGACGCAAAGCAGCATCGCGAGGGCGCTCGCCAAAAGGCGCGCGCGGGTGGTGTTACGGTTGGTGGTTTTCATTTGTTTCCTGCCTTTCGCGAGAAATGAAACACTGCCACGGGCGAATCCCGGGGCGAGACAAGGTTCGTGCGGCACAGCGCGGACAGCGCGGAAACCCCCTGCGCGGCGGCGTTTTTCGTAAGAAAACACACAATCTATATTCTGTTGCAAACGCGGATGACAAAGTCGGCTATTTTTGAGATGAAAATCGTCGAGTTTACCACGTTTTTCCAAAAAACTTCCCCCATTTGACGAGTTTTTTCAATTGTAAACATATCGGCAAAATGTTTTCTTCCGCCGCAAATCGCGCGGCGAAACATTGCCGACCCCTCTCCCCCGGTAGAATATTCCGCCCCGAAACTAATTTCCGTCAAGAGAGCTTGACAAACCCGCGCGGCTATGGTATACTGCGCGTAGGCACATTTTTGCGGGCGCGCCCTGCGGCGCGTTGGGGTGAGCAAACGCGAGGAGCAAGCCGCGAAAATCGCTTTTCCCACGTTTGCAACAGAATATAGATTGTGTCGCGCTCGCGCCCCGCGCGCCCCGTGTGTACAAAACCGCCCCCTTTGG
>CAZYCC010000120.1:0-3843 GCA_964645985.1 uncultured Lachnospiraceae bacterium | reverse complement strand
GGCAGTAGAGCTTTCCCGAAAACTAAATTGAGAAACGGCACTTTGCCTCGCGCTCTCACGCCTTTTTCCACACCGTCCCGTTTGGCGTATCGATTAGCTGAATGCCTCTCTCGGCGAGCTGCGCGCGTATTCTGTCCGCCTCGGCGAAGTTTTTTTCGCGCTTCGCGGCGGCGCGCGCCGCGATCGCCTCGGCAATGTCCGGCGGGGTCTGCTCGGCGGGGTCGTCGCGCGCCTCGGAAAGAGCCTTCGCGCGGGGGAGCAGATCGAGCGCGAGGACGCGGTCGGCGTCGGCGACGGCGGCGAGCCGCTCGGCGGGGAGGGCGTCCCCTTTGAGGATGTCAAGGACAGCGGTCAGCGCGAGCGAGCTGTTGAGATCGCTGTCGAGCGCGTCGTGCACCGGGCGCGTGAGAGCGGCGAGGCGCTCGGGCGAGGCGGCGGGCGAAATGCCCTCATTCTCTTTATATATGGCGGCAACGCGCTCGAGGAGCCGCCGGTAGGCGCTCGCCGCGCCGTCGAGGTTCTCGTAAGTGAAGAGCAGCGGCTTGCGATAGTGCGAGGCGAGGCAGAAATAGCGGTAGGCGAGCGGGTCGTAGCCCTTCTCTTTGAGGAGCGGCAGGGTGAGGAACTCGCCCGATGACTTGCTCATCTTGCCGCCCTCTGTGCGCAGGTGTTCAACGTGGAACCAGTGCGGGCACCAGGGGTGGCCGAGGTACGCCTCGCTCTGCGCGATCTCGTTTGTGTGGTGGGGGAAGATGTTGTCGACCCCGCCGCAGTGCAGGTCGAGGTACTCCCCCAGATGCTTCATCGCGATGCAGGAGCACTCGATGTGCCAGCCGGGGTAGCCCTCGCCGAAGGGCGAGCTCCACTTGAGCTCTTGCGAATCGAACTTGCTCTTAGTGAACCAGAGGACAAAGTCGGCTTTATTGCGCTTGTTGCCGTCCTCCTCAACCCCCTCGCGCACGCCGACGGCGAGGTTCTCCTCGCGATGTTCTCCAAAGACATAGTAGCGCGGCAGCCGCGAGGTGTCAAAGTAAATGTTGCCGCCCGCCTCATAGGCGTAGCCGCGCTCGAGCAGCGCCTCGATAACGCGGATAAAGTCGGGGATGCAGGCGGTCGCCGGCTCCACGACCGCGGGGCGCGCGATGTGCAGGTCCTCGCAGTCGGCAAAGAAGGCGTCGGTGTAGAAGCGCGCGATTTCGAGGACGCTCTTGTGCTCGCGCCGCGCGCCTTTGAGCATCTTGTCCTCGCCCTCGTCGGCGTCGCTCGTCAGGTGCCCCACGTCTGTGATGTTCATCACCCGGTCGACGCGGTAGCCCTCGTAGCGCAGCGCGCGCTCGAGCAGGTCCTCCATCACATAGGTGCGCAGGTTTCCGATGTGCGCGAAGTGGTAAACCGTCGGCCCGCAGGTGTACATCCGCACGACCCCCGGCTCGTGCGTGGCGAGCGGCTCCCGCCGCCGCGTAAGTGAGTTGTAAAGTATCATGAGATGGGATGGGTGAAAAACGGATTATCGAGAGGCGAAGCGCCCCGGGCGAACTTTTGTTTCGGGGAAACACCCCTCGCGTAATTTGAACCGCCCCGCTGTGGGGGAAGATGTGAGGGTACCTCGCTTTGTCGATATTTCCACTGCTGCGTCTAAATTTTGCTTTCGGGAAAACTTCACTGCCTCTATTGTGAGGCGAACTTCCGCTCTGAATTTCGCTTTTGGGAAACCCCGCTTTGCTGCAGTTTCCCCTGCTCCCTCGGGAGCGAGGTGCCGCGAATGGGTTCGTGCCTCTTGTCGGGGTTTTGCGCGAGGTCGCGGGATCGGCGGCGGTGGGGCGCCTTTTTCGCAGCTGCCCCGCGCGCGGCGCGGGGCAGCTGCTGCTATGCTGTTCTCGGGCGCTCTGCGCGCCGGGCGGTTCGGTTACTCCGCGCCCAGCCACGCGAGCATACGGCTCACGTCCTTCACGGTGACAATGCCATCGCCGGTGAGGTCGGCAAGGGAGGGGCGCGGCGGGTCGGCGGAGCTGCCGAGGGCGGCAAGGAGGGCCGTCACGTCGTCGATCGCGAGCGCTCCGTCAAGAGAGAGGTCGCCCGCGAGGCGGCCCATCGCCGTTATCTCGACGATGTGGATGTTGTTGATGTCGGTGCGGCCCTCGACCGTGGTCGAGATGCCCTTGAGGCGGATGTAGGCGACCTTTGCGTCGGTGGAGAAGGTGATGCCCCGCTCGGTCGCGGTGTCGTTACTTATGTTCTCACCGAGGAAGAACCAAGTCTGCCCGTCGAGGCTGCCCTCGACGCGGTACTGATAGACCCGCTTTTGGTTCGGGTTCCAATAGGTGTAGACTGTCAGCTCGCTGATGGCGTACCGCCCCGCGAGGTCTATCGTTACTTCGGTCTGCGAGGAGGGGAAGTTGGAGTTCGTGGTGCCCGGCTGATAGCTCGCCCAGTAGTCGGTGTTCGCGATGACGCCGTTGGTGATCTTCTCGATGTCCTTCTCGTTGCAGTTGGCGTGAACGGTCTTGCCCTCGCAAACATTGCGCTCGACAGCGGCGGCGTGCGCGGTGACGCTCTGCTCTGTGAGCGGGTACTGCGCCGTAATGGTGACGCCGTTCTCCTCGTAGGAGACGCTGACCGTCTGCTCCTCGCCCTTGCTCTTGTCGTACCCCTCGACCGTCGCGAGCGCCGTGACATCGCGCTCATAGTCGCTATCGTAGCGCGCGGTCACTTTGAGCGAGAGCGTGTCGGCGCCTGCCGCGTAGTCCTCTCCCTTTTGCACGGTGAGCGCGGTGAGGTGCGAGAGCGGCGCCGTAACCCCGTCGAGGGTCACCCCGGCGACCTGCGCCACGCCCGTCGCCTGCAGGGCGATGCTCTCATAGCCGTTTGTGCTCGTTCCGAAGCCGACGTTGCCGGCGATCTCGAGCGGGTCGGCGTCCTCGTCGTAGGCGGAGAGCAGGCACTGCGAGTAGAAGATGATCGTCCCACGCGGCACATGGTAGTCGCTCGTCACCATGAGAAGCGAGGTGATCTCGGGGTGGTCGCGGTGGAGGATTTCGTAGGTGTTTTTCGCGTTGCCCACCGTCGTCTTTGCCGAATCCTCCACGATGAGGCGCTCCTGCGGCAGGCCCTGCGAAAGCAGCCACTCGCCCATCACGCCCCCCTCGGTCTTGTCGGGGGCGTTCGCCGCCGTGCCGCCGCCGGTGACGACGACCGTCGCCGCGGGATATTTGTTCGCCGCTTGCAGGCCCATCTGCAGCCGCCCGACAAGCTCGGGCTTCATCGAGCCGTCGTCGTTGAGCCCGAACCCGAGGATAACGATGGCGAGCCCCTCGCCCGGCAGGTCATCCGGCACGGTCCCGCGGTTGACGACCATATCCGAGTTGACGTAGCTCCAGTAGTTCATAATCTTGCCCCACGCCTCGCCTGTTTTCGCGTTCAGCTGCGTGAGGTGGGCGAGCGTCCGCTCAATGTCGGTCGCCGCCTTGTCTTGAAAATCGCGGTAGTAGACAATGAGGCGCGCGATGTCGGTCATCTCCGCCGACGTGTAGGCGATCTGCTCCGCTCCAGCGGGCAGCATCGGCAGGCAGGGCGCCACCATACAGCAGGCGAGCAGCAGCGCGAGCGCTACCCGTGCCGCGCTTTTCGCGGCGCGAAATCTTGACTTTTCCATAGCAAATCCTTTCGCTCAGTTGTCCCGCGCGGCGCACCGCCGGGCGCAAATTTTTCGATCCCCACATGAGGGATAGGCAAGAGAACTATACCACAAAATGAAGAAAAAATCAAGAAAAATAAGAAAAGAAGCGAACAAAAGCAAAATTTCCCCGCGCGGCGGGGAAATATCGAGAAGAAGAAGAAGAAGAA
>CAZYCC010000119.1:0-3870 GCA_964645985.1 uncultured Lachnospiraceae bacterium | reverse complement strand
CTCCTTCTCAGGCGGGCACTGGGGCTGCCGGGCGTCCGGGTTCTTCGGTTTATTGGCGCACTCCCGCTCGATGATGCCGCGCTTTGCCCTCACCTTGGGCGATGTACAGGCCGGCGACCTTCATGCCGCCGCAATGCTCTGTCCCCGGGTCTTGATCTTCCGGTAGCTTGCTCCCAAGATTTCGCAGCTGCCGGGCTCCGGCTCCCGCCCCACATGGACCTCTCTCGGCGGCGCGGGCGCTAGCGGGGGCGCGGAGCGTGAGGCCGTACCTTTACTCCCGGCGCAGCGCCGTTACGCACTCGACGTGCCCTGTCGCGGGGAACATATCGACCGGGGTAAGCTCGCGCGCGACAAGCCCGCGCGCGGCGAGGGCACGCAGATCTCGCGCGAGGGTGTTCGGCGCGCAGGAGATCATCACCACCGCGCGGGCGGGGCTTGCCGCGAGGCGATCGAGGAGATCGGGCGAGAGGCCGGATCGCGGCGGGTCGAGGACGATAACGTCCGCGGGCGGCAGCGAGAAAGCCCCCGCGTCATCGCAGAAAAACTCAGCGCTCACGCGGTTTCGCGCGGCGTTTTCGCGCGCGAGCGCCGCCGCCTCGGGCAGCAGCTCCACCCCGGTGAGCGCGACGCCCGGCGTCTGCCTCGCGAGGCAAATCCCGATGCTGCCGATCCCGCAGTAGAGATCGAGCAGTCGCTCGCCGGGGGAGAGGCAGGCGAGGCGCGCCGCCTCGCGGTAGAGCAGCTGCGCCGCGTCGTGATTGACCTGGTAAAAGGAGCGCGGCGAAATCGAGAGGGACGCGCCGCACAGCTCATCCTCTATCGTAGGGGAGCCGCCAAGAAGGCGCGACTCCTTCCCGAAAATGACGTTTGTCCTCTCTTTGTGGATATTGAGCGAGACGCTCTTTACCGCGGGGTCGCGCCGCAGGAGGCGCAGCAGCAACTCCTCGCGCGGTAAACTACCGGTTGCCACAAGGCAAAGCGAAATCTCGCTGCCCGCGTGGTTGGTGCGCAGGACGACGTGGCGCATTAGGCCCTGCCCGCTCGCCTCATCGTAGGGCGGCGCGCCGCTCTCGCGCAGGTACTGCCGCACGAGCGCGAGCGGCCGCTCGAGCGCGGGGTGGTGCAGCGGGCAGGGTACGCCCGACTCAATAACGCGGTGCGAGTGCGGCGCAAAGTAGCCGAGCGCAAATCCCGGGGGCGGCTCGCCCGTGAGGACACCGCCTCCCTGAGAATAATCGCCCGCGCCGCAAGGGCTCTCGCGCTCCGCGGCGTGCGGCGGGAGTACGCCCGAGCGGGGGGTATCCTCGGGCGCGCCGGGGAGGGGGAGCAAGCGGTCGGCGGAAATATTTTTTGAGGGAGGACTTGACAAGCGCGCCCGTGCACTGCTCGCCGCAAGTCCGCGAGGATTGTCAAGAGCGGCGTGCGCCTCCCGCGAATTTTTTTGCCCGCGCGGGGCAATCGGATAAACCACCTTGTTGCGGTAGCCGGTGCGAGCGCCCGTCGTGAGGATCGGTTTCACCTCAATAGCAAGCCCCTCTTTGCGCAGCGCCTCGCGCACGAAAGCCTCTTTGCGCGCGAGCTCCTCGCGGTAGTCGAGCGCGAGGAACTGACACCCCCCGCACTTGCCGGCGGCAGGGCAGATCGGCACGACGCGGTGCGGCGAGGGCGCTCGCAGCTCCTCGACGCGCCCGATGAGGTAGCGCGAGGTGACCTTGATGACGCGGCAGAGCACCTCATCTCCGGGCAGAGCCCCGGCGATCAGCACCGCCACGCCCTCGCCCGTGCGCGCGACGCCGTAGCCGAGGTTGGTGACGTCCTCGACGCGCAGCGGCAAGAGATCATTTTTGCGGTAGGAAAGCATTGCGCAACAGAAAGTGAATATTGTTGCCCTCGCGAAATCCCCCGCGAGGGGGTTCCCGTGCGGGGATGAGAGGGCGATCGCCGGCGCGCGGGAGGGGCGAAACCCCCATAGCAAAAACGCTCCCGCAGGGGCGCGCGAAAAGCAGGGGTAGGGTTTTCTGTCGCAGGCAAGGCGCGCGCGAGGGGGCTCGCGGCGCACCTCGCAGCGCGCTATATAGGGAAAAATGATGCGGCAAAGCCGGCGGCGGTGCCCCTCCCGCGGGGAAATATCGGTGGGCTGCCCCCCGCGGCGCCCCTCCCGCGGCAGTGTTTGCCCCCGCTCAATCGCGCCCCGCCGCGAGGCTCGCCGCGACATCCTCCACGATGGTTTTCATCTCGTCCATTTTGTCGCGCATATCGGCGGCGAGGGCGAGCTGGGCGCGCGCGCGCACAAGGTTGTGGCGCGGGTAGCTCGTGCGAAAATAAGGGTCGCCCGTGATGTAATCCTCAAGGAAGCGCATGCCGAGCTCGACAGTCAGCGTCAGCGCGCCGAGCGGCATCGCCTCAATCTCGATTTCCTGCAAAATTCCGCCCGCGCCCTCGAGAAATCCCTGCGTAATCGCGCGGAATTTGCCGAGGTTGAGCCGCGCGAGCGACAGGTCTCGCTCGTCCTCCGCACCGTCGGACGCGGCGAAGCGCACCGCGTCTCCGAAGTCGTACACCGATAGGCCAGGCATCACGGTGTCGAGGTCTATAACGACAATCGGCTCGAGGGTCGTCGCGTCAAACAGCACGTTGTTGACTTTGGTATCGTTATGGGTGACGCGCAGCGGGATTCGCCCGCTTGAAAGCAGGGTCGACAGGACGGTCGCCTGCGCGCGGAAGGAGAGCACCGCCTCGATTTCAGGCCGCACCTCGTCGCACCGCTCGAAGGGATCCTCGCTGACATTGTGAACGAAATTGTTATATCGATAAGATGTATTATGAAAATTGGGGATCGTCTCGTACAGGCAGGTCGGATCGAGGTCGACGAGGTTGCGCTGGAAGAGCCCGAACGCCTTGCCGCAGCCGCGCAAAATGGTCTCGTTCTCGCAGCTGTCGAAGGTGACCGACTCGATGTAGTTCATCACCCGCCAGAAGGCGCCTTTTTTGCCAAAATAATAATTTTTGTTAGATGATGTGTGGTGAAAGTGTAACTGCGTCTGTCCCGGGTGGCGGTCGCGGATATGGCTCGTCACGCGGTCGATGTTGACCATGATCTGCTTGGGGTTGCGGAAGACGTAGGCGTTGACTTCCTGCGCAAGGTAGGATTTGCGCCGCTCGCGCAAGTCCTGCGCGCCCGGGTTGTAAAAATCGACCTTGTAGGTCGTGTTGATGTTGCCGCGCGTGATGAGGGACGCGCCGACCATCTCCCCCGGCAGCCGAAACGCCGCGCACACCTCCCGCAGCGCCGCCAACACCCCGTCATCGGTTACAGTTTCAATATAATTCTGCATAGGATGGGATATATTATAAGCGAAATTTCGTTACAATCTCGCGAGGGGAGCTTTGCGCGGAAGCGCGCCCGGCCGCGGCGATGAGGGCAACGCCGCAGATCTCCCCCCGGCGTCCCCCGTGAAAAGCGCCGCCCCCGCGCCTTCCCGGCAAGGCAGTATACCACGATTGCGCGGAGCTGTCAAGCGCGCGGGGGGGCGAGAGCGCGGGTGACCGCGACGGGGCTGCTCGCTCGGGGGAAAGGATTGTCGGAGGGAGGCTTACCCCCGCGGGACTTCCTCCGCTGTTTGGGCGAAAAGAGAGGATCGCCCAACGGGCGAAAGCCGACCAAACCCCACGCGCCGCGCGTCTTGTACAGGGGTGCGCGAGGAGGTTCCCCGTAACACCGCGCGGAAGCGACACCGTTCGGGGGGCGCCTCCCGGAGGGGTGGGGGTGAGCGGGAAGTCGTGACAGGCGCGCCGTCCGCTCGGCGAGGTGTGGGCAAACGAGGAGAACGGAAAATCGCCGCGTGAGGTAGCCTTTCCGCCGCGTTCCCG
>CAZYCC010000118.1:0-3939 GCA_964645985.1 uncultured Lachnospiraceae bacterium | reverse complement strand
CGAGCGTGCGGCAGGAGGTCGTCCCGACGCAGATCGTGCGGCCCCCGGCGGCGCGACGCGCGTTGATGGTGTCCGCCGCCTCGCGAGTCACGGCGCAGTACTCGCTGTGCATTTCGTGATCGGCCACCCGCTCCTCCTTGACCGGGCGAAAGGTGCCGAGCCCCACATGCAGCATCACCGGGACGACAGCAACCCCCATCGCCCTCACCCTCTCGAGAAGTTCCGGGGTGAAGTGCAGCCCGGCGGTCGGCGCCGCCGCCGAACCCTCCTCGCGCGCGTAAACCGTCTGATAGTCGTCGTTTTCTCGCAGTTCCTCGTGAATATAAGGCGGCAGCGGCATCGTCCCGACCTCGTCGAGCACCGCGAAGAATCCGCCGCATTGCTCTGTCGCGGGATAGGTGAAGGAGACCAGCCGCTCCCCTCCGGGCAGCTCCTCGAGGATCTCTCCGCGCAGTAGGCCCTCCCCGAAAGAGAGATGGCAGCCCGGGCGAAGGCGCCTTCCCGGGCGCGCGAGCGTCTCCCAGACCTCGCCGGGCAGATCTTCCCGGCGGCGCAGCAGCAGGATCTGCGCCGCCCCGCCCGACTCCTCCTTCACGCCGAGCAGGCGCGCCGGGATTACTTTCGAGTCGTTGACAACGAGCGTGTCACCCGCGCGCAGCAGGTCCGGCAGGTCGCGAAAGATGCGGTGCGAGAGCTCCCCGCTCGCGCGGTCGACGACGAGCAGGCGCGCGGCATCTCGCGGCACCGCAGGAGACTGCGCGATGAGTTCCGGCGGGAGATCATAGGAAAAGTCCGCTGTGCGAAGATCTGTCGGCGGGCGGGTGTTTCGAATCATAAAAAAAGAGAAGGACTGCGTGCGGACTCAGCTCATCCCGCCCCCCGGAGGATGAGGGTAGTCTACCACACCGAGGCGCCGATTGCAAGCGCGAGCCCCATCCCGCGCGCCGCCGCTTCCCTCTCCTCGCCGCGCTCGCCTGCTCCCGCGAGCCCTTGCCCCATAACGCCGAAAACCGAATAAAACTATTCGCATTTTTGCGCCTGTAAACACGAACCACAATCCACGATACACAATTCACAATTATTACAATCCACGTTTTCTCGCAAACAGACGGCGCGCCGAGGGCGAGTCGCCACAACGCGCGCGTGCGCGAGGAGGCGCGGTGCGTGAAATTTTCTACTCCCTTCTACTGTTTCTATTCCGGGGGATAGGCTTGGGGCGATGAGGCGGCGCGGGGGTGGGCGGCCTCTTGACAAATCGCTCAAAATTTCTTATTATAAAAGGGTGGGAGCATAACCGCGCTCCCTGGTCTACTGATTTTGAGGTGTCCTCATGCACTTGCGCTTACCTGCCGTGCGCGCCCTCGCGCTGATTCTTTGCGCTCTGCTGCTCCTGCCGCTCGCCTCCTGCGGGAAAAAGACCGAGGACGGCGCCGCCTCCTCCTCCGGTGCCGCGCAGCCGACCGAGCTGCCGCGCGCGTCCACCCTTGCGGGATCAGTGCACGTCCCGCCGATCGGCAACCAAGGCTCGATCGGCTGCTGCACCTCGATGGCGGTGACCTATATGCAGTTCACCATCGCCGTCTCGCAGTACCTGCACTCCATTGACCCGGATACCGAGTGGAACCCCTCCTCCGGCAACCCTGCGTTCATCTTCTCGCCAAAGTTCAGTTACAATTTGTCGGGAGCGGGAACCGCGTTCGCCTATGATGTCCTCAAGGATGAGGGGTGCCTGACGATCGAGGACACCTTCTTCGAGACCGACAAGGACGGCACGCCGACCAAGGAGAAAAATACGAGGATGTCCACCAAGACGACCTCGTGGGATGTCGACGAGGGGCAGCTGCAAAAGGCGCTTGACTATCGCCTGCTGAACTACGAGGAGGTCGAGAACACCTCGATGCAGGTCGGCGGAGGTGACTCTCCACTCCTCACGAAGATCAAGACCGCCGTGGCCGAAGGGAACGGCGTTGTCTTCAGCTGTTGGTCGAGCAACTGGCGCGACGCGCCTATTGACCGCAAACAGACCGGCACGCTCGGCAAAAAGGGCGATATGGCGATCTACACCGCCATCGACAACACCAAGTATACCGACAGCGCGGACGACGCCTCCGGCAACCACTGCGTCTGCATCGTCGGTTATGACGACGACATCAAGCTGACGGTCGGCGGGGTGACGCTGCAGGGCGCTTTTCAGATCGCCAACTCCTGGGGCGACGGCTGGGGCAACGACGGCTACGCTTGGATGATGTACGATGCCTTTAACACCAAATCGACCTTCGACATCCTCAATGACCCGGAGTTTCTCTCGACGACCAAGCACATCACCCCGACGGTCAACGGCGCGCGCTTCTCGACGGCGGCGCAGGGCGACGAGGGGCAGTTCCTCACCTTTAACAAGGGCGAGAGTTTCGTTGAGCTTGAGGGCAAAACCTATCCGCTCTTCACGATTACCTCGGAGGGAAACGGCGCTCTCACCGTCGGCGAGGACGGGGCGGTCACTTTCGCCGATGGGGCGGGAACGAACTTCGCGGTGATCCCCTATGTCGACGCCGCCCCTTGGATAGATGAGGACCCGAAGGACGCAACCTATAAGGACAGCTATCTTCTCTATGACGCCGATGTCAACGCCGGCAAGGACGGCGAGGGCTTCCTCGGCACAACGAAGGGCGCGGGGATGGGACTGGTCGCCTTTGGCAAGGCGAGCGGGCGCAAGAACTGCTGCCTTGAGATCCCGCGCTACCGCACGACCGGCAACGCGACCTGCCGCGTCTCGCGCGTCTCGGACAAGGGCAACCCCGCCGAGCGTACCGCCGCCGGATACCGCTTCAGCTTTATCTACTGGGATAAGGACATCGCCGTTGGCGGGCCCGGCGCGTCGGTCGAGGTCATCCTCGACGACAAGCGCCGCGAGGGCGTTTCGCTGACTATCGGCCGCATCGATGCGGCGGGCGACCGCGTCGAGCGCACGCCCGCGATGTTCCGCTACAATATCGACGGCACGAACCACGTCTACAGCGATCTTGCCCCCTCCTTCGCCTTTTACGGGCAGAGATCCGGCGACGCAACGCTGCAGCGCGCCTTCTTTACGATCGGCTGCAACGAGATGGCGGAGCTGATGGAGGGCTACGGCACCGACAGCTTCCTCTGGACGGTTAGCGTGTCTGGCGCGGGCGCGAAGGTCGCTTTTATTCGAATGAAAGATCGCGACGGCAAGGTTCTCTTCGATGTTGCCCTCCCGGAGGACACCCCCGAGCTTGCCGCCGGGCAGAGCCTCTCGTTTATCATCGACCTCGGCGGGGAGTTAAAGGAATACTCCGCCGAGCCGGAAGGCACGCGCCGCATCCAAAACGCCGGCAGCGGCAACTATTTGACCCGGCAGAAAATGCTCGTCGGGACGCAAAAAGACCCCTCCGATGAGGGAAAATTCGATATATCGCTCGACTCAAAGGCGGGGTACTTCTTCTATGCGAGCGGGGACAAGGTTCTGCTCGACATCACCGGCAAGGAGATTTCCTCGGGCGTGGAGGTCAAGTTCAACGGGCGCTTCGAGAGCCGCGCGACACAAACCTTCGATCTTCTGCGGCAGCAGGACGGCAGCTTCCAAATCGCCCTGCACGCCGACCCCACCTTCCTCCTCGCCGAGACGCCCGAGGGGAAGGTCGCGCTCGCGCCTGCAAAGGACGCCGGGAGCGAGGCGCTCTGGCGCTTCTCCTCTGCGGGGGAGGAGAGCGGCACCCCCGGCTCTGTTAGGGTAGACGGCGGCAAGCTTGCCTTTTCCTCGAGCCTCCCTGAGGATGCCGAGAGCGAGGGCGCCTTTACCCTCACGATGACCGACGCCGCGGGCGCGACCGTCGCTTCGAGCGAGATCACCGGCACGGCGGCGGGCGGCAGCTACACGGTGACCTTTGATGCGCCGCCGAGCGGCAACTATCTCCTCAC
>CAZYCC010000117.1:0-4098 GCA_964645985.1 uncultured Lachnospiraceae bacterium | reverse complement strand
TACGTCAAATAGAGATTTTTGTCAATGGGAGTTGCCACATAAATGAACACGCGCCCTCTCCCGCAGCGTGGGGCGGGCGCGGGCGCGGGTACGGGGCGGGTGCAAACAAAACCCCTCCCGGGAGGGGAGGGGGGAGGGGTCGGAGCGCGGGAAAGGGCGCGGGTACTTGACGCGGCGGTAGACGAAGAACTCGTCGTGCGTCTCGCGCGTGAGGGTGCCGGAGGCGGCGCGCTCATCGAGCAGGGCTACTACCTTGGACAGGTTGTCCTCCTTGGAAAGAAACTCCTCGCGCTCCCCGCCGACGAGGATAACATCGGAGGGGTGAACGTCAAGCTCCTTGATGAACTCACGGTAAACCTTATCGCTGACGTTAACGGGGGGTCCTTGGTAAAAATACTTGTTGTCGGTGTAGCGGTCGTTTTCGAGGTATAGGCGAGGGGGAATCGAAATAAGGAGAACATCCTCCTCGGGGGAAGTTTCGGTTTGCAGATAGTCCGACAGTTCGCTGCGCCCGATGTTCGTCTTCGGCGGGAACTTGGCGACGGTGTAGACGGCCATGGTAAGAACCACCGCGAGCGGCAGCGCGGCGCGCGCCCATTTGCGCCCTGCGAGCGCGGTGAACCTCTCCCCGGCGCCCGCGCGCAGCAGCGCGCCGCTCTCATGGAAAAACGCGGCGAGCGGCAGCGCAAGGAAGGGGAAGAGCGGCAGCGCGTAATGCTCATACGGCCGCCCGCTCACCGAGGCGAAAAGAAGGCACGCGAGAAACGCCGCGCTGTTTGCCGCGCCGACGATCGCCGCGCGCCTCCCGCCGCGCGCATAGAGCGCGAGCGAGAAGAAGATAAGCACGATAAGTGGCTCCATCTGAGAGAGAACGATGGCGGCGGCCTTTGCGATATTCCATAGGCTTGTGCCCTCGCTGCCGGTGTAGACGAGATTAAAGAGAAAGTAGTCGTCAATGAAGGCGGAAAGGCTCCCGGTGGCGAGGGTATAAATGAGAATGGGCGCCGCCACCGCCGCAAGACCCGCGGCAAAGAGCCCCGCGCAGGACGCTATCTCCCTCGCGCGCTTTTGCCGCACGAGCAAAACGAGAATAACTGGCAGGAAGACGGCCCACACGCCGACCATATTGACCCGCAGGAAGAAAACGGCGGCAAACCCCACGCCGAGCAGGAAAATCGAGCTCTTCTTATACCGCTTTGTGAGCAGGAAGAAGAGGAAGACATAGAGCGCGAGCGCAATCCACGGCAGCGCCCACTCCTCGGTGTAGTTGCCCCCGGCAAGGACGCGGCGCAGGCAAAACGGCGCAACGAGGACGGTGGCGAGGACCATCGCCGGGCGGCAGCGCGTGACGAGGCTCATCGTCTTGTAAAAGAGAAGGAGAAAGGCGAAGAGGTTCGCTATCTCGAGCAGCCAAATCCCCGAGAGAGTTCCCGGGAAGGAAATGGTCAGCCCCAGCCACTGCAAAAAGTAGAGGACAATCCCCTTGTGATCGAAAAAGTCGCGGTAGGGAACGGCGCCCGCCTGCATCTTGCGCCCGATGTAGACGAACACGCCCGGATCCTGCCCAATCGACAGCCGCGCGAACGGCGTCGCGTTCAGCATCGTCAGGGCGATAACGATGGTGAGGAGCGCGCAAAAGAGAATGTCCACTCCCGCAAGGCGGCGCGGCGCGGGGAAGAGCGCGTCATCGGCGGCAGGCCCCGCGCCGCGTTTTCCGCCTCCCGGGGCGAGGATCGCGAGGAGAGCCTGCAGCGAGAACACGGCAAGGGCTGCGAGGACAATCGCCCCCGCAAGGAGTAGAGCTTCGGCGAGCTCGTCCGACAGGGCGGGAACTAAGCGGTGCAGGAGCCGCCCGACCTTGCCGTCCATCACATCCCGATAGCGCAGATAGAAAAACCCCCCAAGGAGAACGGCGGTAGGGACTGTGAGGACAAGGCGGCGAGGGCGGAAGGCGGGCTTTTCCCCGGAGGGGAGAACCTTGCGCGCCCCGCGCGCGAGCAGCGCGATGAGGAAGGGGTAGACGAGGACGCAGAGCAGAATACCGGTGATATTTCGCGGGAGGAGAATGAGGAGCAGCGGCAGCTCGGCGAGGAGAAGTTTCGGTGTAGACATAGAAGAGGAGTTTTCTTTACTTTGAGAGGGAGTGCGGAAAATGACGAGCTTGCTCGCCACATAGTTAAGGACGATAACCACAGCATTGGAGACGAGCTTCCAAAGCAGGGCGCTACGCCCGAGCAGGTCTACCGCGACGAACATCACGCCGACATCGAGAAGTCCTGTCGCGAGCCGCGAGGTAAGAAAAGAGATCGCCTCGCGCAGGAGCGTGCGGCGGTCGAGCGCGCGGCTCTCGAAGACCTGCAGTTTATTCGTGACGAAGGCGAAGATCACCGCGAGCAGCCAGGCGAGGACCGTGCTAAGAAGATTCGGCAGGTGCGCGAGCTTCGTGAAGAGCGCATAAAAAAGCAGGTTCAGGGCGGTCGTGCAGACGCCGAAAAACAAATAGGCGATCGGGCGCTTCTTTTCCCGCAAGAAGCGCCGCAGCAGGGAGAGACCCTCCCCATCCTTCAGTTTCGGCATTCCGCGCGCCCTCCCCTCTCCTGCTCCACCATAGCAAGCGCCGAGGCGATGACGGCATCCATATCATAATAGCGGTATTCCCCGAGTCTGCCTCCGAAAATGACGTTTTTCTCCCGTTCGGCAAGCTGCCGATATTCGGCGTACTTTAGGCGATTTTCCTCATCTGCGAGGGGATACAATGGCTCCCCCCCCCCCCCCCCCCCCCCCCCCCCCCCCGGGGGCCCCCCCCGGGGGGGGGGGTGGGGGGGGACGGACCCCGCCTCTCCCTTGCCCATGGTGAACCACTTGTGCTCTATCACGCGGGTGTAGGGGGTTTCGCGGTCGGTGTAGTTCATCACGGCGACGCCCTGATAGTTGGAGGTGTTTAGCGTTTCGGTCTCAAAGCGCAGGCTGCGGTAGGCAAGAGGCCCGCGCGCATAGGAAAAATACTCATCAACGGGCCCGGTGAAGACGACCTTTCCCGCGCGCGCCCCTGCCGGCATCCCCTCGCGCAGATAATCCCGCCCGAGCGCGACATCCGCGCCGGAGAGCATCTTTTCCACCATTTTCGTGTAGCCTCCCTCGGGGATCCCCTGATAGCGCGCGTCGAAGTAGTTGTCATCGAAGGTATAGCGCACCGGCAGCCGCCTTATAATCGAGGTGGGCAGATCCCGGCAGGGCCGCCCCCACTGCTTCTCGGTGTAGCCGCGCACGAGCTTCTCGTAGATCTCCCGCCCCACGAGGCAGATTGCCTGCTCCTCGAGGTTGCGCGGGGTGGAGATGCCCGCCTCATCGCGCTCGCGCGCCATTCTCTCCTCCGCCTCGCGCGGCGAGACAACCCCCCACATCGCGTGGAAGGTGTGCATATTGAAGGGCAGAGAATACAGCTCGCCCTTGTAGTTGGCGACCGGGGAGTTCGTGAAGCGGTTGAAAGTGGCGAAGCGGTTGACAAAGCGCCAGACCTGCTCACTGTTCGTGTGGAAGATGTGCGCGCCGTAGCGGTGCACATCGATGCCCTCCACGCGCTCGGTGTAGGCGTTGCCCGCGATATGCCGCCGCCGCTCTATAACGAGGACGCTCCCCCCTCCGTCCAGCACCCCCCGCGCGAACGCCGCTCCGTACAGCCCCGCCCCGACAACTAAGTAATCGTAATATTTCATAAAAAGGAGAACCTTACGCGCTGTCAGGGCAGAGTGCGGCGCATCTGCCGAAAATCTCGCACGGCGCCCACGCCGATCTTGCAGATCTTGCGAAAATCGATCGAGTTGGTGCCGCCCGCGCGCGGCAGGAAGGTGATCGGCAGAAACTCCACAGGGCTCCCTCCCTTAACGTAGAGAACCGACAGCATCACATTGACGAGGTTGAAACCCGCCGGGATGCGATCGAGCTGCGCGCGCAGCGGCTCCGCTTTCATCAGGCGAAAGGGCGTATTGGCGTCGGCGACGCTCACCCCGAAGATGAGGCGCAGCACAAGTTTGAGGGTTCTCGTGACAATGACGCGCGAGAGGCCGTCCTGCCGCCCCTTGCGGTGCCCGATCACCA
>CAZYCC010000116.1:0-4129 GCA_964645985.1 uncultured Lachnospiraceae bacterium | reverse complement strand
GATCTCGCGCTCGTGCGGCTCTGCGCCGAAAACAATGTCGGGTTCATCGCGATGAAGGGCCTATCCGGTGGGCTCCTAACGAACGCCGCCGCCGCGTACGCGTGGATGGAGCGCTTCCCGAATGTCCTGCCGATTTGGGGGATCCAGCGCGAGGTGGAGCTGCGCGAGTTCGCCGCGCTCGGGCGCGGGGAGGGCAAAATCTCGCGCGAGGAGGCGGAAAAGGTCATTGCGCGCGACCGGGTAGAGCTTGCGGGCGAGTTCTGCCGCTCGTGCGGGTACTGTATGCCCTGCCCCGCCGGGATCGAAATCCCGCAGTGCGCGCGAATGTCGCAGCTCATCCGCCGCTCTCCGTCGGCAAACTGGCTCTCGCCGCAAAGTCAGGCGATGATGCTCAATATCGAGAACTGCCGCGGCTGCGGGCACTGCCGATCGAAGTGCCCATACGGGCTGGATACCCCGGCGCTCCTGCGCAAGAATCTCGAGGATTACAAGCGCATTCTCTCGGGTGAGGTGCAAGTTTAAGATTTAGTCATATTTTCGGCATATAATCATCCTGTAACTGTTACTATTATTTCACGATTCGAGGATATGCACACCATACTTTCTGCGATGCCGTGGATCTGGGGCGCGGTCATCGTTGCGGCAATTGCGGTGGAGGCGGCGACGAGCGGCCTTGTCGCGATTTGGTTTATGGCGGGAGCAGTCGTCGCGCTGGTGCTGTCGCTCTTCGATGTGAACTTATGGGTGCAGCTCGGCGTCTTTTTGCTGACCGCGCTCGCGCTGCTGACCATCGCGCGCCCGCTCCTCTCGAAATTCCTGCTGCGCCGCCACCCCTACACGCCAACCGGCGTCGACCGCCTGATCGGGCAGTCCGCACTCGCGACGGAGGACATCACGCAAGACGGCGGCGCCGTGCGCATCGAGGGGCAGGTGTGGACCGCGCGCCTCCTGCCGCGGGAGGATCTACCGCGCGACGCTTCCCTTCCCGCGGGATGTCGCGCCGTCATCCGCGCAATCGAGGGAAACAAGCTGCTTGTGGAGGCGGAGGAAAGCGCTCCTGCGCGGCAGGGCGAGGAAAATTGCCGGTGAGAGGATAAGTGCCGGACGATTCCCGCAATGCAGACTTTCTTACGAAAGCAGGCATTCTTTCGAATGCCGCAACCGCGATGTTCACTGACGGATAGCGCGCCGTGACTGTGACGCGCGAGGTCGGGCCGCGTCATTCTCTTTTCTTTCGCGAGCGAGGCGCAGTATCGCCCTGCTGCCTTGCACAAATATCTCTTTCTGTTGCGTTGCCGATCGATGAAACCTCGTTCCTCTTTCGTTTTCGCTCACTTTCTTTCTTCAGGGAGGCCGGTATGTTTCTTATTCCGATTGTGATAGTGGCGGCGGTGGTTGTGCTGCTGATCGCGAACGTCAAGATCGTGCCGCAGGCGCACGCGATGGTCGTCGAGCGGCTCGGGCGGTACTACACGACCTGGCACACGGGTTTGCACCTGAAACTGCCTTTCTTTGACAAAATCGTCAAGCGTATATCGCTGATGGAGCAGGTCGCCGACTTCCCGCCGCAGCCGGTCATCACCAAAGACAACGTGAAGATGCAGATCGACACGGTTGTCTTTTACCGCATCACCGACTGCAAACTGTTCACCTACGGCGTCGCCAACCCGATGGCGGCGATCGAAAACCTCACCGCCACGACCCTGCGCAACATCATCGGCGAGATGGAGCTGGACGCGACACTGACCTCGCGCGACATTGTCAACACTAAAATGCGGGAAATCCTCGACGAGGCAACCGACCCGTGGGGGATCAAAATCGGGCGGGTAGAGCTGAAAAACATCATGCCGCCGAGGGAAATCCAAGACGCGATGGAGAAGCAGATGAAGGCCGAGCGCGAGCGGCGCGAGGCGATTCTGCGCGCCGAGGGCGAGAAGAAATCGGCGATCCTCATCGCGGAGGGGCAAAAAGAGTCGAAGATCCTCGCGGCGCAGGCGGAGAAGGAGGCGGAGATCCTGCGCGCGGACGCCGCGCGCGAGGCGAAAATCCGCGAGGCTGAGGGCGAGGCGGAGGCGATCCGCAAGGTGCAGGAGGCGAACGCCGCCGGTATCCGTATGCTCAACGAGTCATCGCCCTCGCAGGCCGTGCTGACAATCAAGAGCCTCGAGGCGTTTGGGCGGGCGGCGGACGGGCGCGCGACGAAAATCATCATCCCATCGGAGATTCAAGGCGTCGCGGGGCTTGTCGCGAGCATTAGCGCGCTCGCCGAAAAAGACAGCGCAAACACCGCGAGCACCGCGAGCACGAAAAAGTAACGCCGGCGCGAGGGGGAGCGGACACGCGGGGTCGCGAATCTCATTAGGAGAGGCGCTTCGCGGGGCAATTTCGCGCTCATTTTTCGCAAAAAGGAGGCGGGGCAGCGGGCGGCTTGCCGAACGCTCGCCTCACGATCCCCGGGAGCGTAACGCTTCCGAACAACCGTCGCGGCGGTTCGCTCAGTCGGAGGATTTCGATTCGCCATACAAAAAGGAACCCCTTGCGGGGTTCCTTTTTTTGGATCGGGGGTATACCGCACCGTAAGGTTCTCACGGCGGGGGGAGAGCGCTGCTCGCGCGGTTTTCCGCGAGCACGCGCGGGGAATGGCTGGGGGGCGGAGCGGCTCCTTTTTTCCTCAATACTGGGGCTGCGGGGGGAGCTGCGCGAGGCTCGCGGCGAGCTCCTCGTCGGTCGGGACGCGACTGCTGAGGGTGCGGTCGTTGTACTGCTCGTAGGCGCGCAGGTCGAAGTAGCCGGTGCCGGAGAGACCGAAGACGATCGTCTTCGCCTCGCCCGCCTCGCGGCACTTCTCCGCCTCGCGGATCGCCGCGAGGATCGCGTGGCTGCTCTCGGGAGCGGGGAGGACGCCCTCCGCGCGGGCAAAGGTCACCGCAGCCTCGAAGACGTCGGTCTGGTCGACCGCGACCGCCTCCATATACCCGTCGGCGTAGAGCTGGCTGAGGATGCCACTCATCCCGTGGAAGCGCAGGCCTCCCGCGTGGTCCGCCGCGGGGATGAACCCGCTGCCGAGCGTGTACATCTTCGCGAGAGGGCAGACCTTGCCGGTGTCGCAGAAATCGTAGGCGAATTTGCCGCGCGTAAAGCTCGGGCAGCTCTTCGGCTCCACCGCGATGAAGCGGTAGTCGCGCTCGCCGCGCAGTTTCTCGCCCATAAAGGGCGCGATGAGACCGCCGAGGTTCGAGCCGCCGCCGGTGCAGCCGATGACGATGTCAGCTTTTTCGCCGAGCTTGTCGAGCGCCGCCTTGGTTTCAAGACCTATCACCGACTGGTGCAGCAGCACCTGATTGAGCACGCTGCCGAGAACATAGCGGTAACCTTCGCTTGACACCGCCACCTCGACCGCCTCGGAGATGGCGCAGCCGAGGCTGCCGGTCGTGCCGGGGTGCTCGGAAAGGATCTGCCGCCCGACGTTCGTCGACTCGCTCGGGGAGGGCGTGACCGACGCGCCGTAGGTGCGCATCACCTCGCGGCGGAAGGGCTTTTGCTCATACGAGCACTTGACCATGAAGACCTTGCAGTCGATGCCGAAGTAGCAGCAGGCCATCGACAGGGCCGTGCCCCACTGCCCCGCGCCGGTTTCGGTCGTCACACCGCGAAGGCCCTGCGTCTTTGCGTAATACGCCTGCGCGATCGCGCTGTTGAGCTTGTGGCTGCCGCTGGTGTTGTTGCCCTCGAATTTGTAGTAAATTTTCGCGGGCGTGTCGAGCTTGCGCTCGAGGTTGTAGGCGCGCACAAGCGGCGAAGGGCGGTAGGTCTTGTAGTAGTCCTGGATTTCCTCGGGGATGTCGATGTAGGGCGTGTCGTTATCCAGCTCCTGCCGGATAAGCTCGTCGCAGAAGACCGGGCGCAGGTCCTCAAAACCCATCGGCTGCAGAGTGCCGGGGTTACAGAGCGGCGCGGGCTTGGTCTTCATATCCGCGCGGACGTTGTACCACCGCGTCGGGATTTCGTCCTCGGTGAGGTAGATTTTGTAGGGGATTTTCGCCATCGTGGGCTCCTTTCGGGGAGATTAGGGCTTCTCTGAAACGTCGGTGAAGTAGCCTTCTTGACCGTCAAGCCCGTCTATACGGGC
>CAZYCC010000115.1:0-4148 GCA_964645985.1 uncultured Lachnospiraceae bacterium | reverse complement strand
CGCGCCGCTTGGAGAACTACCTCAAACTCGCGCAGGATAAGCACGGGCGGCACCTGACCGATGAGGCGGGAAATCCTCTGCCGCGCGACGCGCTGATTTCGGCGATAAACGCCGACGCGGAAGACTTCACGCTCTCCCTGCGCGAAATCTGCGCCGACAAGGGTGCTTGCCGCCGCCCCGGCGATGTTCTCTACAAGCACTATGTGCAGGCCTTCCCGCCGGAGGACAACGAGAAGCTGGCGCGCGAGGGCTGCCACGCGCTGGGAGTACAGCTCGCGAAAACGGTTTTTCGCGACTATCCCGTCCTTGTCGTTTCTCACTTTGACCAAGAAACGGACGGAGTTTACCACTGGCACAATCACCTGATGGTCGGCAACTGCGACGTCCTGACGGGAAAGAAGCTCAATACCTCAAAGGAGACCCTGCGCGCGCAGAAGAGGTTCGTCGCGGCGCAGGCGGAGGCGGCGGGCCTCGCGCGAGCCGGTCTTATTTTAGAGGACGGGCAGATCCTCCCTTCCACGCAAGAGGAGAAAAAGAGCTATAGCGAGTTGCAAATGGAGAAGCGCGCGAGAGCGGGGGAGCGGGAGGCGCTCACGCAAAAAGCCGAGCTGCGCTTTGTCATTCGCGCGGCGGCGAGCGTCACGTCCTCCTTTGAGGAGCTGCGCGACTATCTCCTGACGGTCTACGGCGTACAGGTCAAGCGCAGCCGCGGGGCGCTGTCCTTCCTGCACCCGGATAGGGCCGGGACGGACACGCGGCACGGGGACGGATGGATTCGCGGACGCTCGCTCGGGAAAAACTACGAAACGACAGAGAGTATTTATGCCAATGTACAACAATTTGACGGGAGAGCCGCTTCCGCCCGAGGCGCGAGCGGACAGAGCATCGATGAGCGTCTCCGCGAACTCTACCCGGAACTATACGGAGCTGCTGAAGACCATACAAGAACTGCGCGCGCAGATGATTCTGCTCATCAACCAGATGGCGGAGCTTCAGACGGCGGTGGAGAACCTCACGACGAAGAAGATGATCTCGGACGAGCAGATGACCGAGTACGCCGCGGATCTCGCGGGCAGGTTTGACGGCTATGTCGCCCGTATCCTCGCCCAGCGCCTGCCGGGCGGGGGCATCGCGAACACAAGCGCCGCCGATTCTCCCGCGCCGCCGCAAAGCGATCCGCCTCGCCGCCGCCCCCGCCGACGCGGCAAGAGTTGACGGCGCGCGCGAGGGGTGGTATACTTTCCCGTAAAGGAGCGCGTATGTTCGGAACACTCATGCACGGCGGCACGGAGGTCGCGCAAATCGAGCTGCACGAGGAGTACGGCTTTATTTTGCGCGCGGGCGCGCCGCTCTCCCCCGCACATCTTCCGCTCGGCGTTCCCGCGCGCGGCGAGGTCATCGACCGCACGGAGCTGAACGAATGGTGGACAGAGCGCGGCATTCCCACGACCCGCGAGGGCATTCGCGAGGCTCTTTCGAACCTGCGCCTGCCGGGAGCGTCCGCTCCGCTTACGCGCTCTCTCGGTTTATCGCTCACCGACGCTTATTGGTTTCGCCCGGAAGGGTCACACCTGCGGTGGGAGGAGGTCAACTTCTTCTATAATGATTTTTCGCCCGATGTCGGCGACGCGCTCTTTTTCGGGAGATCTTCCGAGAAGCCGGATTATGCCTCTCCCGACTGGTCATCCGACGGCAGTTTGCGCAAGCGCTGGATTATAGCGGACGGAAAGCGTCTCCTGATGAAAGCGGGGTCGCGCCCTTTTCGGCAGCAGCCGGCAAACGAGGTCATCGCCGCGGGGATAGCGCGGCGGCTCGGTATCCCGCACGCGGATTACACGCTCGCGTGGGAAGGAAACGAGCCGGTGTGTTTGTGCGAGGACTTTGCCGCGCGCGACACCGAGCTTGTCCCCGCCTATCGGATTGTCAAAACAAAAAAGCGGCAAAATAGCGAATCGGTCTACCGGCACTTTCTCGACCGTTGCGACAGCCTCGGTATTGAAGGCGCGACCGATTTTCTCGACCGCATGATTGTCCTTGATTATATCATTGCGAACGAAGACCGGCACTTTTACAACTTCGGCGTTCTGCGCGATCCCGTGACACTCGCGTGGCGAGGTTTCGCGCCGATATACGACAGCGGCAGCTCGCTCGGCTATAGCAGTACGCTCGCGCAGATTACCGGAAGAGCGCCTGTTGACTGCAAACCCTTCCGTCCGCGTCACGAGGAGCAGCTTTCTCTCGTCCAAGACCTTTCGTGGTTCCGCGCCGATGCTCTGTCGGATGTGCGCGAACTAATCGAGGACACCCTCGCCCACCTCGGTGAGTTTGCCGACCCGTCTCGCTCCGCCGCCATCGCGAAAGCCGCCGCCGCACGGGTCGAGCGAGTGTCTTCCCTCGCACGGCAGCAGCGCGAAAAGAATCACAGAACGCAAGGACGACACATATAGACAAACACTAAAACTATGACTACCCTCGCTTATATTCTCTCGCTGCTCTCCTCCTACGACACGGCGCAGCCGATTTATTCGCGCACTCTTGCCGCCTCGCTTTCACGCGAGCGGGGGATTTCCCCCGAGAGCGCGCGCGTGGAGGTGTCCGCCGCTCTGCGGCGCATTCGCGAGAGGAATCTCCTGCCGCTGCTGCGGCGGTTCCGTCCGGGGGTATACTACTTGACCGAGGTAACCGTTTTCGGGGAATTGGGTATTGACAAGGAACAGATTATCGATGATAAGTATCTTTTGCCGGACGAAGGCTACACCACCGACCTTTACGCGCTCTACTCGATGGGTCTGTCGACCTATCTCCCGAATGAGCGCGTCATCGCGACAAATCATACCTCGCGTCGGCGCACTATTCCCGACCTTGACATCACCGTCCGCCCGCCCCGCGTGCCGGTGACGCGCGAGAACAAGGCGGCTCTGCGTCTACTTGATGTCCTCTGCCTCTTTCCTCACGCCCCGGTCAACGTCGATAACCCCTATTTTATTCTCGCGCGCTATGTGCGCAAAGCGCAGATAACTTTCCCCGCCTTGCGCGCCCTCGCGGCAGCTCACTACCCGAAAAGGGTTATGGGAGAGATAGCGTGGATAGAAGCGGAAGGAGCACATTATGATGACATTGCATAATGACATAAAACCTTTTCGCGCGTTAATTGGCGACATTCACTCGCAAACAGGCTACCGGCAAGATGTACTTGAAAAGGACTACTATGTCACGCTCGTTTTGGAAGAACTCGCCGAAAAACAGCGGGCGGGTCTGCCCGCTTATTTCAAAGGAGGAACGGCGCTATATAAGGCGCTCGGAGCGCCGAAACGCTTTTCCGAAGACATCGATCTCTCTGTCGACACGCGCGGGTGTACAAACTCGCAAAACAACAAGCGGCTGGAAGTCGCCACGAAGAAATACACCTCACTCGCGAGGAACAGAGAGGAGGGGAGAACCAATCGCTCGGAGGTTATCGCCATATACTCCTATGAACCTGCGGTTCCCTATGACAAAGACGATTTGCTTCAGCGGTTCGGAAAACTGAAGGTGGAGGCGACCTCGTTCACCATCAGCGAACCAGTAACCGTTTTGACGGTAACACCTCTTCTTTACGATTGCGCGGGTGAGAGCGGGCGGCGTCTTTTGAAAGAGAAATACGGCGTTCGCCCGTTCAATGTTGCCGCGCTGACCAAAGAGCGCATTTTCATCGATAAGCTGTTTGCGGCGGAAGCCTACGAGCGGCGATCCGAGAATCCCGAGCGCGCATTTGAATGCGCGAAGCACATCTACGACCTCGCGGTTTTACGGGAAGATCCGCAAATTCGCGAGCTTCTGCTCGATGAGCGGCAGATGGAGTTTCTGCTGCAAATACGTCTGAACGAGGAGCGCGAAAGGAGAGACGGCATTCCCGGGGTACTTCCTTCCGAGTTTGCGTTTTTCGATCGCGCGCCCGGCAACACAGCTGTCCTCGTTGAATATGAGAATATGCAGAGCAGATATGTGTTTAATCCGCTCGACCGCATAGAATATGACGACGCAATGGAAGCGCTCGCCGACATCCGCACCGCTCTCACCGAAAATCCCGCGTGGGTGCGCTGCGGTCTTCCTCCCGAACCTCGAAGATCCGTACATCTTTGAACAAGTCTATTTCGCTTACCTGATTT
>CAZYCC010000114.1:2334-4180 GCA_964645985.1 uncultured Lachnospiraceae bacterium | reverse complement strand
TGACCGCGGCGGATCGCACTTATCTCGCGCGGGTCCTCGCCGGGTGGGAGGGGTATACACTATCCTGACCTGCTTGAAGAACCGCCCCGTGCGCCTCGCCCTTTCATTTGTAAATTTTTTGTGTCACACTTGACAGGGAGAGGGCGGTTTGGTATACTTACACTGTCTCTTTATGCGGGACGGCGTTTTTTGCGCCGCCCCGAGCAGAGCGCTTCATAAAACTTTCCGGAAAGGAGATTTTTCATTGCCGACCTTTAATCAGTTAGTGAAGCAGGGGCGCGAGCGCAAGACTTACAAGAGCAAGGCTCCCGTGCTGCAGCGCGGGTTCAACTCGCTCAAAGACGCGCCGACCGACAAGAGCTCCCCGCAGAAGCGCGGGGTCTGCACCAAGGTGACGACGACGACGCCCAAAAAGCCGAACTCCGCCCTGCGCAAGATCGCGCGCGTGCGCCTGACCAACGGGATGGAGACAACGACCTACATCCCGGGCATCGGGCACAACCTGCAAGAGCACAGCGTCGTGCTCATTCGCGGCGGGCGTGTGCGCGACCTGCCGGGCGTGCGCTACCACATCATTCGCGGCACGCTCGATACGCAGGGCGTTGCCAACCGCGCCCAAGGCCGTTCCAAATACGGCGCAAAGCGTCCAAAGAAAAAATAAAGCGAGCGCGGCAGCAAGCTTGCCGCCCCGATCACATTTTTCTTTGGCAAATTCCGGACTATGAAGCGCTTTTGCGATGTCACTGTCCGATTTGGCATCACCGATGCCGCAGACGAGCGAATCTGCGGCGGACGGGATCCCCGCGAGGGCTGTTGCCCGCGCAAAGCCCCGCCCCGCCTATGCCGCTCGAGTACCGATGAGTTCATTTTTATGAAGGAGGGAAGTCATGCCCAGAAGAGGACAGATTTCTAAGCGAGACGTCCTCCCGGATCCCGTGTACAATTCTCCCCTCGTCACCCGCCTTGTCAACAACCTGATGATTGACGGCAAGAAGGGGGTGGCGCAGAAGATTGTCTACGAGGCATTCGCGAAGGTTGAGGAGAAGTCGGGCAAGCCCGCTCTCCGCGCCTTCGAGGAGGCGCTCGGCAACATTATGCCGACAGTCGAGGTGAAGGCCCGGCGCGTTGGCGGCTCGACCTATCAGGTGCCGATAGCCGTTCGCGACGAGCGCCGCGAGACGCTCGGTCTTCGCTGGCTTCGCACCTATTCGCGCGCGCGCAGCGAGAAGACGATGGCGGACCGCCTCGCGGGCGAAATACTCGACGCGCTGAACGGTGCGGGCGGCGCCGTCAAGCGCAAGGAAGAAACCCACAGAATGGCAGAAGCGAACAAGGCGTTTGCTCACTACGCAAGGTATTGACCTCTCGCGGCAGCTTGTGGGAGAATCAATTACAGGTGAAGCAACCGAGCTTATGCCAAGAGAATATCCTTTAGAGAGGACGCGCAATATCGGGATTATGGCGCACATCGACGCCGGCAAGACGACGACGACCGAGCGCATCCTCTATTACACCGGAAAGACCCATAAATTGGGGGAGGTCCACGAAGGCGCCGCCGCGATGGACTGGATGGAGCAGGAGCAGGAGCGGGGGATCACCATAACCTCCGCCGCCACAACCTGCTTCTGGCGGAATACGCGCATCAACATCATCGATACGCCCGGCCACGTCGACTTTACGGCGGAGGTTGAGCGCAGCTTGCGGGTGCTCGACGGCGCGGTGACCGTGCTCTGCGCGAAGGGCGGCGTCGAGCCGCAGTCCGAAACGGTCTGGCGGCAGGCGGACAAATATCATGTGCCGCGCATGGTGTACGTCAACAAGATGGACATCATGGGCGCGAACTTCT
>CAZYCC010000114.1:0-2324 GCA_964645985.1 uncultured Lachnospiraceae bacterium | reverse complement strand
CTTCTTCCGCGTCATCGAGATGATTCGCGAGCGGCTCAAGGCGAACCCGGTCCCCATACAGCTGCCGGTCGGCAGCGAGGACAGCTTCCGCGGTATTATTGACCTTGTCAACATGGAGGCGGACATCTACTATGATGACATGGGCAAGGATATGCGCGTGGAGCCTATCCCGGAGGACCTGCGGGACCTCGCCGAGGAGTACCACGGCAAGATGATTGAGAGCGTCGCCGAGAGCGACGAGACCCTCTTCGAGAAGTACTGCGCCGGCGAGGAGCTGACGCGCGAGGAAATTCGCGCGGCGCTTCGCGCGGGGACCCTCACCGGGACAATCGTGCCGGTCTGCTGCGGGTCCTCCTACCGCAACAAGGGCGTGCAGAAACTGCTCGACGCGGTGGTCGACTATATGCCCTCGCCCCTCGACGTCCCCGCCATTCGCGGGGAGAACCCCGACACCGAGGAAGAAGAGGAGCGCCACGCGGGAGACGATGAGCCTTTCAGCGCGCTTGCCTTCAAAATCATGACCGACCCGTTCGTCGGCAAACTCTGCTTCTTCCGCGTCTATTCGGGCGTGCTGAAGACCGGCAGCACCATCTACAACTCCACGAAAGGCAGCTACGAGCGCGCGGGGCGCATCCTCCAGATGCACGCCAACGACCGCAAGGACATCGACGCCTGCTACGCGGGAGACATCGCCGCGCTCGCCGGTGTGCGCAACACGACGACCGGAGACACCTTCTGCGACGAGCAGCACCCGATTATCCTCGAGTCAATGGACTTCCCGGAGCCTGTCATCCGCGTCGCCATCGAGCCGAAGACCAAGGCGGGGCAGGAGAAGATGGGCATCGCCCTCTCCAAGCTCGCCGAGGAAGACCCCACCTTCCGCACCTACACCGACGAGGAGACCGGGCAGACCATCATCGCCGGAATGGGCGAGCTGCACCTCGAGATCATCGTCGACCGGCTGCTGCGCGAGTTCAAGGTCGAGGCGAACGTCGGCAAACCGCAGGTCTCCTACAAGGAGACCATCCGCCGCGAAGCCTCCTCCGACACGAAATACGCGCGCCAGTCGGGCGGACACGGGCAGTACGGCCACGTCAAAATCAAAATCTCGCCAAACGAGCCGGGCGCGGGGTACGAGTTCACCTCAACCGTGGTCGGCGGCGCTATCCCGAAGGAGTACATCCCGGCGGTCGATGCCGGAATCCGCGGGGCGATGCAGACCGGCGTGCTCGCCGGGTACACGGTCGTCGATGTCAAGGTGGAGCTGTACGACGGCTCCTTCCACGAGGTCGACAGCTCCGAGCTCGCCTTTAAAATCGCGGGGTCGATGGCGTTCAAGGACGCGATGGCGAAGGCTGACCCGGTTCTCACCGAGCCCATTATGAAGGTCGTCGTCGTTACGCCCGAGGACTATATGGGCGATGTCATCGGCGACCTCAACGCCCGTCGCGGCGCTATCCAATCGATCGGAGACGCCGGGAGCGCGAAGCAAATCGACGCGCAGGTGCCTCTCTCCGAGATGTTCGGCTACGCGACAGACCTGCGCTCCAAGACGCAGGGCCGCGGGCAGTATGTGATGGAGCCGAGCCACTTCGCCGAGGTTCCGAAGAGCATCCAGGAGGAGATCGTCAAGGGGCGGCGCTAACCCCGCCCGCGCGCTGTCGCCAAGGCGGCAGCGCGCGCATGGAACCCCCGGCGACGCTCTATCGGCGGCAAGCGTCCCGCTCCCCGCGAGCGGGAGCAGCCCGGCAAAAGCGGGCTAGGCCCGGAAAAGTCGGCGACCCGAGCGAAGCCAGCTAAGTCGGCAAACCCGGCGAACCCGAAACCGATGAGCGAGCACCGCCCGCTCATCGCAAGGCGAGCGCGACGCAATCGCCGCCGCGATTCGCTCGCAATCGAGAGCGACCGGCGAGCGTTTTCCCCTACCGGCGGACTCTGCCGCCGCTCGAACTGCAATTCGAATTTTCCCGCGCACGAGAGGACCCGCGAGACGCGGCGCTCCCATCGGCGGGGTAAATTGCCAAAAATCCAAAATCGCCAAAAGGAGACGAGAACAATGGCAAAGCAACATTTTGAGCGCACCAAGCCTCATGTCAACATCGGCACGATCGGTCACATCGACCACGGCAAGACCACCCTGACCGCGGCGATCACGAAGGTCCTCTCGCTGAAGAACAGCAAGAACGAGTTCCTCGCCTATGACCAGATCGACAACGCGCCCGAGGAGAAGGCGCGCGGCATCACGATCAACACCCGCCATGTCGAGTACGAGACCGAGAAGCGTCACTACGCGCACGTCGACTGCCCCGGCCACGCCGACTACG
>CAZYCC010000113.1:0-4264 GCA_964645985.1 uncultured Lachnospiraceae bacterium | reverse complement strand
GCGCGACTACCTGCGGGATCTTGTCACCCGCGTGGCGGATCTCTTCGAGGAGGGGGACTATGAAAGCGCCGAGTCGCTCGACGGGCTGTATCTGCTCGGCTACTACAACCAGACCTTCGCCCTGCGCCATCCCACTTGGAGCAAGACCGCCTCGCCGGGGGAAGGCGGCACCGCCGCCCCCACCGAGGATGAAAGCCTCGCCGATGACGAGAGCCTTCCCGATGACGAGAGCATCGCCGATGGCGATGCGTAACACGAGCACGCCACTTTCTTTCGCAAAAACGAAAAACCAATCTGTCTCTTGAAAGGAGAGTATTATGTCCGCAATTACCAATAAGATCGATTTCGTCGCGCTCGTTTCGGTGACGCACGCCAACCCCAACGGCGATCCGCTCAACGGCAACCGCCCGCGCGAGGATTTTAACGGCTTCGGCGAAATCTCGGATGTCTGCATTAAGCGGAAGATTCGCAACCGCCTGCAGGATATGGGCGAGCGCATCTTCGTCCAGATGGACGAGCGCTCGGACGACAGCTACAAGAGCCTGCACGACCGCGCCGAGGGCTGCGCCGAGCTCAAGGCGGTGATGACCGGGAAAAAAGCCGACAAAGAAGCCTGCGCCGCCATCGCCTGCCGCGAATGGGCGGATGTGCGCGCCTTCGGGCAGGTCTTCGCCTTCAAAGGCGTCGATGTCTCGGTTGGCGTGCGCGGCCCCGTGTCGATTCATCCGGCAATGAGCCTCGACCCCGTCGAGACGGTCAGCACCCAGATCACCAAGAGTGTCAATAGCGAGTCGACAGAAGGGCGCGCCTCCGACACAATGGGGCAGAAGCACCGCGTCGCGTTCGGGCTGTACAAAATCAAGGGGAGCGTCAACGTGCAGCTCGCGCAGAAGACCGGCTTCAGCGAGGAGGATGCCGAGAACCTGCGCGAGGCGCTGCGCACGCTCTTCGAGAACGATGCCTCCTCCGCCCGCCCCGAGGGCAGCATGGTCGTCGAGCGGCTCTACTGGTGGCAGCACAAGAGCGCGATGCCCGCGACGCCGACGCGCGCGGTGCACGACAGCGTGACCGCGAAGCTCAAAGAAGGAATTGAGCGCCCCACCAAAATGGAGGACTACGACATCCTCTTCACCAACCCCGAGGGGTGCGACGTGGAGCCGCAAATTTTCACCGCGTAACCGCAAAACCGAGGGGAGCCTCGCGCGGGCGGGCGCGGGGTTCCCCCAAAAGCCAGATGCCGAAAGGAACCGCCTTGCCAAAGGGCGAATATGCCGAGGAGGACTATCTGCTCCTCTCGGATGTGCAAAAGTATGTCTTTTGCCGGAGGTTGTGGGGGCTTGTCGCGCTCGAGGGGGCGTGGGAGGACAACTTCTTCACCGTCGACGGGCATCTTCTGCACGAGAAGGTGCACGACCCCGCGCAGGATGAGTGGCGCGGCGGGGTTCTTCTCGCGCGGGCGGTGCCGGTTTGCTCGCGCTCTCTCGGGCTTGCAGGGGAATGTGACCTTGTCGAATTTCACCCCGCGAAGCGTGAGAGCAACCGCGCGGTGTGCCTGCCGCGCTACGAGGGAATTTTCCGCCCTGTCCCGGTCGAGGTGAAGCGCGGCAAGGCGAAACCCCCGGATGAGCAAACGGGTCTCTCGCCGGACGAAGCGCAGCTCTGCGCGCAGGCGATTTGCCTAGAGGAGATGCTGCTCTGCGACATCCCCGAGGGGTACCTCTACTACGATACGCCCCGCCGTCGGCAAAAAATCGTCTTCACGCAAGAAATGCGCGCTGCGCTCGCCCGAGTCGCGCGCGAGATGCACACCTTCGCCGCGCGCTGCACGCTCCCTCCCGCGAAAAAAAGCAAAGCCTGCCGCGCCTGCTCGCTGAACCCAATCTGCCTGCCGTCCCTGCTTAATCGCAAAACCGTGCGGGAATATATGGATGAAGCGGAACGGGAGTAGAAAAAACGGCGCGCGAGCGGCGGTTTCGCGGAGGGGAGAGAAAGCGTGCAAAATCGCTCCGGCGCAGTGACGGGGAGGAACTACCCTCGCTGCGGTTGAGCGTGGCAGCGCAAAATCACGATGAGCGGCAGTTACCTACCCGAAACACTTCCTCCCGCGAGCGGCAGGGGAAATTACGATAAGGGCAGTGGAGCTTTCCCTAAAAACAAAGGTTTGAACCTTTCCAAAGGGAGCCCTTCACCAAAACCGAAGCGGGAAAATCCCGCAAAAGATGAAACATCTTCTGAACACCCTCTATGTCACTACGCCCGGCAGATACCTCTCTCTTGACGGGGAGAACGTCGTCATCCGGGAGGATGAGAAGGAGATCGCGCGCTTCCCGCTGCACAACTTTGACGGGATCGTCAGCTTCGGCTACACCGGCGCGAGCCCCGCGCTGATGGGAGCCTGCGCCGATCGGGGACTCTCACTCACCTTCCTCACGCCGAGCGGGCGCTTTCTCGCGCGCGTTTGCGGGAGGTCGCACGGAAACGTCCTCCTGCGCCGCACGCAGTACCGCGTCGCCGACAATCCCGAGGAGCGCATCGCCCTCGCGCGCAACTTCATTGTCGGAAAAATCCACAACGCGCGCCGGGTGCTCGACCGCGCCATGCGCGACTACCCGCTGCGCCTCCCGGTGGAGCAGATCGAGCGCGCCGCGGCGCGATTATCCGACGCGGCGCGGGAGGCGCGCGCCTGCGAGGACGCCGCTGCGCTTCTCGGCATCGAGGGGGAGGCGGCGAGCGAATACTTCTCGGTCTTTGACTATCTCATCCTCAGGCGGGAGGGCTTCGCCTTTCACGGGCGATCGCGCCGCCCGCCTCTCGACCCGGTCAACGCGCTGCTGTCCTTCGCGTATAGTCTGCTGACGAGCCAATGCGCCGCCGCGCTCGAAACGGTCGGGCTCGACCCCTGCGTCGGCTTCTTCCACACCGACCGCGCGGGGCGCTCATCGCTCGCCCTCGACCTTGTCGAGGAGCTGCGCAGCGTCTTCGCCGACCGCTTCGTCCTTTCGCTCATCAACCTCGGCATTTTGAAGGAGAAATCCTTTCAGACAAAGGAAACCGGGGCGGTGCGCCTCACCGACGACGGGCGGCGCGAGTTCCTCTCGCATTGGCAAAAGAAAAAGCAGGAGCAAATCACCCACCCCTATCTCAAGGAAAAAATCGAGTGGGGGATGGTGCCCTTCGTGCAGGCGCAGCTGCTCGCGCGCCACCTACGAGGCGACCTTGAGGAGTATCCGCCATTTTTATGGAAATGAAAGGAGGACATATCACTTTTTCCAAAAAAGACAAGGAGGCAGAGCTTGCTGGTCGTCATCACTTATGATGTCAATACCGAGACGCCCGCCGGCAGGAAGCGCCTGCGCCACGTTGCGCGGGAATGCGTCAACTACGGGCAGCGCGTACAAAACTCGGTGTTCGAGTGTCAGATGGACGCAGCGAAGTGCCGAGAGGTCAAGGCGATCCTCGAAAAAATCATCGACAAGGAAAAAGACAGCCTGCGCTTTTACTATCTCGGCAATAATTACAAGGGTCGCGTTGAGCATATCGGCGTGCGCCCCGGCTACGACGTCACCGACCCGGTGATCGTTTAGCGCGGTGCGAACCGCAAACGGAGGCGGTTTCCCCGGGGGGTTCGCACCGCAAAATGGCCGAATTTCGCGAGGTCATTCACGGTAAGTTTACAGAAACTTCCGAGAACGGTCACAAAGTTCGGCGAATGTGACAAATTTGTGCGGAAAAAGGGGGTTCTTCTGTACAAGTTTGCTGTCGGGCCCCACACGGGGCCCGTGGATTGAAATATTTTGTTTCGGTGATCGTCCGTTTTGTCAGACGTCGGGCCCCACACGGGGCCCGTGGATTGAAATAATTCGGGCGGATACGGACGATAGGTTGCATTTGTCGGGCCCCACACGGGGCCCGTGGATTGAAATTTGCCCCGCGCCCGCCCCGCGCGGGGTGAAGAATCGGTCGGGCCCCACACGGGGCCCGTGGATTGAAATTTGCGCCTGGACGCAATCGGCGCAACCGGCGCGGCGTCGGGCCCCACACGGGGCCCGTGGATTGAAATCCCTGTCGATAGCAATCAGCGTATCCATCGCATGGTCGGGCCCCACACGGGGCCCGTGGATTGAAATAATGGTTTACGGTCTCTTTTGCATGAGGTGATCTGTCGGGCCCCACACGGGGCCCGTGGATTGAAATGCAGGATGTGATTGAGCAAGCATCGGATATACTGTCGGGCCCCACACGGGGCCCGTGGATTGAAATTCGT
>CAZYCC010000112.1:0-4361 GCA_964645985.1 uncultured Lachnospiraceae bacterium | reverse complement strand
CCCCCCCCCCCCCCCCCCCCCCCCCCCCCCCCCCCCCCCCCCCCCCCCCCCCATACTCTCGCAAAACTATCCCGCCCTTGAAATTCTACTCGTGGAGAATTTCTCAAGCGACAGCTCGGGGGCCGTTTGCCGCCGCCTTGCCGAGAATGACCCCCGCGTGATCGCGCTCACCTGCCATGAGCGCGGCACCTCGCTTGCCCGCAAAATGGGCATTCTAAAGGCGCGCGGGGAGTACATTTACCATATGGATCAGGACGATCGCCTCGCGGGGCGGGGCGCCATTGCCGGCATGGTCGCGGGCGCTCTTGAGGACGACAGCGACATCACGCAGTATGGCGTCATAAACGAGTACCTGCCCGGGGTGCGGCGCTACCCGAGGAAAACCGAGCACCGCTTCATTTCGCGAAAGGAGCTGCTGCGCGAGGAGATCGCCGGCGCGATGGGCAGCTGGTGCCACGCGTTAACCTGCAACGTCTGGACAAAATTATATAGAGCAAGTGTACTGAAATCTGCGGCGGAGCGCATTACCCTCTCGCTATGTAGCGGCGAGGACCTCTTCCTCAATAGCATCGCGTTTATGGATTGTCACACGAGGAGGGTCAGCATTCGCCCGGAGAGCTACTATGTTTACCGCGTCGGCGTCGGCTCGACAGGCAAGGACGACTACGGCGAGCGGCTCTTTGCCGAGTACGACAAAATGAAGCCGCTCCTCGTGCGCTACGCCGATGAGAGCGGGGTTTCGCCCGAGGCGATGTATCAGTTCCACATCGAGTCGGTCTATTTTTTGAAAAGCACGATTGACGCGATGATTCGCGCGAGGCGGCCCCGCGAGGAAATCCTCGAGAAAATAGAGTCCCTCACCGCCTACTCTTTCGAGCGGCAGGCGCGGGAGTATCTGCGCGCCTGCCCAAAAGCGATGGCGCGAGAGGACCTGCGGGCCCTTTCCTGCGAGCTGAGCGCGGAGGAGTACCTACGCTACTGCGAGCGAAACCTCCCGCTCGAGCGCGCCCGCCACAAAGCGGCGCGCGTTATTAAAAAGATCTTTCGCCGCGTGCGGGGGGTGTAGCGGGCGGGTTTAGCCGTGGGGCGCTTGCCTTTTTCTCTTTTCGCCGCGCGGGCGCGCGCGTTTGTTTTTCGCTCGATATGACCCTCACCGTCGACCTCGGCAGCTACGAGGTGACCACAAAACTGCTCGGCGCGTACGACCGCAACCTCGCCCTGCTCGAGAGCGCTTTCTCGGTGCGCATCACCAACCGCGGCAGCAGCGGCAGCAGCGGCGACTGCCTGACGATAGAGGGCGAGGAGGAGGGCGTTTCGCTCGCCGCGCGCGCGATAGCCGCGCTCAAGCAGATGGCAAAGCTCGAGGACGAGCTGCCCGAGCAGAAGGTGAACTACGTTATCTCCACCCTGCGCGAGGGGCGGGGGGAGGAGCTATCCGAATTTGATGAGCGCACGCTCTGCCTCACGGCGGCGGGGAAACCCGTGCGGGCACGCACGGTCGGGCAGCAGCGGTACGCGGCGGCGCTGCGCAAGCATACGCTCGTCCTTGCCGTCGGCCCCGCGGGGACAGGGAAGACCTTCCTTGCCGTGGCGATGGCGGTGACCGCGCTGCGGCGGCGTGAGGTCTCCCGCATCGTCCTCACGCGCCCGGCGGTGGAGGCGGGGGAGCGGCTCGGCTACCTGCCGGGAGACTTGCAGAGCAAAATCGAGCCTTACCTGCGCCCGCTCTATGACGCGCTCTATGATCTGCTCGGGGCGGAGACCTACGCGCGCCTCTCCGAGCGGGGGACGATAGAGGTGGCGCCGCTCGCCTATATGCGCGGGCGCACGCTTGATGACGCGTATATTATTCTCGACGAGGCGCAGAACACCACGCCCGAGCAGATGAAGATGTTCCTCACGCGCCTCGGGGAGGGCTCGAAGGCGGTGGTCACCGGGGACCTGACGCAGACAGATCTGCCGAGCGGGGTGCGCAGCGGCCTGCGGCAGGCGATAGACCTGCTCGAGGGCATAGAAGACATCGCGGTGCACCGCTTCACCGAGCGAGACGTCGTGCGCCACCGCCTCGTGCAGAAGATCATCCTCGCCTACGACAAAGTCGAGCGCGAGGCGCGAGCGCGCGAGAAGCCCTCCTCCCCGCGCCCGCCGGCGCGCGAGAAATAACGCGGCGCGCAGGAGCGTGCGAGGGCGATGGGCAGGGGGAACGCGGGGCGGGTTTCTTTATACGGGAAGCAAATCGCAGCTCACACGGGGGAGGACGAGCGGGCGCGCGCGGGAGAGTGGTACGCGGAAGAGGGGCGCGGGGGTGAACAGGGGGGACGCGGGGCGGCTCGCGCAACCGGGACTATCCCCCGGGGAATCGGCACAGCGGGGGAGGGGCGCGCGGGTTTCGTTTTCGGATCGCGAGTGCGGCGCGCTCGCGGGGGAGATTTTGGGAGGCATTGTGGACAATCACATTTATGTGCGCGATGAGCGCGAGGAGATAGCGCGGGGTGAAATTCGCTTTACCCGCGCTCTCAATGGGCTACTTCGGCGGGCGGTCAACCGCACGCTGCTCTGCGAGAACTACCCGCGCGTGGCGGAGGTCTCCATTCTGCTCGTCACGCCCGCGCGCATTCGCGAGCTGAACCGCGCCTATCGCGGCGTTGATTCGGAGACGGACGTGCTCTCTTTCCCCATAGACGACCGCGATTTCGATGACGGGGAGCCGGCGGTGCTCGGGGACATTGTGCTCTGCCCCGCCGTCGCGGCGCAGCAGGCGCGCCGCCTGCAGCACTCGGTCGAACAGGAGCTAGCGTTCCTCACCGTGCACTCGGTGCTGCATCTGCTCGGCTATGACCACGAGAACATAGACGATGAGGATAAAATGCTCGCCCATCAGCGCAAGGTGATGGATCTGCTCCTCTCGCGCAAATTCCCCGGCAGGAGCGCGGCGGAGAAGATGTGAGGCGCGCTTTCTTTTATCGAAAATGGACAACACCACCGCAAGCCCCGGCGCGCGGCGCACCGGGTTCCTTGCCATTTTAGGCAGGCCGAACGTCGGCAAATCGACCCTTTTAAACGCCCTGCTCGGCGAGAAGGTCGCCATCGTCTCGAAAAAGCCGCAGACCACGCGCACGCGCATCACCGGCATTCTCACGCGGGGAGAGAATCAGTTCGTCTTTGTCGACACGCCCGGCATTCACCGCGCGAGAAGCAAGCTCGGCAGCTTTATGGTGGGCGAGGCGCGGAGCACCATCGCGCAGGTCGACGCGGCGCTGCTCGTCGCCGACGCGTCCTATCCGCCGGGGCAAATCGAGAGCGGCCTTGCCGCGCGGCTGCGCGAGGCGCAGCTGCCGACCATTCTCGTCCTCAACAAAATGGACATCGCGGGGCCGGTCAAGCTCGCCTCGGCAATCGACGCGTATAAGGACCTGCTTGACTTTGCGGCGGTCGTGCCGACCTGCGCCGCGCGCGGGCGGGGCCTACCGGATTTGCTCGAGGAGACGGCGGCGCTTTTGCACGAGGGCGCGTGGCTCTTTCCGGAGGACGAGCTGACCGACCAGCCCGAGCGAGTTCTCGCCGCCGAGGTCATCCGCGAGAAGCTTTTGCGGCTGCTCAGTGATGAGGTGCCGCACGGTGTCGCCGTTGCCATAGATGAGTTTCGCTCCTCGCGGGGCACCCTCAATATCCGCGCGACCATATACTGCGAGAAGCCCTCGCACAAGGGGATCATTCTCGGGCGCGGCGGGCAGATGCTCAAAAAGATAGGCAGCTACGCCCGCGCCGACCTTGAGGCGTTCTTCGGCGAGAAGATATACCTTGATTTGTGGGTCAAAGTAAAGGAGAACTGGCGCGACTCGGAGGCTCTGCTGAGCAGCTTCGGCTACGACAAGCGCGATCAGAAGTAGCGCCCCTCCCGCAAAACAGAAAACCCGCCCCGCCCCCGCGGGGCGGTTTCGGTACGCCGCCGCGCGGGTTCCCCGGCGCGGGAGCGGGGGCGCGGGGGATATGTTGCGGCTCTGCGAGGTAGTTTGTTTATTCGGTCGGAGCGGGGTCTCCCCGGCGGGGTGGGTTCGGTCTGCCGCCTTTTTTGATAAAGGCTTCGCCTTCGGCGCGTACACCGCTAGCGCGCGGGGTTCTCGCGCGCGAGGTATTCGCCTCTGCGAGCGGAAAACGCGTAGCCCTCGCAAAGCTCCCCTACCCCCGCGCGCGAGGTGACCTTCGCGCGGGGTTTCCGCTGCCTCCCTCGTCCCCCCGCAAGGTTCTCTCGCGCGTACTATGTTGCCGCTCTGCGCGGGTTCCCCGGCGCGGGAGCGGGGCGCACGAGAAAAGCTACCTCTCCCCTTGCAAAAGGGGTTTCTTTGTGCTATACTGCATAA
>CAZYCC010000111.1:2041-4414 GCA_964645985.1 uncultured Lachnospiraceae bacterium | reverse complement strand
GGTTTCCCGAAAACTAAACCCAGAACCGGCAGTTCGCCTCACGACAGGGGCAGTGGAGCTTCCCCAAAAACAACATCCCGGAGGGATCAGCCGCAATCCCGACAAAGTGATGCTCGCCCCCGCAATGAGGAGGCAAAATGCCTCAAACATCACACGCGCAGCTCAACCACGGTGACACCCGAATCCCCCTCCCCCATCTCGCCCGAGCGGAAGGAGCGCACGCGCTTATCGCGGCGCAGCTCCTCGCGCACGCGCGCGCGCAGGGCGCCGGTCCCCTTGCCGTGGATAATGCGCACGGTCGGGGCGTGCGCGAGGACGGCGTCGTCGAGATATTTGTCGACGCGCAGCCACCCGTCCTCCGCCATCTCGCCGCGAATATCCAGCTCGGGAGAGAAGAACTGCACACCTTTGGACGGAAGGTTGTAGCTTGAGGCGGGGTGGGTCCTTCCGGCGGCATCGGTCACCGTGACGCTCTCGCGCAGCAATCGCAGTCCCTTGACATTCGTCCTCGTCGTGAGGATGCCGGCGCGCACGCTGACGTTGCCGTTTTTGTCCGGGTCGTTCTCGAGGTAGCCGTCCTTGCCGAGCGCGACGATGCGCACCTCGTCTCCCCGCCGGAAGGGGCGCGGCGGCGTGTAGTCCTCGTCCTCCATGCCGCTGCCGAGCGAGGGAGTGACCTCCTCCTCGGCCGCGGCGATTCTTTGCCGGATGCCGCGCTGCGCCTGCGCGAGTTCCTGCGCGGTTTTCGCTTTGCGCGCCTCGTCTAGCTCCCGCAGGACATAGTCGGCGCTCGCCTTCGCCGAGAGCAGCAGCGTCTCCGCCTGCTCGCGGTCCCGCTTTGCCGCCCGCCGCTCCTCCTCGAGCGATTTTTCAAGTGACGCGCGCTCCTTTCGCGCGAAAATTTCCGCCTCCTCGCGCGCCGCCGCCGCTTCCTCGCGCGCGCGCTCCATCGCCGCGCGATCCTCCTCGAGGCGCGCGAGCACCGACTCAAAGCGCCGCGTTTCCCCCGAGAGAAGCTCCCGCGCGCGCGCGGTGATCTCGGGCGGCAGCCCTAACTTTTCGGAGATGGCGAAGGCGTTGCTCTTTCCCGGTGCGCCGATGAGAAGGCGATAGGTCGGGGTCAGCGTCTCCAGGTCAAACTCGCACGCCGCGTTGCAAACGCCCGGTGTTTCGAGGGCGAACGCCTTCAGCTCGGCGTAGTGCGTCGTTGCGACGCAGAGCGCCCCGCGCTCCCGCGTGCGCTCCAAAATGGCGATGGCGAGCGCCGCTCCCTCCACCGGGTCTGTCCCCGCCCCGAGCTCATCGAAGAGGACGAGCGAGCGGCTGTCAAGCTCCCGCTCGATTGCGACGATATTGGTCATGTGAGCGGAGAAGGTCGAGAGCGACTGCTCGATGCTCTGCTCATCGCCTATATCGGCGAAAATCCCGGTGAAGACGCTGCAAAGCGCGCCCTCGGCGGTCGGGATCTGCAGCCCTGCCTGCGCCATCATTGCAAGGAGACCTATCGTTTTGAGCGCGACGGTCTTCCCGCCGGTGTTCGGCCCGGTGATGACGAGCGTGTCGTAGCCCTCCCCCGCGAGCGGGTTCTCCCCCGCTCCCGCCGCCGAGCGCAATCTGCGCGTACCCGGCGCGCTCTTCTCCTGTGAGGTTGCCCTTCCCGCGCCCGGCGCGCTCGTCTCTTGCGAGGTGACCTTCGCGCGAGCGGGGGTTGTCGTTTTCGCCGAGGCGGGTTTGTCCCCGCTTTGGGGCAGCCTCGCGCTGTTTCCTTGCGCGGTGTCGCTCGTCTTTTGCGAGGGCGCTGCCGCGCCGGGGCGCGCGCGCGATCCTTTGCGCGGCGCTTCGCTCAGGCGCGGCGAGGAGAATAATCTCCCGGCGGGAGGTTCGGCGGATCCTGCCGCTCGCGCCGCGCCTGTCAGGGATGTCCCGCGCGCCGGTTGCGCCGATGTTGCCGGCGTTTTCGGCTGTGCCGATTGCTGCGCCGGTGTTGTCGGTTGCGCCGGTTGTTGTGCCGATGTTGTCGGCGTTGCCTGTGTCGTCTGTGTCGCCGCGTGCGGTGCTTGCTGCGGAATTGCCGCCTGTGCCGCAAGCGGTGCCTGTGCCGACAGCGGCGGATTTTCGGCGGATGTCCTCAAAGAGGCGTCCCCGGCGAGCGCGTCCGCGCCCGATTTTGCGGCGGGAGGCACCATCGCGCCGGGAGCCGCTCGCGGGGTATCGGCCGCTCCCCGCGCGGGAGGCTCCTCGAGCGAGATGCTGCCGCCGACACGCACGGCGTACTGCGGCGGGCGGGGCGGCTCGCGGTCGCGGCGGTGGATAATCTCGAACCTGCCGCGCCCGTTGCCCCCCACGCTCCCGCGCTCCCGCTCGCGATCGTCG
>CAZYCC010000111.1:0-1941 GCA_964645985.1 uncultured Lachnospiraceae bacterium | reverse complement strand
CGCGCTCCCGCTCGCGATCGTCGGGGGTAGGTTCGTCCTCCCCGCCCGGGGAAACCTCGCGCGAGAAAGCGTTCTTCACCGCGAGGTCGCGCGCGCGCGCGGCGCGGGGAGCGCCCCCTTTTGGCGGGTAGCCGAGGACAATATCGACCGGGACGACCTTCGCGGGGTCGAGCAGGGGGTGGCGCGCGCGGGGGAAATAGAGAGCGCGCGGAGAACTCTCCCGGAGGATAACCGGATCGCGCGCGTCCATTTGCATTGCGAGGGCGGCGCGCGCGAAGATAAAATCGAGCGCGCTCGCGGCGGCGTAGTCGCGCGAGAGCAGCCCCGCGTTCTCGGCACAGAGCGCGGAGAGCGCGAGCAGAATGCGCGATATTTCCTTCTGCTCCTCCTCCTCCAGCTCGCGCAGATCGTTGTTCGCCTCAACGACCGCCATCGGCTCGATGAAGAGCGTCGCGCCCGAGGCGGACATCCCGTGGACAATGCCGCGCACCTCGCTCTTGTATTCGAGCTTGACCGGGACGACATAGCGCCCGTCGCGCGTCGTCACGATCTTCTCCTGCAGAAATTTCGCCCGCTCGCCGGTGAGAAAGCTCGCGAGGCGGTCCTTCACGCGATCGGCGAGAATCCGCTCTCGCCGGCGCAGTTCGAGCAGAGTGGGAGACGCGTCATCGGCAATGAGGTCGGGCGCGGGAATAGCGGAGGTGATCTTGCGCTCAAGGGCGGCGTTCGGCAGGAGCAGGGAAACGTACTCGCCAAGCGGCGAGGGGAGCTCCTCCACTCCGCGAAAATAGGCGAGCAGCGAGGAGGTCGCGCGCAGCACCCCCGCGAGCGAGAGCAGCTCCCCGGGCGTCAGCGCCGCGCCCTTGCAGGCCCGATCGAGCGCGTCGGCGGGGTCCTCCATTCCTCCAAACGGCGGAGCGCCCTTCTTCACTTCGAGCGCGAGCGCCGCCGCCGTCTGCGATTGAAGCCGACAGACGGTGTCATAATCGCTTGAGGGGAGCAGCTTCCGCGCCGCCTCGCGCGCCCCTTCGGTCGCGCAAAGCCGCGCGAGCATCTCGCGCACGCGCGTGAATTCGAGTACTTCGGCAGAACGCTGGAAAGATGACATGAAAACGATGGTCAGATTTGTGAGGTGAGAAGAGGCTCGCGGCTCACAAGAATTTATAAGACGCGTTAAATGAAAAACGAGGTTTTCCGCAAAAAGATTGTTTCACGAGAAACAATAAAGAGAGCGGCAGCGGCAGCGCCGCTCCCCCGCCCCGGGGGAGAAAGCGGTGCTACCCCACCCGAAACACCTCATCCCAAACACGGTAGTTCGCCTTACGACAGGGCGCTCGGGTTACCCGAACACTATATCCAGAAACGGCAATTCAAATTACGACAACCCTCACTCCGCTTCCCGAAAACACTCCCACCCCGAAGGGTAGAGAAAACGTTTCGCTTCCGAAAATCCTATCAATCTCTTTGTGTTTCCCCGCGCCGCGAATCTACCTCGCTTTGAGGAAAACACCCCGCGTACCGTAACAGTTCGCTATGTGGGGAATCCAATGGGGAGCGCAGCTCCCCCTTGGTAGGGAATCCAATGGGGGCAAAGAGGGGGGGCACAGCCCCCCATCCTTGGCCTCTTCTCGAGAGAGCCGGGGGAGGCTCTTTCGGGAAAGAGCACTCCTCGGGGACCCGAGGTGGCGGTTCCCGCCACGATAACAGTAGGTGCGGCGCGGAGCAGTGCAAATTCCGACAGGGGCACTTCGGTTTCCCGAAAACTAAATCTTAGAGGTAGCAGTCGAAATCTCGACAAAGCTCGGTCGCCCACACCCTCTCCCCCGAGCGGGGCAGTTCAAATTACGACAACGGCAGCGAGGTTTCCCGAAAACTAAATCTAAGAGGGAGCAGTGCAAATTCCGACAGGGGCACTTCGGTTTCCCGAAAACTAAATCTTAG
>CAZYCC010000110.1:0-4574 GCA_964645985.1 uncultured Lachnospiraceae bacterium | reverse complement strand
ACGCGGCGCGCCTCCGGGGATGAGCGGCGGCGCGCTCCCGCGGCGGTGGGGGCGGGCGAGAACCCAACGAGGGGGCGGCGCCTCGCCGAAAATTTTATCCTACTTAGAGTGAAAAGCACGGCTGAACCCACGCGGGTCGCCGCACCCCGCCCTCCTCGCGCGCTCGCAGGGATGACGGGGGTTTTTCGATATTTTCCGCTCGCGAAGCGGTGGGGCAAAGCTCGCGCGGCGCGCGGTTTGCACGGGGGAGAACGCGCCTTCCCGCGAGGCGGCGCCGTGTTCCCTTCCGCATAAAAGAGCAGCGCGGCGCGCGGAAACGCCCGCGCGCGATGGGAGTCCTCGGCGCGCCGCCGGTAATTCGCTCGCGCGCCGCGAGGGGGGCTTTGCGCGCTTTCATCGAGCGCCGGTTCTGCACCCCTGCCTCCCCGCGCGGTCGCGCTTGCGGGAATCGCCGCGCGCGCTTCCCGCGCCCCTCGAATATTTCGCGCAAAATCGCGCCGCCGCCCGAGGGCGGCCTGACCGGGCGCTCCTGACCGGGCGCTCCCGCTCCCGCCGCGCCCTCTTTTTCCATAGGAGTCCTTATATGACCGTATCTGTTGTGCTCTCGGGCGAGGTTCGCTCGGTTTCGCTGCCCGAGGGGAGCAGCGCGTATGACGCGATTCGCGCGGCGGGGGGAATGTCGCGTGAGGTGCTCGCCGCGACGGTCGGGGGGGAAAGCGCCGATTTGAGCGCGCCGCTTGAGGAGGGCGACACCGTTTCGCCCCTCACCTTCGCCGATGACGCGGGCAAACGCGTTTTTTGGCACACCGCCTCGCACATTCTCGCGCAGGCGGTCAAGCGCCTTTTCCCGGGGGTCAAGCTGACAATCGGCCCCGCCATCGACGACGGGTTTTACTACGATTTCGACAGCGACACGCCCTTTGCCCCCGAGCAGCTCGCCGCTATTGAAGGCGAGATGAAGAAAATCGTGCGCGAGAACCTCCCTATCGAGCGCTTTACCCTGCCGCGCGAGGAGGCTACCGCGAAAATGGAGGAGGCGGGCGAGCCGTACAAGGTGCTGCTCATCGAGCGCATTCCCGAGGGAGAGGAGATCTCCTTTTACCGGCAGGGCGAGTTCGTGGATCTTTGCGCGGGGCCGCACCTGCATTCGACCGGGGCGGTAAAGGCGTTCAAGCTCCTGCAATGCACCGCCGCCTATTGGGAGGGCAACGCGAAAAATAAGAGCCTGCAGCGCGTCTACGGCATCGCCTTCCCCGACAAAGAAAACCTGCGCGCCGACCTTGAGCGGCGCGAGATGGCCCGCGCGCGCGATCACGTCAAACTCGGGCGGGAGCTTGAAATTTTCACCACCTCGGATCTCATCGGGCAAGGGCTGCCGGTCATTTTGCCGAAGGGGGCGACCGTTCTGCGCGTGCTGCAGCGGTTCGTGGAGGATGAGGAGACAAAGCGAGGCTGGCTGCCGACGATGACGCCCTTTATGGCAAAGCCGGACCTATACAAAGTCTCGGGGCACTGGGACCACTACCGCGACGGGATGTTCGTTATCGGAGACCCGGACGAGCGGGACGGCAAGGACTGCCTCGCACTGCGCCCGATGACCTGCCCGTTTCAGTATCAGGCGTATCTTGCGAAGGCGCGCTCCTACAAGGAGCTGCCGCTGCGCTACAACGAGACCTCCACGCTCTTTCGCAACGAGGATTCGGGCGAAATGCACGGGCTTATTCGCCTGCGGCAGTTCACCATTTCCGAGGGGCACCTCATCTGCACGCCCGAGCAGCTCGAGGAGGAGTTCAAGGGGTGCCTGGAGCTTGCCAACTTTATGCTAGAGGCGGTGGGGCTGCTTGAGGACGTCTCCTACCGCTTCTCGCGGCGCGACCCCGCCGACACCGAAAAGTACATCGGCACGAGCGAGCAGTGGGAAACGACCGAGGCGATGATGCGCAAAATCCTCGACGACCTACACCTAACTTATGTCGAGGCGCCGGGCGAGGCGGCGTTTTACGGGCCGAAGCTCGATATTCAAATCAAAAATGTCCACGGCAAAGAGGACACGCTGATCACGATTCAAATCGACCGCCTGCTCGCCGAAAAGTTCGGCATGGAGTATGTCGACCGCGACGGCGTGAAGAAAACGCCCTGCATTATCCACCGCACATCGATCGGCTGCTATCAACGCACGCTCGCGCTGATTATCGAGAAGTTCGCGGGGGCGTTCCCGATCTGGCTCGCGCCGGTGCAGGTCAAAATTCTCCCTATTACAGACGATGTAACCCCCTACGGCAAGGAGCTGCAGGCAAAAATGCAAGCCCTTGGGATGCGGGTGGAGCTCGATGAGCGAAATGAAAAGATCGGCTATAAGATCCGCGAGGCGCAAAAGGAGAAGGTGCCGTATATGCTCGTCCTCGGGCAAAGGGAGATGGAGAGCGGCAGCGTCGCGGTGCGCGACCGCAAGGAGGGGGACCTCGGCGATATGCCGTTTGACGACTTCCTCGCGCGCGCAAAGGAGGAGATCGACCACCGTGTCCTTCGATAAAAAGCGCGCCCCGTCCCCCGCCCCGCCGCCCGCCGAACCCGCCCCGCTGCGCCTCACCGTGCGCGTCCTCGAGGGCGAGCGCGGAAACCCCTCGTGGGAGGAGCTGGGAAGCACAAAAGTAGAAATAAGGGGAGAAGAAGGGGAGAGCGCTCCTTCGGGGGAGTGAGGGCGCAAAGCGTCAAGCCAAAGGGGGCGCGAGCGCCGCGCCGCAAAATAAGCGCTTTGCAGCGCGATTTTCCCGCCGAAACGCGAATCCCTTTGGTGCAAAGGAAGAATATTTCCGCCGCCCGCGAGCGGAAAAACTGCGCGACCCGCTCGCCGCGTTTCCCTCGCGCTCATCGGCTTTGCTTTTGAGTAGTCCGAGCGCCCTACTGTAATTTCGGGGCGTTCCTCTCGGGATATGCTTTTCGGGGGAACTCCGCTGCCGCTTGCGCAAAGTCGCCGTCTGCCGCCGCGCCCGCCGCGCCCGCGCGAGCGGGAGCTGCCCGTTAGAATGGAGGAAAGGGTATGTCTTTCCGGTCACGTGCCTTTTTCGCGCTCCTGCTCACGCTCTCGCTTCTGCTGCCGATATTGGCGGCCTGCGGCGGTACCTCGGCGCCGCCCGCGGGCGGCTCCTCGGAGGGCGCCCCCGAGGATTCTTCCGCGCCCGCGGGCGACTCCTCGGGCGATCCCGCTCCCTCGCCGGAGCTTCCCTTGCGCGGGGAGCTGACGCTCCTGTCCGCGACGGGCGAGCTGCCGGAGGGGCTCGGCGGGGCGAACCCGCGCCTGCTTGAGGACGGGCGGGTCGCGCTCGTCTTTGCGGGGGCAAGCGAGGAGCGGGGCCTGCCGATCGATGAGGGGTGCGAAATAAATTACACCCTCACCGATAAGGGAGGGTCGACGCTCGCGAGCGGGACATCGCGCCTTGACGCGGCGGGAATCGAGGGCCTTCGCGGGGAGGGGGGCTATCGCGGGGTCGCGCTCGTGCTGCCCTATGACTTTGAGCGGGGGAAGAGCGTCTATTTGTCGCTTGACTTTCAAAGCGAGAGCGGGGAGGAGTTTACCGTGAGCAACGCAGAGCTTTACCGGGGCATTTACTATCTCGGAGTGACGCCGGAGCTGATGGATCTATCCGATATTGGCGTGAAAACCACCATCGGGCGCGAGTCTGTGACGCTGCGCGGAGAGTTTGACGGGGTCGCGCTCACCTTGAATATCCGCCTTGACCTCTGGGCAGGGAGAACCTCGCCCGAGCAAATCGCCACCTGTGCGCGCCTCTTCTTCGACTGCTACCCCCGCATGTACGAGCGCTTCGGGGAGCGTGTGGGCGCGCCGACCTCCGTGACGCTCGCGATTGAAAACACCGGCTACGAGATCGCCTCGACCGCAGGCGCCGAGGTGCATCTGCACGACGGGTGGCTCGCCGATCATCGCGGCGACTTCGACTGCCTAACGCACGAGTTCGCCCACGTTATTCAAAACGGGTGGGACGGGGACTTCTGCGAGTACTCCTCCTACATCGAGCGCTTCGCCGACTACTGCCGCTTCGTCTACGCCTATCGCGACGGATATTACAACGACAACGCCTGGACGCTGCAGCCATCGAGCGCCGAGGGGACGCGCGAGAGCTCGGTGCGCTTCCTCGTTTGGCTAGACGCCTTCCACTCGAGCGGCGATGTAGACCTGCTGCTGCGCTTCTTTGATGTGATTTACAAAAAGAAATACCCCGCCGCGCGCTGGGATGAGGCGTGGCGCGAGATCTTCGAGGGAACCGACCTTGCCGGCATGACCGGCGAGGAGGCGTTTTCGCTCTACCAATCAAGCGACTTCGCCCTCGCGAGCGCCAAAGCGAGCTCTCGCGGCGGCGTCTCCCCGCTCCTGCGCGAGTATGGCACCCGCGCAAAACTGAAAACGCGCGACTTCGGGTAAAAGACCAAGCGCGAGCGCGAGCCGCCGTGACAAAACCCGCCCCAAATGGGGCGGGTTTTTGCGGCGCGAAAATGTTTCACGTGAAACAACGGGGAGGGGGAGAAGGGGGGAGAGATACCTCCCCGAGCGGGGG
>CAZYCC010000109.1:0-4611 GCA_964645985.1 uncultured Lachnospiraceae bacterium | reverse complement strand
CAAGGCGGCGGCAAACGGCCCCCGAGCTGTCGCTTGAGAAATTCTCCCCGAGTAGAATTTCAAGGGCGGGATTGTTTTGCCCCAGTGCCCCCCCCCCCCCCCCCGTGAGGTTTCGCTCGAGCGCCTTCCCCCCGTTGTGCACCGGGATGACGACCGAGACGAGCGGCTGCGACTGTGACATAAGACAAGGCGACACGGGAAGTCGGGCGGATTACCAAGGCGGGTTGCCGCGGGCGGGTTGGCGCGGCGGCGCGCGCCGAAGCTATGCACAGTATACTCTCCCCCGCCCTCTTTGTCAAGCAAGCACGACGGTAGTGGATAGTGGTCAGTGGATAGTGGATAGTGAAGTGATTAGTGGTTAGTGGGTAGAAGTCGACCTACCCTGCCGCGCGGAGTGCGCGGGGAGGGGGGGATCCGATTGCGCGGCTTGACAAGGGCGGGGGAGGCGGGTATACTGTATTGAAGAAACCCGCTGCGCTCTCCTCTTCTCCCTATGGACACAAGCGAAGAATATTCCACCCCGCTCTCGGCGATGATCGAGGAGTTTTCGCTATCCCCGGTCTTCCTGCCGCCGAATGACCCCCCGATCACCCACAGCGCGCTCAACCGCCCGGGTCTCGCTCTCTCGGGCTTTTTCGAGGATTTCGAGCCGGCGCGCGTGCAGATTATCGGCAACGCCGAGTACTCCTATCTGCGCTCGCTCCCCCCCGAGAGGCGGCGCGAGAGCGTCGCCGGGCTGTTCGCGCGCAAGCCCGCCGCCGTCCTCTTCACTGCGGGCAACCCCCCCACCCCGGAGGCGCTCGCCTCGGCAAAGGAGGAGGGCGTGCCGCTGCTCACAACAAAGGAGTCGACGGGAGACTTCTCCGCCGCGCTGATCGCCTGGCTGCAGGTGCAGCTCGCGCCGCGCATCACCCGCCACGGCGTGCTCGTGGAGGTCTACGGCGAGGGCGTGCTCATCCTCGGAGACAGCGGCATCGGCAAGACCGAAACGGCAATCGAGCTCGTCAAGCGCGGCCACCGCCTAATCGCCGATGATGCGGTCGAGATCAAGCGCGTCTCGGCAAGGTCGCTCGTCGGCTCCGCGCCCGACATCATCCGCCACTACGCGGAGCTGCGCGGAATCGGCATTATCGATATTCGCCGCATCTTCGGCATCGGCGCGGTCAAGCTGACCGAGAAAATCGAGATGGTCATCGATATGGTGCCGTGGGAGGCGGGCAGCAACTACGACCGCTTCGGCCTCTCGCCCGAGACGACCGAGATTATGGGGATCACGCTGCCCAAGGTGACCATCCCCGTGCGCGCCGGGCGCAACCTCGCCATTATTATCGAGATCGCCGCGATGACCAACCGCGAGCGCCGCATGGGCTACAACACGGCGGAGGAGTTCAACCGCCGCCTCACCGAGCAGCTCGAAAAGCAGTAGCGCGGCGCGGCGCGGGGGGCACTTCGCGCCCGGCGCGCCGCCTATCCTCAAAACCACCTCCGCCTGCCCGCGAGGGGGGTTTGCGCGGACACTCTCCAGCGAAAATACGTCTCTTTCCCCGTTCCCTCGCGCGGGCGACCGCGCGGCTCTTCCTTTTCTTCATTTTATGGTTACCGAACCCACCCCCGAGGCCGCCCGCGTTCGCGCCGCGCGCGAGGAGGACATCCCAGCGCTCCTACGCCTGCTGCGGCAGGTCTGCCGCGTCCACCACGAGGGGCGACCCGATCTATTCCGGGAAACCGGAACGAAATATGGCGCGGACGAGCTGCGGCGCATGATCTCCTCGCCCGAGAGCCCCATTCTCATCGCCGCGGACGAGCGCGATGAGGCGGTCGGCTACGCCATTTGCTTTCTGCAGGAGCACCAGGGAGAGAGCGCGATGGTCGATAATAGGACGCTCTACCTTGATGACCTCTGCGTTGACGAGGCGCGGCGCGGCGCGCATATCGGCAGCCTTCTCTACCGCGCGGCGACAGACCTCGCGCGTGCTCTTCACTGCCACAACCTGACGCTCAACGCCTGGGCGTGCAACGAGGGCGCGCTCGCCTTCTACCGCGCGATGGGAATGCAGGTGCAAAAGTACGGCATGGAAGTTCTGCTGTAGCGCGGGGCAGGCGCGAATGACGGGGGAAGCGCGCCGCCCCCTATCAGCAGGCAGCGGCAGGGGTACGCGCACAAATTTCGCACGCGCCGCCGCGCCGCTCTCCCGCATTAGGGGAAAACGCGCGCGAGCTTTGGGTCTTGATTTGCGCCGGGGTTCCCGCGCGGGGCGCGGGGTGCCGCAGGGGCGGGGCGCGCGAGGGGGCGCTCTCTTTTTTAGCGCGGCGCGCCCCGTTTGCGAGGGTTCTCCCCTCGGGGGGTTCTTTTTGCCCGCCGGGCGGGCGCGGGGCGTGTCTTGGGCGCGGCAACGGATGGGGTTTTGCGCGTGGGACTTCTTTAATTGTAAATATTTTGTTAAAAGAGGCTTTGCCCTCTTGATTTTTTTGCGGGGGCGCGCTACAATAGGCTCGCAATTGGCACTCTACCCAATTGAGTGCCAAAATCCCTTCCCACCCGCCTCTTGCACATCGCGGGCAAAAGTCAAACAGTTTTGGAGGCATCCCATGACCATCAAACCCTTACTAGACCGCGTCGTCCTAAAGATGGAGGAAACCGAGGAGACCACCAAGAGCGGCATCATCCTCACGAGCTCCGCCCAGGAAAAGCCCCAGGTGGCGACCGTTGTGGCGGTCGGCCCCGGCGGCGTCGTCGACGGCAAAGAACTGACCGTCAACGTAAAAGTCGGGCAGAAGGTGATCACGGCGAAATACGCCGGCACCGAAGTCAAGCTCGACGACGAGGAATACACCATCGTCAAGGCGAGCGACATTCTCGCGGTCGTCGAGTGAACGGCCGGGAAATCGAATCGCGGCAGAATTTCATCGGAGGCTTTTTATGGCAAAGTTACTTGAGTACGGCAGCGAGGCGCGCACGAAGCTCCTCACCGGCATTGACAAGCTGTCGGACACCGTCAAGATTACGCTCGGGCCGAAAGGGCGCAACGTCGTCCTCGACAAGAAATACGGCACGCCCCTCATCACCAACGACGGCGTGACGATCGCCAAGGAAATAGAGCTGGAGGATCCGCTCGAGAATATGGGCGCGCAGCTCGTCAAAGAAGTGGCGACCAAGACCAACGACGCGGCGGGCGACGGCACAACGACGGCGACCCTGCTCGCGCAGGCGTTCATTCGCGAAGGAATGAAGAACGTCGCGGCCGGCGCGAACCCGATGGTGCTGCGGCGCGGCATTCAGAAGGCGGTCGACAAGGCGGTGGAGGGCATTTCCGCAAACTCGCAGAAGGTGAGCGGCTCGGCGGACATCGCGCGGGTCGGCACCATCTCCGCGGGCGATGAGAAGGTGGGGCAGCTCATCGCCGACGCGATGGAGAAGGTGACCGCCGACGGCGTCATCACGGTGGAAGAGAGCAAGACGGCGGAGACGAACTGCGAGGTTGTGGAAGGAATGCAGTTCGACCGCGGGTATCTCTCTCCCTATATGGTCACCGACACCGACAAAATGGAAGCGGTGCTCGACGACGCGCTCATCCTCATCACCGACAAGAAGATTTCCAATATCCAAGACCTGCTGCCGCTGCTCAACCAAATCGTGCAGCAGGGCAGCAAGCTGCTTATTATCGCCGACGACATCGAGGGCGAGGCGCTGACCACGCTCGTGCTCAACAAGCTGCGCGGCACCTTCAACTGCGTCGCGGTCAAGGCGCCGGGCTTCGGCGACCGCCGCAAGGAAATGCTGCAGGACATCGCCATTCTGACCGGCGGCGAGGTCATCACCTCCGACCTTGGCCTCGAGCTGAAGAACACAACGGTAGATCAGCTCGGGCGCGCGCGCCAGGTCAAGGTCACCAAGGAAAACACCATCATCGTCGACGGCGAGGGAGACCCAGGCGAAATTAAGAACCGCATCGCGCAGATTCGCGCCGCCATCGGCGAGACGACGAGCGACTTCGACCGCGAGAAGCTGCAGGAGCGGCTCGCAAAGCTGTCGGGCGGCGTTGCGGTCATTCGCGTCGGCGCCGCGACCGAGGTCGAGATGAAAGAGAAGAAGATGCGCATCGAGGACGCGCTCAACGCGACGCGCGCCGCCGTGGAGGAAGGCATCGTCGCGGGCGGCGGCAGCGCCTACCTCGGCGCGATCTCCTCTGTGCGGCAGGCGCTGGACGGCGCCACGGGAGACGAGAAGGTCGGCATTGAGATCGTCGCGAAGGCGCTCGAGGCGCCGGTGCGCCAGATCGCCGAGAACGCCGGCTACGAGGGCTCTGTCGTCGTCGACAAGATCCTCTCCTCCGGCCAGAAGAACCTCGGCTTCGATGTGACGAGCGAGAAGTATGTCGATATGCTCGAGGCGGGCATTGTCGACCCCGCGAAGGTCGCGCGCTGCGCGGTGCAGAACGCGGCGTCCATCGCGGCAACGGTCCTCACCACCGAGGCGCTCGTCGCCGACAAGCCCGAGCCCCCCGCTCCCGCTCCGGCGAACCCGAACGCCGGCATGGACGGAATGTATTGAGTCGCGCGAGCCATCGCGAACCAAACTAAGCAAAACCCCGCCCCCCCGGGCGGGGTTTT
>CAZYCC010000108.1:0-4693 GCA_964645985.1 uncultured Lachnospiraceae bacterium | reverse complement strand
CCCTTGGAACCCCCACATAACGAACTGTTTCGGTGAGCGGGGTGTTTTCCTCAAAGCGAGGTAGATTCGCGGTGCGAGGGAAACCCAAAGAGATCTATCAGGATTTTCGGAAACGAAACGTTTTCCCTGCCCTTCGGGAGATAGAGTGTTTCGGGAGGCGGAGTGAGGATTTGCGTAATCCGAGCTGCCGTTTCTAAATAGAGTTTTCGGGAACCCCCGCTGCCCCTGTCGACATTTCCACTGCTCCCTCGGGGTGGGGTGTTTCGGATAGCCCGCTGCCCCTCATCGTGATTCTGCGCTGCCCCGCTCGACCTTGGGGTATCCCTCCCCCTCTACTACCCCGGTTCGCGGCGGCGCGCAAAACCCCCCGCGGCGCGAACCCGCTAATCGCTTTCTTGCAGGAAAATATCCACCCCGAAGTTCTCGCGCAGGAGCGTGGTCAGGCGGCAGAGGGGCAAACCGACGACGTTTTGGTAATCGCCCCGGATCTCGCGCACGAAGGAGGCGCCCGCGCCTTGCGCGCCGTAGGCGCCCGCCTTATCGCTCGGCTCCCCGCTCGCGACGTAGCGCGCAATCTCCTCGGGGCGTAGATCCCGGAAAAGAACGCGGGTGGTCACGACATCGCGCAGCTCTTTCTCGCCGCCGAGAATTGCAAGCCCGCTGTGCACGAGGTGCTCGCGCCCGGAGAGCGCGGCGAGCATACGCGCGGCATCGCGCGAATCCCGTGGCTTCTCGAGGGTTTCCCCGTCAAGGTCCACCACCGTGTCGCACCCGATCACAACCGCCCCGGCGCGCTCGGGCGGCGGGAGCGCCCCCATGACCGCGCGCGCCTTTCGCGCGGCAAGCTCCGCCGCAACCCCGCGCGGGTCGCCCGCGCCGTGGCTCTCGTCCACCCCCGGAACTATGGCGCGAAAGCGCGCCCCGACCGCGCGCAGTATCTCCCGCCGCCGGGGCGAGCCCGACGCGAGAATCAGCGTCGCCTGCGGCATATCCTCATCTTTATTCATAGATAATCCCACGCCCCCTCCTCGTTCATTTTTCGAAGGAATGTTTTGCGATAAATTTCGCAGACCCCGCGCTCTCGCAGGGCGGCGTAGTGCGCGCGCGTCGGGTAGCCCTTGTGCCGCGAAAGATCGTAGCCGGGGTAGAGCGCGTCGAGGCGCAACATTTCGCGGTCGCGCGCGACCTTCGCGAGCACCGATGCCGCCGCGATGCTCGCGCAGCGCGCGTCCCCGTGGACAACCGCCCTTGCCGGCAGCGGGAAGCCGCGCGCGATATTGCCGTCGACAAGGGCAAGCTCTGGCGCGGGGCGCAGCGCCGCGACCGCCCGCCGCATTGCGATCTGCGACGCCTCGAGGATGTTGAGGCGGTCGATTTCCTCCGGGCTCGCGTAGGCGATCGCGTAGCTGAGGGCGAGCGCCGCTATGCGCGGAAAGAGCGCCTCCCGCTTTGCCGGCGTGAGCTTTTTCGAGTCATCAAGCCCGGGCAGAGCATCGAGCGCCACCCCGCGCGGAAAAACGACAGCCGCCGCGAAAACCGGCCCGCAGAGCGCCCCGCGCCCCGCCTCATCGCACCCGGCGACGAGCTCGCCCACCTCCTCCTCAAGGGCGAAGGACACCCCGGCGGCGTTCTCACTGCGGTTGCTCATTTACGCGGGAGAAAAACAATGGAAATTTTCCGGTAAACTTTCGGGGGAGGGGGAAGCGCAAAAGTTCTCTGAAGGCGAACAGGAAAAACCAACCTCCGCGCCCTCCCTCGCGAATTTTTCGTACTTTGTAAATTTTCTGTAACTTCTCTTGCGATTGCTCCGGCAAGCGCCGAGCGATGCGGAAGCCGCGTTCCCCCCTCGGCGGCGTTCTCACTACAATCGCTCATTCACGCGAGGAAACGGAAAAGGGATTTGCCCAGTTGATTGTCGGGGAAAGAGAGGCAGAAAAAGTTCTCCAAAGAGAAACGCGGGGCGCTCCTCTGCGCCGGTGTTTGCGATTCTCGCTATTTGTAAATTTACTGTAACTTTTTCCCTTGCAATTTTATGACACCCCGTCCACCGCGGGGGTTTCGCTCTCCCCGGAGGTGTCGCCCGGCAGTTCGAGCGTAATTCTGCCGATTTTTCCGCCGCGAAACTCGTCAAGGAGAATCGCAGCCGTGCGCGCGGTATCCACCTCGCCGCCGCGCAGCAAGAAGCCGCGCGCGCTCCCGATGCGCGCGAGCAGCTCGCCGTCTGTACAAACCTCGCGCGGCGGAATTTCCGCGAGGCGGTAGCGCGCGGCAAGAGCGGCGGGGTAGCGCGCGCGAAGGATGGCGAGCAGCGCGAGCGCGATGTCCTCGGTTTGCAGAATTTCGTCGCGAATGGCGCCGGTCATCGCAAGGCGCGCGCCCGCCTCCTGCGAGTCGAACTTCGGCGCGAGCACGCCCGGCATATCGAGCAGCTCCAAGCCCTCCCCCGCCCGCACCCACTGCGGCGCGCGCGTGACCCCCGGCCGATCCTCCACGCGCGCCCGCCGCGCGCCCGCGAGACGGTTGATGAAGGTCGACTTGCCGACGTTGGGGATGCCGACGACCATGGCGCGAAGGGGCCGCCCGACCATCCCACGCGATTTCGCGCGCGCTATTTTCCCGGCAAGGAGCGTGCGCAGCACCGGCAAAATCCGCCCGAGGCCCTCCCCGGTCTTGCAGTCGAGGAGAACGACCCCGTCCCCGCGTGCGGCGAAAAACGCCGCCCAGTCGCGGCTCGCGGCGGGGTCGGCGAGCGAGGACTTATTGAGGGCGGTCAGGATCGGGCGGCGGCGCAGAAGGTCGCGCAGGTCCGGGTTCTCCGAGGAGACCGGCGCGCGCGCGTCGAGCAGCTGCACGACCGCGTCGACCTGCGGCAGGATCTGCGCAATCGAGCGCCTCGCGCGCGCCATGTGCCCGGGGAACCACTGAATATTCGAGGAAGGCAAAGATGTGCGAAGGATCTATTACGAAAGAGGCAAAATATATTCGGTGATATATGTAGTAGATGTAAATTTTCTCGCCCTCCCCCGCGCCACCTCCCCATTGCGGGCGAAAACCGAAGGCGCGTCGGCGATCAGTACGCACCGCGCGGAGACCCGTCCGCGCGCGGGAGTTCGGCATTCTGCACAATTCGCGCCGGCGAGACCGCGCTTGTTATGTCACATTTGCCGAAAATCGCGCGCGTCACTCCAGCGGGCCGAAGCGGTCGAACGGGTAGATGCGCAGGAGGACCCGGCCGAGGATGTAGCGCTCGTCGATACAGCCGAGCGTGCGGCTGTCCTTGGAGTTGTTGCGGTGGTCGCCCATCACGAAGATGCAGCCCTCAGGCACCTCGACGCGCTCGTAGCCGTCGCCGTCGCGGTCGAGCATCCCGGAGGACATCGCGCCGCCCGCGCGGTCGAGGAGGTTGGGGTTGGTCTCGCGGGTGCCGTCGGGGTAGGAGGTGTACAGATAGGGTTCGTCTATCTCCACTCCGTTGACGAGCGTCCGCCACTCGTCGAAATACAGCTCGACCGTGTCCCCGCCGACGCCGATAATTCGCTTGATGATCGGCTCTTTTAGGTTGTGAGGCGAGTTGATGACGACGACATCGCCCCGCCGCGGCGTGTAGAGCAAGCCCGAAATCAGCATAACGTCGCCATTTGTCGCCTGACCGTCTCCCGCCGAGATCGCCTGCCCGTGCACGGTCGGCTCCATCGACGCGCCGACGACCGGCGAGTGCCGCACGACAAAGGTCATCACCGCGATGACGATCGCGAGAGAAATGACGAACAGCTCGATCCAGTCGAACGCCGCCGCGAGCCCTCCCCCCTCGCGCTCCCCCTCGCCGCTCTCCTCCTCCCTCGCCACAACGCGCACGGCAGGCGCGGCAGGCGCGGGAGAAACCCCCTCCTCAAGTAGATCGGGAGATCCCCTCTCTGCCCCCTCCCCCGGATTTCCCGGCTGCGCGGGGGGAGCCGCCTCGAGGCGCGCCTCGGGATTATCTAAAGTGGGAAGATGCTCGGTGTCGGTATTCATAGCGCTGATGAATGGAAAAAATGCGCGCCCTCGCCCGGGCGGCGCCGCGTTTTGGCATAAGGATGGTTGCGATATGTTTGCGCGCCCGCCGAAGGCTCTCCCCCGAAAATCGACAGCAGGAGCGCGCTAGCGTTTGCTCACGGGCGCGCAAAGTGACAGCCACGGTTTGCGGGGGCAGCTCGTGGTGGTGACGCGTCCCGCTTCAATAGGAAAGGCGCTTCTGCTCGCAAATCGGCGGCGATAGGCGCGCTTTGCCGAGGAGCGCGCCGCCTGAGGGGGTTCGCGCCCGGGTTCTCGCCCCGGCGCGCTAAGGAGCGGTTTCACAGTATATAGGCGACAAGCTTCAGGCACCGGGGGACTTCCGGCGCCGCCGTACGTCCGGAAAAACGTTCCTGCTCGCGAAACGGCGGCGATGGGAGACAGCTTTGCCCGAGGCACCCCCCCGATAGGGCTTGCGCCAAGGTTTGCGCCGCGCCAAGAGACGGTTGCGGTTTACGGGAGCCCTCGCGCGCCGCGCCGTTTCTGCCGCGCGCTGCTTTATATTATAGCACAGGAGCTGCGGGATTTCAACTTTGCCGGGGCCCCGCTGCGCCGATACAAAAAAGCACCCCTATGGGGGCGCTTTTTTGGTGACCCGTACGGGAATCGAACCCATGTTTTCGCCGTGAGAGGGCGACGT
>CAZYCC010000107.1:0-4894 GCA_964645985.1 uncultured Lachnospiraceae bacterium | reverse complement strand
GGGGTGCCACGGTTAGGTCACTGCCGCGCGTCGTAATTTGCGCTGCCCCGCTCGCGCGCGAGGGGTATCCCTCCCCGTCACTGCCCCGTATCCGCGACGGCGCGCGCAAAACCCCGCGCACATCCGTGCGCGGGGTCTTTGATTACTTATGCGTTGCCGCGGTCTTGCAAATATCAATTGCGCAAAGCGCAATCGAAATTGAGGAGCCGGATTCCCTTCGGGAATCCGGGTCTATTTTCCTAAGTACAGCAGCACACGCGCGGCGTCTTTCACCGTCACTTTGCGGTCGAATGTGAGGTCGGGGTCGCCCTTGAGAGGGGCCTCGTTGCGCGTGGCGAGGTAGGTGAGAATCGTGGTGGCGTCGTCGATTTGGAGTTTGCCGTCGCCGTTCAGGTCAAAGCCATCGCGCGTGACGACGCTGATTTTGATCTGCGGCGTGAGGCCGCTGTCGGCGTACTCCCCGCCGAGCTTGCCGGTTATTGTCCTCTCCCCCGATGCGGAAGTGTCAACCGTGCCATCCCAAGTGACCGGGATGCTCACCGTTTCGCCCGAGGAGAGGTAGCCGCTCACGCTTGCTGGAAGAATGCCGTCAGCGCTCGACCCTTGCAGGACCTTGCGGTTTTCGGGCAGGATCTGCACGAGGTCGCTCGCGTCGTTGTAGATCATGAAGGGTTTTACCTCGCCGTTCACTTTGAAGTCGCTCGCCGTGACCTCTTTTCTGCTGTCGAAGTTGCCATTGCAGGCGATAATGCCGACCTTGAGGTCGCTCGCCCCGGCAACCGTCGGCGCCGTTATCGTCTCGCCGATTTTCGTCCAAGAGCTGCCGTCATAGGAGTAGGAGCCGGTGAAGACGTCGCCTGTCTTTTCCAAGCGCAGATAGGCGGGCGCGGCGGCGTTCGTCTCGGCAACGTACGGCTCCTGCATTGCCTTGTTGAAATAGGATTGCAGGCAGAAGACGTTGCCGCCGAAATAGGAGTGGCTGCGGCGGGTCATCGCGACCATATTCTGAAGGCCCCCGTAAACGACCGGCCCCACCGTCTGGAAGTTGGCGTTAAGGCTCCCCGAGACCTTGACCTCAATGGTGAAGTCGCCCTCGGGGGCGTCGGTGACGAGCACCTGCGGGGCGGGATATTGCGTCCCGTCCTTGTCCATATCGCCGCGCAGCGTGGTGATCACCGCGTCGTTCGGCGCGCTCGCGTTGAATTTGACCGGGTAGCTCTCATTTCCATTGAGGGTCTGCCAGCTCTCATCGCGCACATAGCCGACCGGGCGCGAGACGCGCAGCTCGACCGTGCGCACGACGCTGCTGTCATAGGTTTTAATCTTTACGGTCGTGATGCCCGGGGTCTTGCCGACGGCGATGCCGCTCGGGGAGACCTCGGCGACGCTATCGTCCGCCACCTCATAGGTGAGGGAGGAGAGCGTAGCGTCCTCGGGCAGGTATTTCGCCGCGATGCGCGCGCTCTCACCGACACCGACCGTGTAGACCTCGCGCTCGGGGAGAATTTGCGTGATCGCACTCGCCTCCTCCTGCGGCAGAATGCGCAGGACAAAGCCGCCGTTTTGCGGAAGGTCGAGCGGAATGCTGCTCTCGGATGTTACATTGGAAATGGAGGTCACGATGTCGTTTTTGTTCGCGCCATCGGCATAGAGAATGGCGGCGTAGTTCTTTCCCGCCTCGAGGAAGTCGAGCGGGACGGTGAGGCTCTGCGCGCCGCTCGTGAGGCCCCCGACCCACCACTCGCTGCCGCTGCGGCGCGCGAGAACCGTGTAGGTTCCGGGCGTGCCCGCGATATAGCGCAGGTCATCCCAACGCGCGGGCAGAGACCGGAAATAGGAGGTCACCGTGCTCGCGCGGTACTCCTCGCTCGCGCTCGCCATACAAGGTAGGCCATCCTCAAAGACGACGTTAATCGCGAGCTGCTGCGCGGCGGTCGTGGCGCTGTCGCCGCGCGGATAGAGGGTCGGCGTGATGTCGGCCGGGCCTATCGAGGCGCGCGTGAAAGGCCAGATCGTCGTGTCGCTGGAATTGATGTGTCCGTACTCCTCGCCGTTTATCGCCTCGCGGGCAATGACCCACGGATAGCTTGCGCGCTCTCCGGTCGGCTTGTTCGCGCCGTGGAGGTTGCAGAGCAAATGCGCCTCGCCGCAGATGCGGTAGATCTCCTGCATATCCGCCATATTGGCCTGCGTCTCCGAATCGAAGAAGTCGGCCTTTATTCCCTTGATGCCCATATCCGCCCACTCGCGCAAAACCTCGCGCTCGGCGGGGGTATCGAGGTCGCTGTGCTTGACCCAGACAATGAAGCCGACACCCTTCTTCTCCGCGTAGTCGAGCGCCTGCGGAAACCAGCTGTAGGTGCCCTTGTAGCGCTGTTCGGAGGTGAAGGGTTCGGGGTTCGGGTTGGAGGACGGCTGCCAGCCCTCGTCGAGGATGAGGTATTTCCACCCCATATCGGCGGCGAGGTCAACATACTCGCGAATGGTGGTAAGGCTGTGCTGCCCGGCGAGCCCCTCGGAGATCCACATCCATGCGGTGACGCCCGGCTCAATCCACGACAGATCCATGTCGGGGTCGGGGCGGGCGTTGAGGTTGTCGACGAGGTCGCTCTCCACTACTGTCTTGAGATCCCCGACCACGCCCATTCTCCACGGGGTTTGAAAGGGGAGCTGTACGGTAATGTCTCCCTCGGGGATCGGCGCGGGATTGCACTCCAGCGCGCGGTCCTCTCCCACCATCAGGCAGGAGCCGTACATCACGTTTGAGGAGGAATAGATCTCCGCCTCGGAGAGCAGCGCAACCATCCCCTCGCCGTAATCGATGAGGGCGGGGAACATCACAACGTTGCCGGTCGGAATCGCCTCAATGGCGTTATAGCTGTAGGTCGGCTGCTCGTAGTTGAAGCTCGACTGCAGGCGCGAGGCGGGCGCGGTGATCGCGCGCACCGATGTCCCCGCGGGCAGGGTGTAGGCAGTCTTCTCATCCTCGAGGACGAACTGCGTTTCGTCCTCGCTCTCGATGACCGAGCGCAGCGCGAAACCGTCATCGTAGGCGCGCAGAACCACGGTGTAGGTGTAGCCGCCCTTCGTGAAGGAAACCGACTGCTCATTGCAGTGATCCTCCCCGTTTGCGCGATCGCCCGAGTAATTCTTGTAGGTTTCGTTTATCTCCGTGGGGTCGGTCTGCGAGGCATAGGTAAAGCCGCTCGCGAGCGGGGCGTCGGTGCCGAGCATTCCGATAGGCGAGGGCTCGATGACCGTTCTGCCGTCCTCCTCGACGGTGTAGCGGATAACGCCACTATCGAGCGTCAGAAGGATCGAGAGATTTCTCCCCGGGGAGGAGAGCCGGACGGTGCCGGGCGCCTCGGTGTCGAAAACATGAACAGCGGCCGAGGCGGTGGCGGTGTCCTCGCCCTTTGTCGCGGTGACGGTGATCGTCGCGTCCCCCGGCGCGAGCGCGGTGACCGTCCCGTCGGCGGCGACCGTCGCGACGCCTTTGGCGGAGCTCTCGTAGGAAATCGAACTAAGCGAGGCGACATCGAGGGCTCTGCCGCCCGGCGCGAGGGCCGTGAGCGTGGGCTTCACGGTCTCGCCCTTGCCCAAAATAGAGGAAGGCAGAGAGAGCGAAACACGGTCGAGCACGCCCTCCTTCTCGCCGTCGAGCGTGAACTTAGCGTCCGCCCAAACGCTGTGGTCGGCGTAGTCGGTGTTGTCCGCCTTGGTTGTGACGAGGCGCACCCGCTCGGTCCCCGCCGGGATGTCCACATCGACGAACACCATCGCAGAATCGATCTTCAGAATCGGCGATTTGTAGACGCTTTGCGAATCGGCGAAGACCTCAAAGTCGGCGCTCGCGCGGTCTTTGTAGCTTTGGCTGCCGTCGTTGATGCCGATGTAGGCGGAGAAGTGTTTCATGCCGTATTTCGCCGCGTCGTAAACGACCTCAGAATCGACGTGCGCGAAGATGCCGCGATCGAAAGACCTCGGGTCGCCCGCGTTGCGCAGCGTCAGTTTGCCGCCGTTCGGCCCCACGTCGTAGTGCAGATTGTTGCCGTCTCCCGCCGAGGCGGAGAGCGGCGTCAGATCCGTGGCATAGACCTCGTAGTCCTCCGCCGCGCTCACGGCAACGGCGGCCACCGCTCCCGCGAGAAGTACCGCGAGCAGCAGGAGCGCCGTCCACAGCGCTCCGCGCCGCCTCCTCGCGGGTCCGACGGCGCAGGTAGCCTTACAGTCGGCGTTTCGCTTTTCCTTGTTCATGGAAGAAAATTCTCCTTTTGCGTGCTCTCCGCAAGGCGGCGGAGGGAAATTTCGGCGAAAAATCGCCACTTCGCAGGTGCAGTATATCACGCCCGCCGCGCGAATGCAAGAGAAATGTTACAATTTGTTCTCTCGGGGAAACCGGGAGCCTCACTCGTGAGGCGAACTGCTCCGCTGCGGGGGGAAGGTGTGTGAGGCGAGCGCGCTTTGTCGAATTTTCGACTGCTATCTCTAAGGTGTTGTTTTCGGGGAACCCGAGTGCCCCTGTCGTAATTTGCGCCGCCGTTTCTGGATATAGTTTTCGGGAAACTCCACTGCCTCGGTCGTAATTTGCACTGCACCGCTGCGGGGGGGTGTGTGGGGACCCTGCTTTGTCGAATTTTCGACTGCTACCTCTAAGATTTAGTTTTTGGGGAAGCTCTACTGCCTCTGTTGTAATTTGCGTCGCCGTTTCTAAATTTAGTTTTTTGAGAAAGCTCCACTGCCGTTATCGTAATTTGCACCGCCGTTTCTCGGTTTCGTTTTTGTGTAACCCCACTGCTGCGCGGTCATTTCCACTGCTCCGCGCCGCACCTACTGTTCTCGTGGCGGGAACCGCCACCACGCTCCTCCGGAGGAGTGCTCTTTCCCGAAAGAG
>CAZYCC010000106.1:0-5026 GCA_964645985.1 uncultured Lachnospiraceae bacterium | reverse complement strand
TAAATCCAGAACCGGGCAGATCGCCTCACGATAAAGGCAGTGGAGCTTCCCCGAAAACAAAGCCGAGAAACGGCACTGCGGATTACGATAGGGGTACTTCGGTTTCCCGAAAACTAAATTTTAGAGGTAGCAGTTGAAATTTCGACAAAATGCGGTCGCCTCACACCTTCCCCCGCAGCGGGACAGTTCGCCTCACGACAAAGATAGTGGAGCTTTCCCGAAAACTATATCCAGAAAAGGCAGTTCGCCTCACGATTGAGGCACCTCGCTTTCCTAACACCTCCCCCTGGGGGGGATCGCTCGAAATTTCGACAAAGCGGGGTACCCCAACACCTTCCCCCGCAGCGGGGCAGTTCAAATTTCACGCTCACACAACATTTATGCTATTACCCAACACAGAGGCGCCTTCCTCAAAGGAAGAAATCCTCTCGCGCGTGTTTGGCTACGCGAGCTTCCGCGAGGGACAGGCGGAGATCATCGACGCGATTCTCGCGGGGCGAGATGCGCTTGCCGTGATGCCGACCGGCGGCGGCAAGAGCCTCTGCTATCAGATCCCCGCGCTGCTGCTCCCCGGGGTGACGCTGGTCATCTCGCCGCTCATCTCTTTGATGAAAGACCAGGTCGCCGCGCTCAGCGAGGCGGGTGTCCCCGCCGCCTACCTCAACAGCTCTCTCTCGGCGGCAGAGGCGGCGGAGGTTTTCGTTCAGCTGCGATATGCGCGCTTGAAGCTGCTCTATGTCGCGCCCGAGCGCCTTCTTGCCGAGCGGTTTTTGGCGGCGGTCTCCGACCTTGCTATCCCGCTCGTCGCGGTCGATGAGGCGCACTGCATCTCGCAGTGGGGGCAGGATTTTCGCCCGGACTATCTGCGCATCGCCGATTTTCTTTCGCACTTGCCGCGCCGCCCGACAATCGCCGCCTTCACCGCGACCGCGACCGCGCGCGTGCGCGAGGATGTCGTGCGCGCGCTGCGCCTGCAAAATCCCCTGCAGGTTGTTACGAGCTTCGATCGCCCGAACCTGTGCTTTTCGGTCGAGCGGCCCGCCGCGCGCGCGAAAAACCCGCGCCTGCTCGCCCTTCTCAATGAGCGGGAGGGAAAGAGCGGCATTGTCTATTGTGCAACGCGCAGGAATGTCGAGGCACTCTGCGACGCCCTGCGCGCCGCCGGCATCCCCGCAACGCGCTATCACGCGGGCCTGCTTGACGAGGAGCGGCGGCGCAATCAGGAGGACTTCATCTTCGACCGCGCGCCGGTGATGGTGGCGACAAACGCCTTCGGCATGGGCATCGACAAGAGCAACGTCTCCTTTGTCATTCACTATAATATGCCCAAGAGTATAGAAGAATACTATCAGGAGGCGGGGCGTGCGGGGCGCGACGGGGCGTCTGCCGACTGTATTCTGCTGTTCTCTCAGGGCGATATTTGGATGGCGAACCGCCTCATCGAGATGGACGCCGGCGAGGGGGGCGCCTCGCGCGAGGCGCTCGAGCGGCTCGACAAGATGATCGCCTACTGCAAGACGAGCCGCTGCTTGCGCGGGGTATTGCTTGACTATTTCGGCGAGGCACACCCCGCGCACTGCGGCAACTGCGGCAACTGCGCGGGTGCCCATTTCACGCGGGACGCGACGCGCGAGGCGCAAATGGCGCTCTCCTGCGTCGCGCGGGTGCGCGAGCGGCTTGGGTATGATGTCGGGCGCGCGACAATCGAGCGGATTTTGCACGGCAGCCGCAGCAAGCGCATTCACGAGGCGGGGCTTGACCGTCTCTCAACCTACGCCCTGCTGCGCGCTCGCCCCATGGAGGAGGTGCGGTCGCTGATCGACGCGCTGCTCGAGGAGGGCTATCTCGAGGTGGAGCCCACCCACCGCACCCTGTGCCTCACACCGGCATCTTGGCAAATTTTGCGCGGCAAAACCTCGTTCCTCCTCCAAGTTCGCGCCGACTCTCCCGCGCCCCCCGCGCCCCCCGCCGCCGCAAAACCGCCTGTGGCATGAGCGAGACCTCACGAGGGGAGCCGCTCTTTGACGCGCTACGGCGCACGCGGGCGAATCTCGCCGAGCGCGAGCGCATCCCCGCTTACCGCGTCTGCTCGAACGCGACCCTCCTCGATATGGCGCGCAAGCTCCCCACGACGCGCGCGGCGCTCCTCCAAGTCGACGGCATCGCCGAGAAGAAGGCGGAAAAATACGGCGAGCCTTTCCTCGCGGTGATACGGAAATATGTGGGGGAGGCGTGAGCGCGTCGAGAAGCGCGCAAGGAATCATATCGCATAGCGCAGCGAAGAGCGCGGTAAAACCACAACCCTCGAAAAGCGCGCTTGCGCACTGGAGCGCGCAAAACCACAGAAAAACCCGCCCTTTGCGGGGCGGGTTTTGTGCGCTTAGGAACGCGGGGACACCGCGCGGGAGAGGTCTATCGGGAGGCGATAAGAGCAGAGCGCGCGTGCGCGGAGGGGGAGCTCGCTTTGAGTCGGGAGGGGGTTAGCAGCGCAGAGGAGTTCGGCGAAGGGAATAGAAAAAATCCCCCGCCGGGGTGGGCGGGGGATTTTGGTGGACCTGGAGGGGCTCGAACCCTTGACCTCCGCGTTGCGAACGCGGCGCTCTCCCAACTGAGCTACAAGCCCACGCTCTTACTATTATACACGCATTTTTCTTTTTGTCAAGGGGGTGCGGAAAATTTTTCCGCCGCGCGCTTGCCCGCCTCTTCTTTTCGTACTTCTATTTCGCCTTTTCGCCGAGCCTGCTTTCCTCCCCGCCTCCCTGTCGATGGACGTTTCGTTTTGGCCTTCTCGTGCGCTGCCGTGATGAGCGAACTGCGCATAAAACCTCGTTCCACAAAAGACGGGCAGACGTAAATTCCGATTTTTCATAGTAGAGCGGAAATTCGTCGACACCGGTCCCCCGCGCGATGCCGATGCAAAATGCCCCTCATCCCGAGAGGGGCGCGGCGGGAGTTCTCACACCTGTGCTTTCGCGCGCTCTCTTTTCCCCATTCTTCTTGACAGCGTGAGGTTTTTATGGTATATAATTTTGTGTTTTCTTTTTTGAGGTTTGTATGGATTCCTTTGTGCTCGGGGTGAAGCCGATGTATGGGCGGATTGAGAATTACGGCTCGCCCAGGCAGACATTTTTTATCCTTTCGCTGCGCGCGGACGGCATCGGCGAGGAGGAGCTCGCGCGCCGGCTGCGGCTCGGGGTGTATCACTTTTCTTTGATCGTGCAAGATGAGGACGCCGCCTCCGGGGAGGCTTGCGACAGCGCCGAGAGCGCTCCCGCGCGCCAGGAGGCGCGCGATCTCGCCGTGCAATACCCCGCGCTCGAGTTCCCGGCGGCAGGAGGATTTTCGCGCCTGCCCGCCTCGCGCGCGGGGTTGACCCTTCGTACCGAGCACAGTTACACCCTGACTGTCGAAATCACCGAAGGGGATCGCGTCATCGCCGCAGGGGAAAGCGAGCGCGGCGCCTTCCGCTCGACACAGGAGGACTTTTTGCGCGAGGGCGAGGTCGTCCATCGCGTCATTCCCCCCGACCCAGACAGCCCCTTGCGCGGCAAGACCGCGCTCTTCGCGGGCGACTCGCTCACCGAGGCGATCTGCGAGGTGAAAATCCCCTATTACGGCGTGAGCGCCGGCTGGCCGGGGCGGGTAGGCGCGCGCAACCGACTGCATTTTATTAGCACCGGGACCTCCGGGGAGAGCATCTCGACCGTCAAAAACCCCATCGAGCGGCAGCTTGTCGCGCAAGCAGGCAGACCTGTCGACTTTGTCGTTTTCAACGGCGGGGTCAACGACGGGTGGTTCGAGGCGCCGCTCGGCGGCATCACGCCGGAGGGTACCGACCCGGATCTCTTCGAGCGGGAGTCCTTCGCCGGAGGGCTGGAGCACCTCATCTTCACGGCGAGGCAGACCTTCCCGGACGCGACGCTCTGCTATCTCATCAGCCCGCCGCTGCTCGGGCGCTGGTACAGCAGCGCCGAGGTGCTCGGCTACCTTGACGATCTTTCGCCTCTCTTCGACCTATCGAGGAGGATCTGCCGCAAGTGGGGCGTGCCCTATCTCAATTTGTACGACAACCCGACGGTCGCCTCGCGTATGCGCATTAACACGACCTTCGCGATGGCGGACTACATTCACCCAAACGACAAGGGCTACGACATCTTATCGCCGTTTGTCGACCAATTTTTGCGCGCGGTGGCGGCGGGAAAATCGCAAGAGGAAATCGACACGCTGCCCGACCCGCCCTACAGCGATCCATGCCCCACAATCGAGGAGGGAGAGCGAGACCTGGCGCGCGGCTGCCGCGTCGTGGACGGCGAGGGGCGCGCCTTTCCGGAGGCAACCGACGGCGACTGGGAGACGAGTTCGCTCTTCGGCCGGCGCATCCCCGGCGGCGCGCCGGAGGAGCAGCCCTTCGTCGAGCTGGATCTCGGCGAGGTCTGTGAGGTGCGCAAACTGCGCGTGTCGAACTTCGGCCCCTGCATGAACTTGCTCTATCAGTACCGCGTATACGGCGCCGCCGAGCGCACGTTGCCGCTCTCGCGCTGGACGCTGCTCTGCGAGAACGACCACGCCATCGCGTCAGGCCAAGGTCTTATCTTCGCCTTCCCCCCCGCCCCCGTGCGCTATCTGCGCCTCGTCCCGTTCGGGTGGGACGGGGAGAATCGGTTCTATGTGTCCTCCATTGAGGTGTACGGGTAGAAGCCCGGCTCCCCGCGCACGCGGGGTGGGATTCCCCCTCGGGGGGGGGTTTCGGGAAACCCGTGTGCTTCTGTTGTGAGGCAAACAGATCCGTTTGGATATTTTTTCGGGAAACTGAAGTGCCTCGGTTGTAATCTAAACTGCCGTTCCCAAATATAGTTTTCGGGGAACCGAAGTGTCTTTGTCGTGAGGCGAACTGCTGTTTCTGGATTCAGTTTTCGGGAAACCCCACTGCCGCGCGGTCATTTCCACTGCGGCGAGCCGTATGCACTGCTGCCGTGGCGGGAACCGCCACCTCGCTCCTCCGGCTCTCTCGAGAAGCGGCCAAGGA
>CAZYCC010000105.1:0-5144 GCA_964645985.1 uncultured Lachnospiraceae bacterium | reverse complement strand
GGGGATTCCTGCGCCGGGGGAAGGCATGAGAGCACTTCGCGGGAAGCGGTGGGAAAGCGAGGAGAACGTACTATGAGCGATTCGCAAGAGAAATCCGGCGCCGGCGCTATGTCCCTCGCGCCGGTCGCGGTGAGTGTCGTCGTGCCGGTTTATAATGTCGAGGCTTACCTGCCGCAGTGCTTGGACAGCCTGCTCGCGCAGACCCTGCGGCAAGAGCCCGGCGGGATGGAAATCCTCGTTGTTGACGACGGCAGTACCGACGGCAGCGGTGACATCGCCGACCGTTATTCGCGCGAGAACCCGGGCGCGCTGCGCGTTTATCACAAGGAGAACGACGGCCCTGGCAGCGCGCGCAACATGGGGCTTGAGGAAGCGCGCGGGGAGTATGTCGGCTTTGTCGACGGTGACGACTGGGTGATGCCGCAAATGTACGCGTCGATGCTCGCGCTCGGGCGGGAAAAGAGCGCCGACGTCGTCATCTGTGATATGACCGACCACTTTCCCGACCGGGTGGTGCGGCACAACTGCACGGTGTTCTCCTCGCCTTTTAAAGTAACCCCATCCGCCTCCAACAAGATCTTCCGCCGCGCGGCGGTGGGGGAAATTCGCTTCCCGCCCTCGCTTTGGTACGAGGATTTTGACTTTACGCACAAAGTTCTCTTGCACACGGGCGCGGCGAGCGTCGCCACCATCTCGGAGGACTTTTACCACTGCCACTGCCGCGAGATCTCGATTATGTTTAATGACAATGCGAGGAAGAACCTCGACATTGTCACGGTTCTAGACGACCTGAGGTCTTTCGCGCGCGCGGAGGGGGTGTACGATGAGGATCTCTTCGCCTATCTTACTTTCGATCACATCCTCATCACTTCGATCAATCGCGTCGCGCGCCAGAATTCTCCCGACAAGCGCGAGGTCATCGCCACGCTGCGCGCCTACTGCAAAGAGAATCTCGCGCACTACCGCCGCTTCCCCTTTTATCGGGATGTCCCGCGCAACCGCAGAATTGTCGCCGCGCTCAACTATCACGGTCTGCAAGGCGTGAGCGCGCGGCTGATCGCTCAAAAAGAGCGCCGTTCTCGGCGAGCGCCGACGGAGTAGCTTATGAAAGTCATCAAAAAATCCTTCATCTTCGTCTTCATCGTGCTGCAGCCGCTGCTCGACGTGCTCGCCTATTTCACCGAGGGGTCGAGCCTGCCTATCTCCTTCGCCGCGCGCGCGTTAATCCTCGCTGCCTTCGTCCTCGCGGCGTTCTGCTTTCTGCGGCACAAAAAGCGCTTCTTCCTCGCCATCACCCCGCTCCTTGTCATCTCGGCGCTGCATATCGGGGTCATCTTCTTTGAGTATGGGCTGCAGTTCGGTGACATCCGCAACATCGTTTCGATTATGCAGGCGCCGGCGGTGGGGATTCTGCTGCTGCTCTATCTCATCGAGCAGCCCGAGCAAAAGAAGCAGATCCTGCGCGGCGTTGTGACGAATTTCGTCGTCATTTTCCTCATCATTTTTATTTCTGTTCTAACGAAAACCTACAAACCGACCTACCTCTATCCTGACCGGGGCGTTATCGGGTGGTTCACCGGGACGAACACCCCGAGTATGATTCTCACGGTTCTCATCCCTCTGGTTCTGCTCATTCTTTACCAAAAAAAGCGCCTTCTCTTCTTCGCGGCGGGGTCGGTTGCCGCTTTCGTCCTGCTCTATTTCAACGGGACGAAGGGCTGCTATATGACCCTGCTCGCCACCTTCGCGGTACTGCTTTATCTCTCGGTGACCGGGCTCCTCGCGCGCCGGGGAGAGCACGCGCAGTTCTTCAAGGCCGGGGCGGCGGTGCTCTCGCTCGCCGGGGTCGCGGCGGCGGTGCTGCTCTTCCCCTACTCGGTCACTCACCAAAGCATGACCCTAGACGACGCCAACATCTCCTACAACAACTCGCTCCTGCAAAATATGGACGAGCGCGCGAGCGAACTGCTCGCCGAGGGGGGCGCGAATAGCGATGCCATCTCCTCGGGAGATCTCCCCTCGGGGGGGAATGTACCGGGATCAAGCGGGGACGTGGCGAGCGGAACTACTGCGGGGGATGTTCTCAGCAAACAGGATCGCTATGTCAAGGAGCATTATTCGCAAGAGGACTACCTCAGCTACCTCAAGCTGAAAACCAGCCCCCTGTACGTGAGGTTGATGGAGGCGCGCGGCGCGGGGCCGGTCATCGAGCAGATGCGCGGCAAAGTTACCGCCGAAAACCTGCGCGACAACCGCCTCGTCAAGCGGGTTAACTCGAAAATTCTCTTCGAGGAGGGCGACCTTGCGATCAAGCTCTTCGGCATCAATTATTCGGTGGTGCAGGCGGACGGTTACGACCCGGAGAACGACCTGACGGCGGTCTTCTACTATCTCGGCTATGCGGGGTTCGCCGTCTACATCGCCTACTTCCTGCTGCTCGCTGTTTTTGTCCTGATCACGATTGCACGCAACCTGCGGCTCGTCTTTGACCCGGAAATCGTGATGCTCTCCTTCACGACACTGCTCGCGCTCATTGGCGGGGAGATGACCGGCGCTTTCCTGCGTAAGCCCAACGCGAACTTTTACCTCTCGCTTCTGATCGCGCTGCTCTTCCTCGCCTGCTATGAGGAGAAGGCGCTACGGGACGCGGAGAAGAAGGCCACCCGCAGTACCGCCGCCGTTCCCTCTTCCGGGGAGGGCGGGACCTAACGAAACATTTCCGCGAAGCGATCGCCGCGAAAACCTCAGGCAAAGGAGATGCCATGCCCACGCCGCTCGTTTCGATTATCCTGCCGGTTTATCGCACCGAGGAGTATTTACCCGCCTGCCTGCGCTCGGTGCTCGCGCAGGAGATACCGGAGGGTGAACTTGAGGTGGTCGCCGTCGATGACGGCAGCCCGGACCGCAGCGGGGAGATTCTGCGCGAGGCAGCGGCGCGAGACCGCCGCGTGAAGCCCTACCGCAAGGAGAACGGGGGTCTGGGAGACGCGCGGAATTTCGGGCTCTCGCGCGCGGCGGGGGAATATGTTTTCTTCCTCGACTCGGACGATCTGCTGCTGCCGGGGGCGCTTTCGTCGCTGCTCGCCGCCGCGCGCGAGGAGGAGGCGGACCTCGTTGCGGCGAGCTACCGCGTTATCGACGAGGAGGGGAATGTCAAGGGGACGCGCTCGTCGCTGAAGGACGCGCCGGGTCTGCCGCTTGCGACAAAAATTCTCCTCGGAGACAACGCCGTTTGGAACAAGCTCTACCGGCGCGCGCTCCTCGAGGAGCACCACCTGCGCTTTCGCCCGCGCGTTTGGTATGAGGATGTCGACTTCAAGGCGGGGGTGGTGTTCGCGGCGAGAAAGTTCGCCTACTGCGAGGAGCCGGTCGTTGCCTACCGCGTGCGCGCCGGATCGATTATGAACAGCGGCAGCGCGGGCGTTTCGCGCTGCCCGGAGATTACGCTCGCCTTCGACCAAATCGAGCGCTATCGCGAAAAGATGAAAGCGGGAGGGGAGGAGGCGCCCTTCGCGCGGGAGGTGGAGTTCCTTGCGGTGGAGCATATCCTCATCGCTCCGGCGAAGCGGATTTGCTGCGCGATCCTTCCGCGCGAGGAGAAAAAGCGGCTGCTCTCGAGCCTTCGCGAGTATGTCGAGCAGCACTATCCGCGCTATCGCGAGAACCCCTATCTGCCGCTGCTCACGCGCGGGGAGGCGCTCGTCTACCGCTTGCTTCGCGCGCGCCTCTCCTGCCTCATAGGACCTCTCTTTCGCCTCAAAGGAGACGTGTCGTGAAATCGCAAAAGCGCAAAGTCGCCTTTTTCGTCCTCCACCTCGGCTTTGGGGGCATCGAGAGTTCGGTCATCAACCAAGCGAACCTGCTCTGCGACGCCTTCGATGTCGAGGTGATTTCTTTTTATCACCTCGAAAAGAGCCAAGCGCATCTGCTCGACCCGCGCGTGCGCGTCACATATCTTCGCGAGGGCGGGCCCAACCGCGAGGAGTTTCTCGCGGCGCTGCGCGGGAAACACTTTGTACGGGCGCTGCGCGAGGGACTGCGCGCGGTGAAAACTCTGCGCGACAAGCGGGTTCTCGTCGGGCGGGCGATGAAAAAGAGCGGGGCCGATGTCCTCATCAGCACGCGCTACGACTTCAGCGTTATTCTGAGCCGGAAGGGCAGCCCCGCCGCGCGCAAGGTAGCCGAGGAGCATCACCATCACCGCGACGACCCGCGCTACATTGCGATTTTGCAAAAAAAATACGGGGGCATCGACCTGCTCTTTGCCCTATGCGAGAGCCTCGCGCGCGACTACCGCGCGTTTCTGCGCGGGTACAACAATCATACGCGGGTCGTCGTCGTGCCCAATATGCTGCCGGGAATGCCCCCGCCCGAGGAGCGCAGTCCGCTTACCGGCGGCAATCTCATCAGCTTTGGGCGGCTCGACGCCGGCAAGCACTGCGATGACATCCTGCGCGCCTTCGCGAGCCTGCTCGCGCTCGAGGGGGACGAGGGGGCGGGGCGGCGGCTCTTCCTCATCGGGGACGGACCCGAGCGGGAGAACCTCGCGTCCCTCGCGCGGTCTCTCGGCGTTACCGATCGCGTCGAGATGCCGGGGTACCTGCCGCGCGAGGAGATTGCGCCTTATCTTCGGCGCTCATCGGTTTTCCTGATGGCGAGCGAGAGCGAGGGGTTGCCGATGGTCCTGCCCGAGGCGATGAGCTACGGCGTTCCTTGCGTTGCTTACCTAACGCCCACGGGCGTACCCGATATTCTCACCGATGGCGTAAACGGGTTTGTTGTTTCCCCTCGCTCCGAGGAGCAGTATGTCGAGCGCGTGCGCGCGGTGCTTGAGGACGAGGATCTGCGGGAAAGGCTCTCCCGGGGGGCTCTCGAGACCGCGCAAAGGTTCACCCCCGCCGTGGCGGGGAAATGCCTCATACAGGCGGTCAGCCTATAAGTGGGGGGTTCTTTTTGCGGCATTTTGCCGCTTCAGCTTGCGGAGGCGGGCCTGCGGGGGAGAGTGATGTTTGAGGCGTTGCCTCTTAGGTTTAGTTTTCGGGAAAACTGCACTTGCCGTTATCGTAATTTGCGCCGCCGTTTCTAGATTTAGTTTTTGGGAAAGCTCTACTGCCGCACGGTCATTTCCACTGCTCCGCGCCGCA
>CAZYCC010000104.1:0-5161 GCA_964645985.1 uncultured Lachnospiraceae bacterium | reverse complement strand
AGCTGCGCTCCCCCGTGGAAACCCCACATAACTAACTGTTACGGTGAGCGGGGGTGTTTTCCTCTTTGAGGAGTAGATTCGTGACGCGGGGGAAGCCCAAAGAAATCTATCAGGTTTTTCGGAAACGAACAAAATCCTCGCCCTTCGGGGGATGGGGTGTTTTCGGGGAGGGAAGTGCGTCTTGTCCTCCCCCTCCACTGCCCCCGCCCGCGGCGGCGCGCGCTACCCCCCGCGTGAATCTGCCCTCGCATGAAAAACGCGCTCCCGGCCGGGAGCGCGTTTTTTCTTTTGCAAAATTTTCCCGCGAGGAAGCCCCGCCGTTCAGGCGAGCGCACCCTTCGGCGCCGTCTCTACTGCTCGATATACTCGGACTGCGCGATTCTCTCTAGAACTTTGTCGAGTTTGGTCTGCCAAGAGCGCTGGCGGGTCTTCGCCTCGGCGGCGAAGTGGCGGTTGACATTCGAGCGGAAGTAGTGGGTCGCGTCGCCGATCTCATACGCCCAGAGGGCGACGAAATCGCTGTAGAGCGTCTCACGAATGCGGTCGATCATCGCGCCGGTCTGCGGGTCGCGTGTGTAGCGCTCTTTGAGCGCGGCGTCGTAGTAGGCGGGCGTCACGAGCTTATAGGAGTAGTAGCCCATCAGCTCAAGGGTCGCGGTTGCGGCGGAAACGTTCGGGCAGGAGGCGGGGATGCCGTAGAGCGAAATACTGTCGTGCGTCACCGTGCTGTATTCCTTCTGCTCCTCGTTGAGTTTCGGCACCGGGACGATGTAGTAGTCGTCCTGCATATCGGCGAGGTAAATTTCGCTGTTCGAGAGCAGGTTGACCGTGAAGAGCGATCGCCCCTCCGCCCATGTCGTCAGGATGTAGTTGTCGGTTTCCGAGCCGTCAACGAGCAGCGCGTTGCTCTCGTAGACGAGCGCATACTGTGCGCGCGAGAACTCTAAGTTGTGCGTGTTGTTGAAATCGACCTGCGGCACGCCGTCCGCCCATTTCGTGTAGGTGACGTGGCTGCCGCCGGCAAGGCCGTCCGACATAATCGCGCCGATCGCCGGCGTCCACGCGAGGTACCCCACCTGATCCTCGAGATCGACCTGCTCGTTGTTGTTTTGGTCGATGTAGACAAGGCGCGAGAGCTCCGAGAGCAGCCCTATCGTCCACTTGCCGTCATCGACCAACTGATAGATGTCGCCCGAGCCCGCGAGACCCTCGATTTCCTTCGCGTACGCCTGCCACATCCTCTTGTTGACAAAGGTGACGTAGATCGAGCCGACCCACGGCTGCGAGAGGTCCCCGGTCACCCAGTAGGACGCGCCGCCGAGTGAGAGCTGCTCATAGAGCGAGGAATCCCAGTAGGGCTGTGAGATGTCGATGTACATCTCCTCCTCGGGGATGTGGTTGTAGTTGAGCATCGTCCCGACGGTCGAGTCGTCGACCGCGAGGCCGATGTCGTAATACTCAAAGCCCGAGATAACATCGTACTCGTCCAGGCCCGCGAGCAGCACCGGCTCGACGGTCGAGGAGAGAGCCGCCATATCGGTCTTTTCCTTGAGGACGATTTTCACCCCGAGGCGGTCCTCGACCTTGCGGTTGCGGTCGGAGACCATTTTGTTGACCTCGAAGCCCATATCGGCGTCCTCATCGACGGCGATCGAGCGGTAGGGAAGCTGCTCGCCCGAGTTGGAGTCGCCGCCCGAGACGATGAAGCGAATTTCGGGTGATCCGTCGAAATGCAGGTCGGCGGGAATGGTCGGGGCATCCTCATCGGCCCCCGCCCCGCCGGAGGAGGTGTCGCCCTCATTCGTCCCGCCGCAGGCGAGCAGCGCCGGCAGCAGCATCAGCAGCGCGAGCGCTCCCGCGACCCATCGCAAACTACGCGTGTGCATCGAAAATCCTTTCAAAGAAATATTTCACACCATAGGTGTAGGATACGAAAAGCGGCAAGCGGCGGCGAAGCTCCGCGCGAAAACCACAAGACCCCTGCGCCTTTTGCCAAGAATAAACGCGCGGACGCGGCGAGCGCCGACCGGTCCCGCGCGCCTCCCCCGGAATACCCGGAGGAGTGAACTTTCTCGCCGAAAGCGGCGGCGCAAATCGAAAAGCGGCGCCCCGATGCCATACGCAAAAAGAATTCTCCGCCCGCGCTTTTATTATACCCGAGAGGCGCGCGCTTGTCAAGGCGGAAAAAGAAAAAATTCGGTAGGAAAACGATAAATGGAGAGAATTTTCCCACACGAGGCGAAACGACGCGGAGCCGGAGAACATCGCCGCGAAATGATTTGACCAACGCGAATTTTCCCACGCGGGGGAGATAGCGCGTGGGCGGCGAAAATCTGCCGAGCGAGAATGTTTCCGGCAGCTCGCCTATCCCCCGTGCGCGGCGCTTTCTCCTCACGCGCCCTCGCGGATCGCTTCTCCGGATTGCGAGGTGGCGGTTCCCGCCGCGATAGACTTCCCCCTCGCTCGCGCGCCGCTCTTTCTTCCCTTTACTTTACTCCGGGCCGCGAACCGATGGGGGTGCGGTGGATCGCTCCCCCTGCATTCCTCACAGTGCCGACTGTTGTGTCTGTTGATGTATCTCGCTCGCGGAGCGCTCCCCCGCGCGGCTCCTTCTCCCCCCTCCCACGCGGAGCGCCCCGTGCTCTCCTCTTCGGCAAAACCGCCGCGCGCCGGGAATGATCGCGGGAATCGGGCGAAGCGTCGCGGGGAAGAGAACGAGCCGAGGTGTAGCGAGCGTGAGAGATAAAGAAAAGAACAGAACGCCGCGCCGCCCTCGCGCGATCCGCGCGTCCCCCCGCGCAAAAACCCGGGCGCACGGCGCGCCGGGTTCCCTTCGCTGCTTTGCCCCGGCAAAGCCCCGCCTCCCGCGAAAATTTTTGCGGGAAAAGGGGATGTTTACAAAAATGTTACAATTCCGAGAGCGTCACGCCCTCCCATCCCGCCAAATATCGCGCGAGGTGGATCCGGTCGGTAGACGTTACCACCTTGTCGCGGTTGACATCGGCGACGTTCCAATCGAGGGTGTACCCGCTCCACCCGGCAAGAAAGCGCGCGAGGTAGGTGCGATCCGCCGCGTTCACCTCGCCCGAGCGGTCGACATCGCCAAGGAGCGGGGCGGGATCGTACCGAAATGTGCAAACCCGGTACTCGCGACTTTTTTCTGCGATAAGGGTTTTCATCGGCCGGTTGGCTAGGGCTTGCATACTCGGGGCAAACGCTTCTGTTTTTGTCTCCTCATCGAGCGAGATGGCGATCGTGCCGTTATCCGCAAAAGCCAGCGGAAAACGCCACTTCTTGCCTTCGCGCTCTCCCCGAGAGGGTTTGCGCTATCGCGCGGTTATGCGCGCATGTAAACAGCAAGGAGCACTATGACAGTGGCGATGGCGGCGAGTGCGACAAACCATACTCGGTGCAGATTTATTGTAAATTGGATTTTCAAGACTTTTCCCCTCTCTTCTTTCATACAAGATTTATCGGTTACCGCAGATTTTTCCCCAAACAGTTCTGACTATAACTTCCCAAGCTAAGTCCTTTTTACAATTTTTCTATGCAGACTGGCAGGCTGAATCATCGAAACGGCGCTCTTCACGCGAAAGAAAAAGAACCCGCTGCGCGGGTTCTTTTTGAGGAGTGAATCCTTTCGGCTCAGCGCCACTCGCGACGATCCTCACTCGATGGCGTATCCTTCCCACCCGGCAAGGTATCTTGCGAGGTAGGTGCGATCCGCCACCGTGACCTCACCGTCGTGGTTGACATCGGCACTTAGAGGGTCGATTGTATAGCCTGCCCACCCTGCGAGAGCGCGGGCGAGATAGGTGCGATCGCCGACCGTAATGCCTGCGGTTCCGTCGACATCACCCGGAGTAGTGGAACCGTTTATTCGACCGGTGATCATCACCTTGCCGTCGCTCTTGCGCACGAACTCGATCTTCGTTCCGCTCATCTGAGAGGGGTCGAATGCCGTGCCATCTCCGTAGATTGCCGGGAAGGGATCGGTCGCGACGCGGAAGAAGACCCAGTCGCCGTACCAGAAACTCCCATTCTTTCCGTCTTTGCCAAACTCCTCATAGGTGTCGGTCGTGCCGTCGGGCCAGGTGACCACTACTCTTGCCGCGTCGACAATTATGTTGTCTCCGGCATTTCCGCCAACCGGAATCGTGTTAAAGGGGACGCCGACCAGCATTACCTTTCCCCATTCGCTGTGCTCTTCAAACCAATAGAGATTATAGGTGTTCCACCAGACGGTAACCGGGGTCTCATACGGGTCTGGAATTTCTCCCGTGTAGGTAGGCATGGGGTTGATCTCTTCATTGCGACTGTACATTTTGTCGCCGCTGAAATATATATCTCTGTCTACATAACCCGAGTAATCAGGCGTGTCGGACGCCTCGTCGAGATAGATTTGAAGTTGTATTCGGTAAATGTTTCTTGCTTGAATGGGATATGCGGGAGTTCCGAAATCCCCGGTCTCAAAGCGGAGAATGGTCCAGTCGCCAACGATAGTTCGGGCCGTCGTTGTCGGTGGGCAGACCACCTCGGTTGTCGTACCAGTGATGTCGGTGATGTTGAGGACAAATTTCCCCCTCTCAATTCCGCCGTCCTCCCATGCTCCTGTATCTGCGTTGTAGAAAGTCTCGTGAAAGCCTACCTCGTCACGGATGCCGTACCAATAATCTGTCGGGATAGTGATAAGAAAATGCGTGTGACTATAGGTGGCAGTTTCATGACCGTATTCCGTCGCTGTTTTCGTCCAGGTCTCAGCGCCTGTGCCAAAGGTGCCGATCGTAAAGGGAGGCATTTCCGGATCAGGCTCGGGCTGCGGCTCCGGCTCGGGCTCGGGCTCCGGTTCGGGCTGCGGGTTGTGTTCCTGCTCGGCTTCCGCCTCGGTTTGGAGGATCCAAGTTTGGTTGTCCTTGTCTCCCCGCGTCCAAACCGTGACATCCCAGTTGTTGACATTGGCATCGAGGACGAGGGAGGTGTTGACCGAGAGATGAATGATATACCCGTCTGCCCTCGGCTCAAACTTCCACCACTGCGAAGGGTGGGAGACATCATCCCACAAGTTGACATTTGACCCGGAGCTGGGCATATCAGTCCAAGCGTTTAAAATGGGTCCGCCGCTGCAGAGCGGGCGGATCTTGTAGCTATCGTTCACAGCGGT
>CAZYCC010000103.1:0-5328 GCA_964645985.1 uncultured Lachnospiraceae bacterium | reverse complement strand
CGCCGTCTTTGGCGATAACGCCGAAGACTGTCTCCTCGGTCACGTTCGTGCCGCCCATAATGGTGCCGACCTCGACCGTGCCGCGGCGGGCGCGGCAGGCTTTCCCGCGGAAGGTGGGAAATCACGCGCCGCCACGGGGAAACCCGCGCGGGGGAGAGGGAATCGCCGCCGGGTCGATTTTGTTATATACGTCAACCTCGGTCTGATACTCGTCTCTTATGTCCTCCCCCCGAACACCAAACCGGCGATGCCGGCGGCGAGGAGGACGCCGCCGACGGCGAGGAAGAACACCCACGCGCCGTGGAGAAAACCCGCGCCGGTCGTGTCGTCGCGGTGCAGCCAGGAGTAGAGTGAGCGGTTCGCCGACCACGCGCCGTTGAAGAGGAAAAACGCGGCGGCGGCGAATGCCGTCCAAACGCTGACGACGCGGCGAAACGCGATACAGTAATACAAAAACCCCAGCAGCGCGAGGTTAATCGCGACATACAGCCCTTTGCCGCGGCGCGGCACCGCCGGGTTTTCCTCGGCAGGAGGCGGCGCCTGCGGGGGTTTCTTTTGCTTTTTCTTCTTCGGCAAAACAGACTCCGTTTACAAAATAGGAGTGAAAAGCTTACAAAATCTACTCAAGTTCAGCGGCAGAACCTGTCGCGGGAGCGCAGGACGAGATGACGTGGAAAATCGGCGCGGCACCCTTCAAGGAGGGAAATATCGCATATCCTCGAAAAAAATGTCATGGATACGCGAACCGATTTCGCGGCGCCGTTTCTCCGGGAAATCGCGAGCGCAGCCGATTCCTACACGGCAGAACGAATATTTTGCCGCAAAATCACATTTGCCTTAGAATACCCATTATGTTTCGTCGTCCCGGCAGAGGATCCCCCCGCCGAGAACCTCCTCCCCGCGGTAGAAGACGACCGATTGCCCGGGGGTCGGCGCGCGCTGCGGCTGCGCAAAGCGCACAATACAATTGTGATCATCCTCGACCGTGACCACCGCCTCGGTCTCGTGCCCACGATAGCGCGTCATCGCGCTGCAGGAAAAGCGCGCGGGCGGTGACTCCCACGCGAGGAAATTGCACGCGCGCGCACGAACGGATGATTTAAAGAGCTCGTCCTCTCGCCCGAGCACCACGCGATTGGCGGCGACGTCAATCTCCACAACATATAGCGGCTCTCCCGCCGCAACCCGAAGACCGCGCCGCTGCCCGATTGTGTAGTGAATAATCCCGCGATGCTCCCCGAGAACCCGCCCCTCGCGGTCGACAAAATCTCCCGGCGGAAAGGACCGCGCGAGCTCCTGCTCAACAAACGCGGCGTAGTCCCCGTTCGGAACGAAACAAATATCTTGTGAATCCCGCTTGCGCGCGTTGCGCAGACCCGCCTCCGAGGCGATTGCGCGCACCTCCTCCTTTGATAGGCCCCCGAGCGGAAAAATGGTGCGCGGCAGATCCTCCCGCGCGAGCGGATAAAGGACGTAGGACTGGTCCTTTGCGCGATCGCGCGCGCGCAGCAAACGCCACCGCCCGTTTTGGCGCACGATTTGCGCGTAATGCCCGGTGGCAACGGCGTCGCAGTCGAGGAGCTTCGCCTTCTCGCGAAGCGAGCTGAATTTGAGCGCGCGGTTGCAGTCGATGCAGGGGTTGGGTGTTTCCCCGGCGGCGTATGCGCGCGCGAAGGGCGCCATCACCTCGCGCGCAAAGAGCGCGCGCAAGTCTAAAGTGTAGTGCGGCATTCCGAGCCGCGCGGCGACGCTCTTCGCGTCCTCGACGTCGTCAAGCGAGCAGCAGGTTTTCCCCTCGCAGGCGCGGCAGTCATCGGAGGACGGCGCGAGATCTCCCTCGTCGTATAGGCGCATGGTCGCGCCGACCGGCTCAAGTCCGCGCTCCCGCAGCAGCAAAGCCGCGACGCTGCTGTCGACTCCGCCGCTCATCGCGACAAGCACCCGAGAACCCATCGAAAAAAATCACGAAAAGAGAAGGGAAGAAGCTCTTGACGGCGCAATATCGCCGGGAGGAAGAGAAGCCCTCGGGGGGAAAAATCGGCTAGGGAGATTTGTGCAAAAATCGCTAGTGAGAGCAAAGAATCCGCGCAAAAATATTGCTTCCTTTGCGCGAGGTTTCGCAACCCCCGGCGGGAGACGTTTACGCACCGGCGCGCGACATCGCAATCTGTGTTAGAAGGAGCGAGAGCGTCAGCTCGCCGTCGACCGGGGTGGACTTAATGCGCAGATCCGCCTCCTCACAGAGGAAGAGCGCCCTGCGCAGCGCGCCGGGCGGGTAGGCGCGCGCCGCTTCGGCGAACTTGCGCACGCGAAAGGGATGCATTGCGAGCAGCCCCGCGGCGTCCGCCTCGCTGCTCCCGCTCGCGGTGAGGGCGGCGACACACGTCATCCCGCGCACGCAGTCGGCGATGCTGCCGAGGATGAACTCGGGCGAATCGGTGCGCGCGCGGTCGTGCAAAATTCGCAGCGCGCGCGGCAAATCTCCCGCGAGAATGGCGTCTGAAAAGTCGAACGCACCGTCATCGTAGGTCGGCCGCGCGACAGAATCGATGTCGGCTTGGTCAAGACTCGCTCGCCCGTCGGACAAGATATATCCGCACAACTTGTCGATTTCCGACGATAGTGTGAACATATCGCTTGAGCAGCGCGCCACGAGCTGCCGCGCGAGCGCGTCATCGCAGGCGACATCGCTTGCCGCGAAATGTGCTCTCACCCATTTCAGGAGCGACGCGCCGATAACCCGCGTGAAATTGACGACAAAGACCCCGTTTATGCCGCAAATCTCGCGGAAGAGCGCGCTCGGGCGCTTGTCGGTGCCCGGGTCAAATTCGCTCGGCGTCGCGTACAAAAGCAGCACCGCGTCGCTCGCAGTGGCGGCGCGCAGCAGATCGAGAAGAGTATCGCGATCCTTGTCTGAGAGTTTCCCGTAGGCGACAGAGTGAACTTCAACGAGTTTTTTTCCGCCGGCAAGGGACAGCGCCGACATCTCCCCTCGCGCCGAGGCGAAGACCTCCCCCGCGGGAGAGGACTCCCCGGAGAGTTTTACGCGAGATAGCCCCATTTCCGCCGCATTCGCGAACTCGCGCCGCAGCGTCTTCGCCGCGCTCGCCTTGAGGTACTCCTCCTCGCCGCAGAAAAAATACCCCCCTTCGGCATCTCCCCCGCGCAGCCTCTTTGTGAGCTCGGATGGTGTGAGTTGCATAAGAAATATTGCAGGATTTGTTCGCGTAATGCGCATACCCTCGCTACGTTCGATGTGTCTTGCGCAAATGCAAAAAGATATTCTTCTCTCTCGGCAAGGTTTACCCGCGTAGCCACACCATCAGCACGCTGATGTCCGCGGGGGAGACCCCGGGGAGAGCCGCCGCCTCGGCGAGGGTGGCGGGCCGCGCGGCGCAGAGCTTCTCGCGCGCCTCAAGGCGCAGCCCTTTCAGCGCGGTATAGTCGAAATTTCGCGGGAGAGGCTTTTCGGCGAGGCGGCGAGCGCGCGCGACCTCCGCCCTCTCGCGCGCGAGATAGCCCTCGTACTTCAGTTCGATCTCGACCTCGCGCGCCGCCATTGTCGAGATGTGCGGGCGCGCCTTGTCAAAGGGCGCGAGATCCTCGTAGGTTAGCTGCGGGCGACGCACGAGAGCTGCGAGCGATGCCCCGGCAGGAGGCGGCGGGGTGTGTTTGCCTTCTAAAAATGAGCGCAGTTCCGGCGAGGGCGGGAGGACGGTCTTCTCAAGCCGCTCCTTTTCCGCCGCAATCTCGTCCTCAAGACGCAGCACCGCCTCGTAGCGCGCGCGGCAGACCAGCCCCGCGCGGTAGCCGATCGGCACGAGCCTCCGGTGCGCGTTTCCCTCGCGCAAAAGCAGGCGAACCTCGCTGCGCGAGGTCATCACGCGGTAAGGCTCGGCTGCGCCCTTCGTCGTCAGATCATCGGCGAGAAGACCGATATACCCGTCGGTGCGCGTGAGGCGCAGCGGCTCGCGCCCGAGAAGGGCAAGCGCGGCATTTGCCCCGGCGAGAATGCCTCCCGCCGCCGCCTCCTCATAGCCAGAGCTGCCGCAGATTTGCCCCGCGAAGAAAAGCCCCGGCAGCGCGCGGCACTCCCAGGTATGCGTGAGAGCCGTCGGGTCGACAGCGTCATACTCGATGGCGTAGCCCGGCCGCGTCACCACTGCATTCGCGAAGCCCGGGAGCGTGCGCAGCGCGGCGAGCTGAACATCGACCGGAAGGGAGGTTGAAAACCCGCCGAGGTAAAGCTCGCTTGTCTCCTCGCCCATCGGCTCGAGGAAGAGCGCATGGCGCGGCTTGTCGGCGAAGCGCACGATTTTGTCCTCGATCGAGGGGCAATAGCGCGGCCCGACGCCGGAGATTCGCCCGTCGTAAAGCGGCGAGCGGTCTAAATTGCGCCGGATAATCTCATGCGTCGCCTCGCTTGTGTAGACGATATAACAGGGCAAATGCCGCGCCACGCGCGGGCGGGGAGGCTCGTCCTCCCCGTCAAAACGCGGCGAGAAGGGCAGGGCACTCGGATCCTCCTCCTGCCTCTCGAGCGAGGAAAGGTCAATACTGCGGCCGTCAAGGCGCGGGGGAGTCCCGGTCTTGAAGCGGCGAAGCGGGAGGATGCGCTCGATCGCGCGCGAGAGATCGCTTGCCGGCAGCTGCCCGTCCGGCCCGGATGAGACCGAGCTCTCTCCGACCGTGACGCGCGCGCGCAAAAATGTTCCCGGGCAGAGCACAACCGAGCGCGCGCGATAGACCCCTCCCCCCCGCAGAACGACCCCCGCGGCGCGCGGCACGCCCGCATCGTCCTTCTCTATTTTTAGCTCGACGACCTCGCCCTGCACTAATCGCAGGTTTGCCTGCCGCTCGAGCGCGGCGCGGATGTGGGCGCGGTAGGCGAGCCGGTCGACCTGCGCCCTCCGCGAGCGCACAGCGGGGCCCTTTCCCTCGCCGAGTGTGCGCATTTGCAGGGTTGCGCTGTCGGCGGCGCGGCCCATCTCCCCGCCCAGAGCGTCAATTTCGCAGACGAGCTGCCCCTTGCCGCTTCCCCCGATCGACGGATTGCAAGGGAGCGCGGCGATACTGTCTAGGTTCATCGCGATAAGAACCGTATCGGCGCCGAGCCGCGCCGCCGCGAGCGCCGCCTCAACCCCGGCGTGCCCCCCGCCGACCACCGCCACCCCGCACTCTCCGAGCAGAAAAGATTCCAATGAACCACCAGAGAAAGAAAGATAAGGTAGTGTAGCATAAACGAGGGCACGATGCAAGGGGAGAAAAAAAGAAAACCCCTTCCGCGAAGGAGCTCATCACCTAAAATTTGCAGCTACCGCTGCGACA
>CAZYCC010000102.1:0-5398 GCA_964645985.1 uncultured Lachnospiraceae bacterium | reverse complement strand
CCGGCGAGGCCGGTCAAATCCCACTTTGACCGACAAAGTCGGTCACTCCCGCCGGAAAGAAATCCGGCAGAAAGGACGGTTTTGTATGACAAACCGTAAAAACACCACCCGCGCCCGCCTCGTCGCGAGCGCCCTCGCGATGCTGCTTTGCGTCGCGATGCTTGTCGGCACCACCTTCGCGTGGTTCAGCGACAGCGCAAGCACCGGCGACACGACGATCACCGCCGGGAACCTCGACGTGGAAATCGTCGACACGGAGGGTCAGTCCCTCGAAGGACAGCAGATCTTCACTACCGAGGACGGGAAAAACATCGAGGACTTCCTTTGGGAGCCTGGTGCCATGTGGACGAGTGAACCGTTTGTCATCAAGAACAACGGAACGCTTGCCCTCACCTACGCGCTCGACTACAGCATCACCAACGAGAAGGACTTCAATGGTCACTCCCTCACGGAAGTCATCCAGATGAAGGTTGTGGATGTCAAGAAGGCGCAAGAAGTCAGTATCAACGCTCCCGAACAGGGCGCCTCGCAAGAGCAGCGCAAAAACTATTGGGATCAGATTACAACCACGGACACCGACGTTGATGCCACGACCGTCGTAATCCTCCCGGGCGATGCGACTCCTGAGGACGTTAAGAACGGCGAAAGCATCGGCAATACCGACGCGCTGCAGGTCGTTCTCTATTGGCAGCCCGACTCGAGCACCGATCCCGATCCAGCGAACAACCCCGACAACCTCTACAACAACAAGGGCGCGCAGGAAGGCGAGGAACTTACCGCCGACTTTGCTCTCTCTGTCTTCGCGACGCAGACCCCGTACGAGAGCGACAGCTTCGGCGATAAGTACGACGAGAAGGTTCTGGAGATTGTCGGGACAGCCGATGAGCTGGTGGAGGCTCTCGCCGACCCGGAAGTCGATGTTGTGGAGCTGAGCGACGATATTATAACCGTAGCCGGAAGTCCTCTCCGTGTCTCTGCCGGGAAGACGGTTAATGGCCAAGGACACACCATTACCGGTGCGAGAGACGCAGTCAAATCCACATTGATTATTGATGCGGCAGAAGACGCGGAAGAACCCACCGTCATCGAGAACCTCAATGTGAAGCACACGCTCAAAGGCGAAACAGGAGCGAATAACAGATACGCGGTTTGTGTCAACCCGAAAGCGAAGGTTGAACTCAAAAACGTCAATGTTGACGCGACCGAAAATTTCGGCTATGCGCTCAAAGTATGCAATGGCGCAGATGTCACGGTGAAGGACGGCAGCCTGAGCGGCTATTCCGGTGTTGAAATCTGGGGAGATACTACCGATAAGAGCAAGCTGACGCTTGAGGATGTGACGATCACCGGCAACGCCGCCACCGAAGGGGGGCCGGAAAATTCCTACGCCGCGATCGTTGTGCACAATAACTCAACTGTCGCCGACGGTGCCATTACGATGACCGGCTGCACGGTTATCACCACGAGCGAATATGACGAAGAATGGCCAACAATCCCGAAACCGTTTGAGTACCATATCTTGTTGGCAAATGATCCGAACTCCAACAGCGATACAGCGATTGCCGAAATGGAGAGAATCTTCGGAGTAGAGGATTCTGAACTTACTGCGAACAACACATTTAAACATAAATCAGTAGATGGCACGATCGTAGATACTCTATGGGATGGTGCAAAAGATTATCTCTTAGGGTATTATAACCCCAATGCATAACCAAACTGAACAGGATCCATCTTCTGTTGCCCCCCTAACCTCACCATCCCACGCAATGACATAAGTTGTGCGCGGCGGGAACCGCGTGCGGCGGAGAAAAGCCACCCGAGAGGGTGGCTTTTCTCTATATTCTTCGCCGGGGAGCGGGGTTGGCACCGCTTCGGGGAGCGAGGAATGTCAATGCGCGCTTGCTCCATCGCCCCGCCCGATTGGATGCAGCGCGGCATTTACCCCCTCCCCGCCGAGGTCGAGCAGAATGCCGCCGTCGCCGGTCGAGCGCAGGAGGTTGCGGTCGGTTCTTTGCGCGATCTTCGCGCGAAGAGAGTGCAGCGTCACGCGCAGGTTTCCGAGCGCGCTCTCCCGCCCCCAAATCTGCCGTGCGAGGGCAGCCGCCGAGACCGGCGTCCCTGCCGCCTCATAGAGTGGGCGCAGGAGCTGCCGCTCGCGCGGGGTTAACGGCAGCGGCGCGCCGTACAGGGTGAAGCGCTCGCCATCGAAAAAGAGCGCGCTCACGGGGCGAGGAGAGAGCTCCTCGCCGCGCGCGGCGGCGAGCAGTGCGAAAAACCGCTCCTCCGGGAAGGGGCGCGGCAAAGTAGGCGATCGCCCATCGGAAAAGCTCACGCTCGCGGCGAGTGCGCCGGGCGGGGGGTCGCTCTCCTCCGCCTGAAAGCTATCTAAGTCTGTGAGAACGCAGCGCGGCGGGGCGGCGGGCGGCTCGCCCCCCGGGGAGCGAATTGTCGTCCAGCCCGCCTCGCGCGCGAGAACGGCGATCGCCTCGGCGAGCGGCTCATCTCGCGTGCGCAGCAGGAGAATCGGCGCCCCGCTTGGTTCTTGCGCGGTAGGCATAGGAAAAGAGAGGGGGAATCGGGAAAAGCGGCAAAGCTCGCGATTTTGTCAAAATCGGCGGGGCGCTACTCCCCGCGAGAAAAGAGAGAATCGGCGCGCGAGGCAAACTGCCTCGTGAAAGCGAGCGTTGCGGCGGCGGTCGCCGCGAGCAGAGCGAGCGGGAAAACTCCACCGGAGAGGAGGAGCAGGAGCGTTTCTTTTGACCACACCCCGTAGCCGCGCGCAATGTCGGCGAGAGACCAGCCGTCGCTGCCGACGGCGAGCGCGCCGACTACTTCCCGCGCGCTCGAGAGGGCCTTTCGCGCGATGACTGTCCACGCCGCGCCGAGTGCCACACCGCGATACCCGCTCCCGCGCGCGAGCAGGGGCGATCGCGTGGGAGATCTCCTCGCGTGCCGAGTGGGTTTTCCGGCGGCGGCAGGAGGAGCGCCCGTCGCGCGGGGGTCTTGCGCCTTATCGGCGAGAGTATCCTCGCGCACGGTGCAATCCTCGCGCCGGGCGGCGGGCGTGGGGGAGGGCTGCGCTTTTTTGCCGCGAGGCGGCGTAACCTTGCCGGGAGAGCGGTGGCGGCGCGCGGCGATGACGAAGAGCAAGGTGAAAGCGGCGAGGAGGAGGAGGTCAACTCCAGCAAGCAGGAGCGTATTTACAAGGGTCGCAGGCAGCGCGTCAGCAAACTGTCCGGGCGTCGCGCCGTCGATGAGGCGGGCGCGAACGAGCAGACCGGTCAGGGCGAGCAGCGTGAGGCGCAGAATCGGAATCGACAAAAACCCGAGCAGCAGCGTTTGCCAGACGGCCCGCGCCCCCGCGCGGAAAATCCCCACGCCGAGGACGGCGATGCTCGCCGCAAGCAGCGCGCTCGTGAGGATCTCATCGAGGGACGCGAGGAGCTGAGGGATAACCTCGGTGAGCAGAGGCGCATTATTCCCGCGCGAGGCGAGGGCGAAGGAGAGAAGCGCCGGCAGCACAACGAGCAGTGCCTTCGTGGCGAGCGGGTAGAGCAAAAAAACCCGCGCGGCGAGGGCGAAGAGCGCGCGCGGGGGGCTGGCACGTCCTAGCTCGCCCGGTGCGCCGCCCGGCACAGCTCCCGACCGGGTGCGGGGAGCCTCCTCCCGGGAGGCGGCGTGCGGCGCGGCGGGGGTCATATCGGGCAATATATCGCGCACCTCACTATGAGGTACAGCGGCAGCCCCATCCCGGGAGGGGGCGGGCGCGTCGCGGGGAATCACGCGGGGCGATCCTCCCGCGGTATCGCGGGGCAAAGAGCCGGTGGGCGCGCCGGTCGCCGAAGGTATCGACATTTTTTAACAATAATAGCGAAGATTTGCCACAACTCGCCCCAAAACCTGCACCTCCTCGACGAAGATCGGCTGCATCCCGGGGTTGGAGGGTTGTAGGCGGAAGCCGTGTTTCTCGCGGTAGACCCGCTTGACGGTCGCCTCCTCGCCGACCAGCACGACGACGAGGTCTCCGTCCATCGCGAAGTCCTCGAATCGCACGATGGCGAGGTCCCCATCCATAATGCCATCGCCTATCATACTATCGCCCCGGACCTGCAGCGCGAAGAGCTGCGCCCCGATCCCCGCGCGCGCGAGTCGCTCGGCGGGCAGATCGGCGTAGCCATCGTAATTTTGCGCCGCGAGGATGGGGGTACCTGCGGCGACACGCCCGAGGATCGGCACGCGCAGAGTGCCGCGCGCGACCGTTCCGTAGACCGGGCGCACCGAGCGGCTCTTGCCGGGCGCGCGCGTGACGTAGCCCTTCTCCTCGAGCGACTTGAGGTACTCGTGAATCGACGAGGAGCTCGGGATGTTCAGCGCGTCCTGTATTTCGCGCATACTCGGCGTGGATCCCTCCTCTGCCGCCGTGCAGACAAAGTCCAGAACCGCCCGCTCTCGCGGTGTAAGATCGTCCATAAGGGTGGGGAAAGGAGAAATTCATCGCCCCGCGCGGGGCGAGGAAACGAGGGCACTACCCCGGGAAGCGGCAAAAAAGGCGTCGGGTGGGTAAAGCGCACTCACCGCTCGCCGCGCGGGGGTCAAGAGGCAGAGCGCTCTCGCGAGGGCTCGCGCCGGCAGCACGCCCCCTCGATGAGGGCAGTATAGCACATTTGTTCGGAAAATGCAAGCGAAAAAGAAAATTTGATCGAAGAGGGGAAAATCTGTTCTGGAAAGACACCGTAGAGGCGGGATTTTCATTCGCGAAGCACAATCGAGATTTGCGGGGATGAGGGGGAGAGAGGAGCGCGGGCGGTTCCCTCGCGCCGCAAGAGGCGGCGCGGGCGGGAGAAGCAAAATTCGCTCGCGGCGCGGGATCATTTCCGGCGTTTGCCCGCGCGAGGCTTATGCGAGCCCCGCGAGGCGCGCGGGGGCGCTTCACGCGAACATCGGGTGCGCGGACGGAATGCGGCGGCAGCGACAGCAGCGCTTGTTGTGGCTTCATGTAAGGCAAAACCGCCTTATGACGTGGCGCGCTCCTGCGGCGGGAGCGCGTGCCCCGCGTTCCCCCTCGCGGGAACCACCGGCCAAGGGGGAAAACGCGGCGCGCGCTCGTTTTTTCCCGTATACAAAACCCCCGCCGCGTCCGCGGCGGGAGGCACTTGTGCACTCAAATTTCCCCGCTTTTCCAAAAACCGGTTTTCCCCAAAAACAGGATTCCCGCGAAAACCGGAATTGAGCCACGTTTCAGGAAAAAGCGAAAAAACTTTCCCGCCTGAGCGATGGGGGGAGTTTTGCGCGGAGCGGTTTGAGCGCGCGGCGGGATGTGCTGCGGGGGGGGGGGGCCGGGGAGGGTTTTGAGGTAACAATATCACGGCTAGGGCGGCGAGGCGGATCGACGGCGGCG
>CAZYCC010000101.1:0-5418 GCA_964645985.1 uncultured Lachnospiraceae bacterium | reverse complement strand
CTTCTCGAGAGAGCCGGGGGAGGGCTCTTTCGGGAAAGAGCACTCCTCGGGGACCTCGAGGTGGCGGCTCCCGCCACAGTAGCAGTGCATACGGCTCGCCGCAGTGGAAATGACCGCGCGGCAGTGGGGTTTCCCGAAAACTATATCCAGAAGCGGCAGTGGAAATTACGACAGCGGCAGTGTCGTTTTCCCAAAAACTAAATCTTAGAGGTAGCAGTGCAAATTTCGACAAAGTAAGGTACCCACACACACCCCCGCAACGATGCAGTGCAAATTACGACAGGGGCACTTCGGTTCCCCGAAAACTAAATCTTAGAGGGATTCCTCAAAATTTCAGCAAATCGATCTCACTCCACCTTGTTCTCCCACGCGAGGTATGCCTCGATGAAGCCGTCGAGATCGCCGTCCATGACGGCGGCGACGTCCGGGTTCTCGTAGCCGGTGCGCGCGTCTTTGACAAGCGTATAGGGCATAAAGACGTAAGAGCGAATCTGCGATCCCCACTCGATGTCGCGCTTCTCCCCGCCGATGCTCTCCATTTTTTCCTGCCTCTCGCGAAGCTGTATCTCGGCGAGCTTGGCGCGCAGCATGGAGAGAGCCGTCTCGCGGTTCTGCACCTGGCTGCGCTCGGTCTGGCAACCGACGACGATGCCGGTCGGGCGGTGGACGATGCGCACCGCGCTCTCGGTCTTGTTGATATGCTGCCCGCCCGCACCCGAGCTCTTGTGCGTCGTCACCTCGATGTCCTCATCGCGGATGACGATGGTTCCGTCATCCGGCAGCTCGGGCATCACCTCCACCGAGGCAAAGGAGGTGTGACGCCTGCCGGACGCGTCGAAGGGCGAGATGCGCACAAGCCGGTGCACGCCGTTCTCGCTGTGCAGAAAGCCGTAGGCGTTCTCCCCGCCGATGCGCAGAGAGGCGGACTTGATCCCCGCCTCCTCCCCGTCCTGATAGTCGAGGAGCTTCACCTCATACCCGTGCCGCTCTCCCCAGCGGCTGTACATGCGATAGAGCATCAGCGCCCAGTCCTGCGCCTCGGTGCCGCCCGCCCCCGGGTGAAAGGACAGTATCGCGCTGTTCGCGTCGTATTCGCCCGTGAGCAGCGTCTCGAGCCGCAGCGCCTCCGCCTCCTCGGTGAGGTTTTTCACCGAAGCGAGGATCTCCTCCTCCAGCGCAGGGTCCTCATCCCCCTCCTGCAAAGAGAGCTCAAGCAGCTCCGCCGTGCTCTCCCGCTCGCTCTGCAACCGCTCGAAGCGGTCGAGCCGCTCGCGCGCGCGGCGAATTTCGCGCAGAACCTCCTCCGAGCGCGCGCGATCGTCCCAAAAATCGGGCGCGGAAGAGGACGCCTCCAGCTCCTCCACCCGCCCCCGCAGCGCGTCGATGTGCAGCGCGTCGCGCAGCCCCGCGATCTTCTCGCCCAAGCGCGAGAGCTCCCCCCGCGCCTCGTCCAAAGAAACCGGCATATCACACCACCACAAAATAAGTTCCGCTGTATTATACCGCCGGGCGGGGGCAGATGTCAAGCAAGCGGAGGCGCGGCGTTTTGCCGCTTCGGTTTGCGGGAGCGAACCCGCTCCGGGCGCGCGATTTTGTTTCGGAGAAACAAGAGTCCTGTCGGAATTTGTGCTTCCCCGTTTGGGGGAGGGTGTGGAGTGAGAGTGCTTTGTCGAGAATGAGACTGCTCCCTCAGGGGCGTTGTTTTTGTGGAAAGCTCCGCCGCCTTTGTCGAAATTTCCACCACAGCCCCTGGGGACGGGTGCTGCGGGTAGGTAACTGCCGCTCATCATGACTTTGCGCGCGCTCGCTCTCTCTCCGCCCCGCGCAATCCCTTGCCCTGTAAGGGGAAAATCCGAACAAAATCGTTCGCTTTTTTGCACCTGTATACACGATACACAACGCATGGTACACAATCCACGTTCTCCCCAAACAGACGGCGCGCCGGGGGCACGATGAGCGCGAGGTTTGCCGGCGCAGTTTCGGCGCGCGAGGAGGAACCCGCGCGATCTTTTCCGTGCGCGAAAACCCCCGCCACAGGTGCGGCGGGGGTCTTTTCTCGGGTGGTAGGCGAGAGGCGAGCGCGGGGGTCTCCCTCTTCTCACTCTATCAGCAGGTCGAGTAGGCGCGAGAGATCCTTCGTTGTGACCTTGCCGTCTGCGGTGAGATCGGCGTGGGCGGGGGCGGGAGAGGTGGGGTTTGCAAGGTAGAAAAGCAAGGTGCTCGCGTCCTCGATGGTCGTTTCGCCGTCCCCCGAAATGTCCCCGTTATCCTTCGTATACTCCGCCGTGACCGTTCTGTCCTCGGTAATGCTCCCGAAGTCGTCGCTGCTCCACTTTGGCGGGGTGAGGGTGTAGCCCTTTTTCGCGGGAGGAGTGGGGATGTCCTCAAGCGCGGAGCCCTCGCGCACGGTGTATTCTCCGACGACCTCCCCGTCTGCCTCAAAGCGCACGGTGAAGGTGCGGTAGACCGTGACGGTCACTGTGCGCTCCTGCCCGAACAGATCGTGGAAGGTGAGCGTGTGCGCCGCGCTGTCCGCCGGAATAACGAAGCTGCCGTCCTGCGATAGCGTGAGCGGCTCGCCGTCGAGCGTTGCGCCCTCGCGGTAGTTATAGGAGACGGTGAAGGTCGTGTCCCCGTCGAACTCCTCGCCGTCCGTCACCCCCTCGAGCGGGCTTGCCGCCGTGTTGTAGACCGAGAGGGCGAAGACCGACGCGAGGATGGTCGCACGCTCGACGCTGTAGTTACCGGTATAGGGCTTATCGTCGCTGAAGACGGTGAAGACGTCCTCGTCCTCGGGCCAAGCGTAGTTGTCGCCGACAACGTGGTAGTTCTGCTCGGTCACGTCGTTTGTGCCGTCCCCGAGCCTATCGCCCCAGAACATATACACCGCCGGGATCCCCTCGCCGAAAGCGAGCTTTGGCGTATCGTTCGCGCCGGTCGCGCCGGTGATCGCCGCGTGATCCGAGCAGCTGCCGTAATATTGCAGGTCGACGAGCAGATCATCGTGCCCTTTCGTCCACCACTTGCCGTAGCTGCCGTCGGCATAGCGCCAATAGCGCTCGGCCTGCTCGGCGGCAACGTCGCCCGCCTCGCTGCGAAGCGGGTTGCGCTCGGCGTCCCGATAGGGCGTGTGAATGGTGAGGACGCTGTTGCGGGTTTGCGAGGTCGCCGCCATATCCATATTGTAGTAGGCGATGACGTGCTGTTTGCCCCAATCCTCGGGATAAAGGAAGTCGCTGTAGAAGAATTCCGATCCGAGCAGCCCCTCCTCCTCCGCGCCCCACAGCGCGAAGATGACGTTCGCCGCGGTGGGGATTTCGCGCAGGGCGTTCGCGACGCCGAGGACGTTGACCGTGCCCGAGAGATTGTCATCCGCGCCCTCCGCGCCGAAGACGCTGTCGCGGTGCGCCCCGATGAGAACATACTTGTCGGTGGGAACGCTCGCTTCTTTTACGGCGAGGACGTTGGAAGTCTCCGTGCTGCGGCGGTTGACGACCGTCGCCTCGGCGCTTTGCACGGCGCCATCTACGGTTAAGGATTTGACGATTGTGCGGCCGTCAAGGTAGGGGACGAGCACAACCGGGATGGTAATGGGGTCGCCCGAGGTCGGCGGGGGGAACTCGCGCTCGGAGGAGGTGCCACCCTTCTCGCTGACGCTGTACTTGCAGTAGAAGAAGACGAGTGCGAGCGCGCCCTTGCCCTGCAAGGTCCGCGCGGCATCGGCGTAGGCGGTGCTCGATCTGCCCCAAACGTCAGTGCTCTCGCGGTTGGTGAGGACCACCTTGCCGGAAACCGCCTGTTCCTCGGCGGCGAGCGTCTCGGCTACCGTCTCGAAATAGACGGTGTCGCCGGTGACCGTCGGCGTATTGTAGCCCTGGTAGACGCTGCTGTCGCTCCAGGTCGGGGCGGCGGCGGTATATTCGCGCCCGCCGATGGTGACCGAGCCGCCGATGTGCGATTTTACCTGATCGCATTCGAAGGTCTCGAAGTAGTCCTCCTCGCCGTCGCTCGCGGTCGCCTCGGTGAAGGGGGCGTAGCCGAGCTCCTCGAAGACCGAGGCGAAGTAGTCGGCGCTCGCCTCATCGGCCGGGCTGCCGAAATAGCGCGGGCCGATGTTGTTATGGACATACTCGACGTGCTTGAGGAGAAACGCGGGGTCAACTGCGGAAAGCAGAGCGGTCTCGGTCGGCGTGAAGATGGGCGAGGCCTCCTCCTCTTCGGCGGCGGATCCCACAGGGACCGCGAGCGAGGCGAGGAGAAGCAGCGCCGCAAGCGCCGCGGCGAGCGGGCGCTTTGTGCGCGAGGAAACAAAAGCGTGCATAAGGAAAACCCTCCTAAAAGGATAAATCTACCGAAACCCTCCTCCGCCGCGAGGCGGGCGCAAGGCACGGGATTGCGCGGGGCGCGATGACGGCGCGGGCTGTGCCGGGGCGCGAAGCTGCACCTGGGCGCGCGGGGTTCCGATCGAAGGGCATTCTACACCGCGCGGGCGAGGGGTGTCAAATACTGATATTTTATAGGAAGATATAGGAAAAATCTATATCTGATAGGAATAGTAGGATTTATGCGCAATGGGGGAGTGTCAAGCATTTGTTTGAAGAGAGCAACCCCGCTGCGCGAGGCTGCTCCGGGGCACGAAGCGCGAAATTGCTCCGGGGCGTGAGGCGCGCGAGGCGCGCGGGCGCGGGATTGCGCGGGGGGCGATTTCTCCGCGAAAATTTTTTCGCGCGGGGGGTTGCATTTTGTTTGCGGGGGTGGTATACTACTCCTCGATGGGGACTTAGCTCAGCTGGTTAGAGCGCATGCTTGACATGCATGAGGTCACTGGTTCGATCCCAGCAGCCCCCACCAAGAACCCGCCCTGCGGCGGGTTCTTTTTGTACGGGAAAAAGGCGCGGTGGGGGAGGATAACCGCAACTCCACGGGAACACCCCATCCCACGAGAGGGTCACGCGGAGGGGTTAGCGCGCAAAACCGCGCCGTGCGCGAAATTTGCCGCCGGCAAATTTCGCACACGGCGCAAGAGGTTCACCTGTGTCGGGCGAAGCCCGATGGGCGGGTTTCGCCAACGGCGAACCCCGCTCACTTTGCCCGCGCCCCGCGCGGGCAAAGCGCAGGCGAACCTCTCCCGCGCTCCGCGCGGGGTTTTGCGCGCGCCGCCGCGGACGGGGGCAGTGACGGGGAGGGATACTCCCCGCGCGCGCGAGCGGAGCAGCGAAAAATGACGATAGGGGCAGTAACCTATTCGAAACACGCCGCTCCCGAGGGAGCAGGGGAAAGGACCGCGCGGTAGTGGGGTTTCCCGAAAACTTAACTTAGAAACGGCAGTGCAAGTTACGCTAATCCCAACCCCGCCTCCCGTAAACACCCCATCCCCCGAAGGGCAGAGAAAACATTTCGCTTCCGAGAATCCCATCA
>CAZYCC010000100.1:3471-5422 GCA_964645985.1 uncultured Lachnospiraceae bacterium | reverse complement strand
GGCAGTGGAAATGACCGCGCGGTAGTGGGGGTTACCCGAAAACTATATTTAGAAACGGCAGTAGAAATTACGATAGAGGCACTTCGGTTCCCCGAAAACTAAATCTTAGAGGTAGCAGTCGAAATTTCGACAAAGTAGGGTACCCACACACCCTCCCCCCGAGCGGGGCAGTTCAAATTACGATAACGGCAGTAGGGCTTCCCCGAAAACGACATCTAAGAGCTACCGCCTCAAAATCCCCCGGAGGGTCTTTCTCCAAGAAATGAAGCGGGAAATCCCGCGCGGGGTACTACTCCATTTCGTACGCGAGGTTCGCGAGCACGGCGAGGGGGGCGGTCTCGCAGCGGAGAATGCGGCGTCCGAGCGTCACGGTGGGCAGACCCGCCTCGCGCGCGAGGGCGATCTCCTCGGCGGAGTAACCCCCCTCCGGCCCGACGAAAAAGGAGACGCGGGGCGAGGTGGGGCGGGCTCGTGCAAAATCGGAGAGCAGCGCGCGCAGCGTGCGCGCCTCCTCGCCCTCGTAACAAATGAACGCGAGATCATCGCCGCGCGCCTCCCGCAGAGCCTCGCGCAGGGGGAGAGGCGCCTTCACGCGCGGCAGAACTCCCCGCCCGCACTGAGACGCGGCGGCATCGGCAATCTTTTGCCAGCGCGCGACCTTTTTCTTGGCAGCGGCGGGGTCGAGGCGCGAAACGCAGCGCGAGGTGACCACCGGCACAACGCGCGCCGCGCCGAGCTCCACGCTCTTTCGCACGACCGTCTCCATTTTGTCACCTTTGGGAAGCGCCATATAGACCGTCGCGCGGTAGGGCGGCTCGCTATCGCTCTCGCGCGAACCGAGTATCTCGGCGATCACGCTCTCGTCGGCAATCTCGGAGATGCGGCAGGCGTACTCGCGCCGCGCCATATCGCAAACCGTCAGCGCGTCGCCGACGCCCATGCGCAGAACACGGGCAATGTGGTGAGCGTCCTCGCCGGTTACTTCGATCTTGCCGTCGGCGATAGCTTCGGCTGTGACAAAAAAACGCGGCATAGGCTCTTCCTATAAGTAATTCGCGAAAACCAATCAAAAACCCGCCGCCGAACCCGGCGCGGCGCGTCTTTTCCTTATCAAAGGAAGAACGGCGGAAGATTCTCTTGAAATTTGCAAAAATTTTACAATCCTCGGTCGAGGAGGTCTTTGGACATTATCGCAAAACCGTCGGACGCTCGGGCAATGATATAGGATTTCCCTATACATTTCGCAAAGATATGTAAAAACCTTCGTTGTCGGCTGCCATCGCCTTTGGCTCATCGAGCGCGAGGGTGCGGCGCGCGGATTGTCGATAATGTTTATAAAAGTTTACAAATCCCCCTCGTCAAGGTCGGCGACCATGCGCTCCAGCTCTTCATAGGAGAAGAGCAGCGGCAGGGCGCGCCGCAGCGCGGGGGCGGTCATGCGGGGGAGCTTCGCCTTGCGGCAGAGCGCCTCGCGCCTCTTTTCCGCGCCGGGGCAGCCCGAGAGACCAAGCGAAATCATCTGCCCGGTGGTGAGCGGCGGCGGCAGCGAGGAGCCCTCGCGCTCATCTGCAAAATAAGGCGAGAGAATTACGCGCAGCGCCTCCGCCGGGACCCCCTCCACCCCGAGCACACCCGCGCGCGAGGGCGCGGACTTGCGCCGCTCCTTGCCGACAATCGGCGGCGCGTAGAGCATAATCGTGCGATCGGGCGGCAGCAGGCCCGAGAGGAAGGCGCGCAGCTGTGCGCCCGCGCCGTCCGGGTCTGTGAGGACGATGACCGGCGTGCACGCGGCGAGGCGACGCAGCAGCGCCTGCTTGTCGCGGTCGCGGTAAATCGCGAAGCCGTCAAGCTGTATGACCTCCCCGCGCGCGATCGAGCGCAGCTTGTGCGCGTCGTACCGACCCTCGACGATCACCGGGTAGCGCAAAAGGGGGAGTGACATAGGGCTTGA
>CAZYCC010000100.1:0-3371 GCA_964645985.1 uncultured Lachnospiraceae bacterium | reverse complement strand
TCGACGCGCTTGCCCTCCTGCGCCGAGGCGGCGCGCAGGAGCGTGCGCAGCGCCTGCGCGATGCGGCCCTGCCGCCCGATCACCTTGCCCATATCCTCCTCGGCGACGTGCAGCGTCAGAAGAATAGCACCCGCGCGCTTGCCCTGCGTCACCGAGACCTGCTCCGGGCGCGCGACGATGGCGCAGGCGAGGCTCTGCAAAATTTCCGCGTACTCGTCCATACCGCGCCTCACTGAATGGCGCCGCTCTTCTTCAGCAGCGCCCTCACCGTGTCGGTCGGCTGCGCGCCGCGCGAAAGCCAAGACTTTGCCTTGTCCACATCGATGCGGATGTCGGCGGGATCGGTGCGCGGGTTGTAGCTGCCGATCTCCTCGATAAAGCGCCCATCGCGCGGGCTGCGCTCATCCGCGACGACGACGCGGTAGTAGGGCTGCTTCTTCGCGCCCACTCTCTTCAGCCTGATTTTGACCATAACGAACCTCCGTAAACGAAAACCTACTCCCCATTTCACGCGAAAAAGGGAAAATATATCTCCTCATAAGAGGGATACCGAAAAAATGATCCCACCCGCTCCCGCTCCCCCGAGGTGTTACCCGCGCCCCTCCCCCCGGGGTTTTCTGCGCGAGGGGCGGCGAGTCTTTTTCTTTGCCCCCGTGGCTTACCGCGCGAGGATCGGCGAGTCTGCTTCTTTGCCCGCGTAGCGCTTCCCTTGGGTATTTCCCGTTCCCCACTCCCCAAAGGTTTCCCGTAAACGCGTCTTCTCCCGCACAAATTCCCGGCGAGGGGCGGCGAGTCTGTTCCCTGCCCCGCGACCCGCAGATGTTTCCCGCTACCCGCTTCCACGCGGGTGTTTCCCGTGCGGAGCGCTTCCCTGCTCCCCTGCTCCCCCGGGGGTTTCCCGCGACCCGCTCCCCCGGGGGGTTTCCTGCGCTCTCCCCCCCGCATACTCCCGCGCGGCGGTGGGTTTCGACGATTTAGATTTTGCGGGGGAGAATGCGAGGCTACACGCGAAATCCTTTTCTCCTCAACGCTTTGCCGCGGCCGCCGGTGAGCTGGCGCACGAGCGTCTTCACTTGATCGAACCCGCGCAGCAGGCGGTTGACCGCCTCGACCGAGACGCCCGCGCCGGCGGCGATGCGGCGCTTGCGCGACGCCGCGATGATGTCCGGGTGGGTGCGCTCGTCCGGCGTCATCGAGAGGATGATCGCCTTCATGCGGTCGATCTCCCGCTCATCGAACTGCGCGTCTTTGAGCGCGCCCGGCTTCACGCCGGGGATCATCGCGGCGAGCTGCTCGGGAGAGCCCATCTTCTTTATCTGGTCGAACTGGTCGAGGTACTCGTTGAGCGTGAAGGTCTGCCGGCGCAGCTTCTCCTCGAGCGCCGCCGCTTTTTTCTCGTCGACCGCCCGCTCGGCGCGCTCGATGAGCGTTAACATATCGCCCATCCCGAGGATGCGCGACGCCATGCGGTCGGGGTAAAAAGGCTCGATCGCGTCGAGCTTCTCACCGGTGCCGATGAACTTGATCGGCTTGCCGGTGACCGCCTTGACCGAGAGCGCCGCGCCGCCGCGCGTGTCGCCGTCCATCTTGGTCATCACAACGCCGGTGATGTCAAGCCGCTCGTTGAAGGCTTTGGCGACGTCGAGGGCGACCTGCCCGGTCATCGCGTCGACGACGAGGAGAATTTCGGTCGGATGGACGGCGTCTTTAATATCCGAGAGCTCCTGCATGAGGCGCTCGTCGATTTGCAGGCGGCCGGCGGTGTCAAGGAAGACCATATCCGCTCCGGCGCGGTTCGCCTCATCGATACTGCGGCGGCAGATCTCCACAGGGCTCACCTTATCTCCGAGCGTGAAAACCGGCACGCCGATCTGTCGCCCCACGACCTGCAGCTGGGTGATCGCCGCGGGCCGATAGACATCCGCCGCGACGAGGAGGGGGCTCTTGCCCTGTTTTTTATATAAGGCGGCGAGCTTCGCCGCGTGCGTCGTCTTGCCGGCGCCCTGGAGCCCCACCATCATCACAATGGTGGGCGGCTTCGGGCTGATCTGGAGCTTCGCGACGCTCCCGCCGAGAAGGCTAATTAGCTCCTCGTTGACGATCTTGACGATCATCTGCGCCGGGACGAGACTCTCTAAAACCTCGCTGCCGACCGCCCGCTCGGAGACGCGCGCAACAAAGTCCCGCACGACCTTAAAGTTGACATCGGCCTCGAGCAGCGCGAGCTTGATCTCGCGCATCCCGTCCTTCACATCGGCGGCGGTGAGCTTGCCCTTCCCGCGCAGGCGCCGGAACGCCCCCTCGAGTTTTTCTGTGAGACTTTGGAACATGAAAGCGAATTAAAGAGGGAAGAGAGAGATCGCGGGCGCAGCGGTTCTTTTCTTCGCGAAAAGGATCGGACGGCGCGCGGGGGTTCTATTATTCGCGAGGGTGTGACGCGAGGCGGGAGGGGCTACGGCGCGCGGGGTCTTTCGCGGGCCTTCGCCACTAAACTCGCTGCTCTCCCGGGGCAAATTTGCGGGAACGGGAGGGGCCTGGCGCGATAGCGCGGCGGTGCGCGAGAGAACTCTTTATAATAATACAGCGAGCGATAATACAGCGAGCGGCAACCACGACAGAGCGCGGTAATGCGACTCAGCTCGTGAGAGGTCTCTTACTATAAATATAGCGAGCGGCGGCTACAGCTCGATGCCCTCTGCAAGGTTTGCTATCGCCGTGAGGGCGGCGGGGAGGTCCGGGGGCGCGGGAGGATCGGCGGCGAGGGCGCGGGCGCGGGAGGCGAGGTTCGCGAGGGCCTCTCTCGCAGCGGCATAGCGCGCGGCAAGGCCGAGCTTACGCTCATACGAGCGCAGGCGCGCGAGCGCGCGGCGCAGAATGTCCGACGCGCCCTGCCGCGTGATGCCAATCTGCGCCGCCGCCTCGGACAGCGACAGATCCTCCCCGTAGTAGAGCGTGAGCAGATCGCGCGCGCGGGGGGAGAGCAGCTCCCCGTAAAAATCGAGCAGCAGCGCCGCCTCTCCGCTCGCAGCGAGCTTCTCTTCCCCGAACATCGCTCCCCTTATCTGTAAAGTAAATTACTTGACAGGATGAGTATACCATAGGAACGCGCGCTTGTCAAGCCCTTTTGCGCGGGATTTTCCCGCTTCACTGCGCGGCGAGTGCCCTTGTCGAGATTTCGACTGCTCCCTCTAAGATTTAGTTTTCGGGAAACCGAGGTGCTCTTGCCGTAATTTCCACTGCCGTTTCTAAATATAGTTTTCGGGTAAACTACACTGCCTCAATCGTGATTTGAACTACCACGTTCGGGGGGAGGTGTGCGGGTACCCCGCGTTGTCGAAATTTCGACTGATACCTCTAAGATTTAGTTTTCG
>CAZYCC010000099.1:0-5691 GCA_964645985.1 uncultured Lachnospiraceae bacterium | reverse complement strand
GCGGGGTGTGTTCCTCAAAGCGAGGTAGATTCGCGGTGCGGGGGAAGCACAAAGAGATTGATAGGATTCTCGGAACCGAGCAAATCCCTGCCCTTCGGGGGATGGGGTGTTTACGGGAGGCGGGGTGAGGATTGGCGAAATTTCATCTGCTGCCTCTAAGAGTTTGTTTTCGGGGAAACTGCACTGCCGTTATCGTAATTTCCGCTGCCGTTTCTATATATAGTTTTCGGGAAGCCCACTGCCCCTATCGTAATTTGAACTGCCTTCCTCGGGGGAGAGGGTGCCCTCGCGAGCGGCGAGGCTCTTCCGCTTTTCTTAAAATTCACAAACTATATATACACTTCCCCCTCTTTCTCGTGTATAATAAGGGGAGAAAATGCCTATTTGTGCATCCTGCCGGGCGGAGGGTTCCCGGCGAGAGGATTTGCTTTGTGTTGCCGCGAGCGCGCGGGCGGCGCGCGGCGCGCATAACGGAAAGGTCGGGGTTTTATGTCTATTTTTTCGGGATGGAAGATTGGCGGCAGTTACAGCGAGCGGCAGATTCGCAAGATGAAGCCGGTGCTTGACAAAATCGAGGGGCTTGCCGACCGCTACGCCGCGATGAGCGAGGACGAGCTGAAGGCGGAAACGCCGCGCTTTAAGGCGCGCCTCGCGGCAGGGGAGACGCTCGACGATATTCTCCCCGAGGCGTTCGCGCTCGTGCGCGAGGCGGACGACCGCGTGCTCGGCAAGCGCCCTTTCCATGTGCAGCTCATTGGCGGCGTGGTCCTGCACCAGGGGCGCATTGCCGAGATGAAGACAGGCGAGGGCAAAACGCTCGTCGCGACGCTCCCCGCCTACCTCAACGCGCTCACCGGCGAGGGGGTGCATATCGTCACGGTCAACGAGTACCTCGCGCGCATGGGCTATGAGGAGATGGGGCGGGTATACGGCTTCCTCGGCCTCACCACCGGGCTTATCCTGCACGACCAAACGAAAGACGAGAAACGCGCCGCCTACGCCTGCGACATCACCTACACGACGAACAACGAGGTGGGCTTCGACTATCTGCGCGACAATATGGTGATCTACCGCCAGAACCTCACCCAGCGCGGCTTCCCTTACGCCATCGTCGACGAGGTCGACTCCATTCTCATCGACGAGGCGCGCACCCCGCTGATTATCTCGGGGCAGGGCGATCCGTCGACAGACCTGTACGAGCGCGCCGACGCGCTCGTGCGCCGTATGCGCCCCCTTCGCATCAAGGAGGTCGACGACAAGGCGGAAATGGACGACACCGACGCCGACTACATCGTCGATGAGAAGGCGCGCTCGACAATGCTCACCGCGCGGGGCGTGGAGAAGGCGGAGCGGTTCTTCGGCATCGAAAATCTCTCGGACGCCGAAAACTCAGAGCTATCGCACCACATCAATCAAGCGGTGCGCGCCTATGGCGTCATGCAGCGCGATGTCGACTATGTCGTCAAAGACGGGCAGGTGCTGATTGTCGACAGCTTCACCGGACGGATTATGCCCGGGCGGCGCTACTCAAACGGCCTGCATCAGGCGCTGGAGGCGAAGGAAGGGGTCGAGGTGGAGAAGGAGACCAAAACCCTCGCGACGATTACCTTCCAGAACTTCTTCCGTATGTACACCAAGCTCTCCGGGATGACCGGCACGGCGCTCACCGAGGATCAGGAGTTTCGCGAAATTTACGGGCTCGACGTGGTCGAGATACCGACCAACAAGCCGATGATCCGCGTCGACCACCACGACCTCGTCTACAAGACCGAGAAAGCGAAATACGAGGCGGTCATCAACCAGATCGTCGCCTGCCACGAGAAGGGGCAGCCGGTGCTCGTCGGCACGGTATCGGTGGAGAAGTCCGAGCACCTCTCGCGCCTGCTCAAGGCGAAGGGTATCGCGCACACCGTCCTCAACGCGAAATATCACGAGCGCGAGGCGGAGATCGTCGCGATGGCGGGCGTGCCGGGACGCGTCACCATCTCGACCAATATGGCGGGGCGCGGCACCGACATTATGCTCGGCGGCAACCCCGAGTTCCTCGCGAAAAAGGAGATGGAGCGGCTCGAATACCCGGACGACGTCATTGGCCTCGCGATGGGCTCCTCGGTCTCGGTCTCGCAGGAGGTGCTCGACGCGCGGGCGGTCTACCGGGAGCTGTTTGAAAAATACAAGGAGCAGATTCGGCCGGAGTACGAGAAGGTCGTCGCGGCGGGGGGGCTGTACATCGTCGGCACCGAGCGCCACGAGGCGCGCCGCATCGACAACCAGCTGCGCGGGCGCTCCGGGCGGCAGGGAGACCCGGGCGAGAGCCGCTTCTTCCTCTCGCTCGAGGACGATCTGCTGCGGCTCTTCGGCTCGGAGCACGTTCTCTCGATGGCGGAGAAGCTCGGTATCCCCGACGAGCAACCGATCGACGCGAAAATCCTCTCGGACAGCATCGAAAAGGCGCAAAAACGCCTGGAGGGCGAGAACTTCAACCGCCGCCGCAACGTCCTCAATTATGACGACGTGATGAACAAGCAGCGCAACATCATCTACTCGCAGCGGCGCGAGGTGCTCGATGGCAAGGACCTGCACCCTAAGATGTTCGAAATGGCGCGCGAGAGCGCCGCCTACGCCTGCGAGCGCTATCTCGTCGGAGACACGCCCGCCGACTGGGATTTCGAGGGGCTGCGGCAGTATTTCTTCGGTCTGCTCTACACCGAGGACGACCTGCGCTACTCGCAGGACGAGCTGAAAACCCTTCGGCGGGAGGACATCGTGCGCGACGCGCAGGAGCGGGCGGAGGCGCTGCTCAAATCGAAGGAGGAGCTCTTTCCTCCCGAGCAGCTGCGCGAAATCGAGCGGGTGCTGCTCCTGCGCAATGTCGATCTCAAATGGATGGATCACCTTGACGCGATGGACGATCTGCGCGGCAGCGTCGGCCTGAACGCTTACGCGCAGCGCAACCCGCTCACCGAGTACCAAATCGAGGGCGGGGAGATGTTCGACGCAATGGTGCTCGACATCCGCGAGGATACCATTCGCGCGGTGCTCTCCGCAACGCCGAAGAAAGAGGTCAAGCGCACCGCCGTCGCCCATGTCACGGGGGAGGGGGGAGGCTCTGCCGCTCCCGCGCCCGCGCGCACCTACAACGCAGGGATGACGCGAAGCTCCTCCGAGGGCGGCGCGATGAAAATGACCGCCTCCGGTGGGGGAGCTGCCGCGCCCGCGCGCGTGCCGGTCAAAAAGAAAATCACGGTGGGCCCCAATGACCCCTGCCCCTGCGGCTCGGGTAAGAAATACAAAAAGTGCTGCGGCATGAACGAAGCGGAGAAATAGACCACACCCCCTCTCCCGCGCAACCGCCGCTCCACCCACAAACAGCGCACGAGTCGCCGCCTCTCTCTCCCGTGCACTGCGTAACTCGCACAGCACATAGCGCGCCGCCACTCCTCCCGCGCGCCTACAACGCAGGGATGAGGCGCAGCTCCTCCAAGGGCGACGCGATGAGAACGAGCGCCTGCGGCGGAGGAGCCGCTCCTGTTGCGCGCAGCGCAACCGCCCGCTTCCTCCCGCGCACAGCACCGCCGATCCGCCCTCTCCCGCGCGGCGGCAAAACCGCGCGAAGAGAGGATTTCACGACATTTTTGGAAGAAGAAACGCGCGGGGCGCGAGGGGTTAAGGGGCCGCGCCGCGCCCTCCCGCGCCCTCCCCCGCCATGACCTCCCGCCGCCTATGGGTTTCGGTATCCTCTTGCTCGGGTATTTGCTGCTGCTGCCCCTTCCCTTCTTCGGCGGGGTAGACCTGCACCCGATCGCCTACGGCATCTGCGCGGCGGCGCTGCTTCGCCTGCAGAGCTATGAGGACGCCTTTCGCGCGCCAAAATGGCTGACCCTGCCGCTCATCCCGCTGACCGCGGCCGTTTCCGGGGTGTACCTGCTGCGCCACTTCGGCGTGAATTTACTTTCCGACAATATCCTCTCCTTGCTTGAGGCGGGAAAGACCCTGCTCGCCGTGATCTTTCAGCTCACGCTACTTTGGGCGATGAGCCGGATCGCGCGCGCGGTGGGTTTGAGCGAGCTCTCGCATCAATGCGTCGGGACGATGGCGCTCGTTGGGGTGTATTTCGCCGCGATGATCGCGCTCAATGCGCCGCCGATAGCGGCGGCGCTGCGCGGCGCGCACCCCTACGCGCTGCTAATCTTCGACGCGCTCTGGCTGCTCGTCCTTTTGTTCGGCGCGCTGCGCATTTTCGCCTGCTACCGCCGCATCTGCCCGGAGGGCGACGAGGATATGCCCAAAAAAGAGACCCGCTTCGACCGCGCCCTGCGCCGCCGCCGCGAGGAAAAGGACGAACTTCGGCGCGAGTTTAACCGGCATAGCTCAAAAAAGAAGTAGCCCCGCGCGGACGGAGGACGGTGAGCGACTAATCGCCTGGCGATCTGGCGCGTGACTGACGCTCGGACGAACGACCGGTAGATCAAGCGGCCCGCAAATGTTCTTTTCGCGAGAGCCGCCCGCCGGGGGGTTGCCGCTCCCTCTCCCTGCGCACTTCTCGCTGTCTTTCTTCCCGAAAGCCGCCCGGGAGGCGGGGGCGTCGTGAAAATATCCCCTTTGGCGCGCGGTTTTCCCGCCGAAAAAGGGAACATCCACTTGACCGAAAGCGGGAATGCTTCTGCCGCTCCCGATAGATAGTTTCGCTCGCGCCGCGTGGGCGCCGCCCGCTTGCCGCTCTCTTCCGCTCATGTCGATTGGCTTTGTTGTCGCGGGGATCGTGCTCTTTTGCAATCCCAACGTCGAGATAATCGACCTGCTGCCCGATTTTATCGGCTGCGCGCTGCTATTGTGGGGGTTGCGCCGTCTCTGCGCCCTCAGCGAGCGCGGGGAGAGCGCGGCGCGGGCCCTGCGCATTCTGCTGCTCGTTAACCTCGCCAAGACCGCCTGCCTTGTCGTCTTCCTCTTTGTCTCCTCCTCCGAGATGACATGGCTGCTGCTGCTGACCTCGGTCTTCGGCGCGGGCGAGGCAGCGCTCTTCTTCTACGCGCTATTGCGGCTCGAGGGGGCGATGACCTTCACGGCGATGCTCCACGGGAGGCCGTTTGTCTACGGGCGGGAGTGCTCCAACTTCTTCGGCTGGGCGAAATTCTTCACGGTGGTCAAGTGCCTGTTCTCGGTGCTGCCGGAGCTGACCTTCCTCGCGACCGACTACGGCGAGGTGCGCCCCTCCTTCGCACAAACCAACTGGGAGTTCCTCTACACCCTGTTAACGCTCGCGAATCTTCTGCTGACCTCGCTCTTCGGCGCGGTGACCATTTTCCTCGCGGTGCGCTATTTTCATGGTATCGCGAGGCGCGAGCCGGGGTATTTGCTTGACCTGTCCGAGGACTACCGCATACAAGTAGAACAGGCGCCGGGAGTGCTGCCCTACCGGCGGCTGCGCTGGACAATTCTCTTTATCGGCGGGGGAATGCTCTTCTTCCTGCCGCTGCGCCTGGACGGTATCGATATGCTGCCCGACTTTGTCGGCGCCGCGCTCCTGCTTGCCGCGGTGCTTCTCCTGCGCCGGGATTACCCGCGCGAGACAAAGCGCACGGCGGTTCTGCTCGCGGCGCTCGCCGGTGTAGCGCTTATTGAGTGGGTGGGAGATCTGCTGATGGTGCGATCGACCGGCTACAGTATCCTCGCGGAGAACCTGCCGATCTC
>CAZYCC010000098.1:0-5804 GCA_964645985.1 uncultured Lachnospiraceae bacterium | reverse complement strand
CTTATCGAGAGAACGAAAAAAGAACACGACTACCAAACAGGCGAGGACACAATTGTTCCCAGCAATACCCTGATTCGGGGATGCGACACGAGCGTAATTCCCGATGACGGAAGCGTTACAGAAATAGGCGGTAGCGCATTTGAAGGCTGCACGGGTCTCACAGAAATATCCATCCCGAGTAGTGTGACGGGTATCGACTCCTACGCATTTTCCGGTTGCACGGGTCTAACAAAGATAAACATCCCAAGTAGTGTGACATACATTGGCCAATCAGCATTTTCCGACTGCATGGGTCTTGCGGAAATAAACATCCCAAATAGCGTAACAACTATTGGGTACTACGCATTTTCCGGTTGCACGGGTTTAACCGAGATAAACATCCCAAATAGTGTGACGAGAATCGACTCCTTTGCATTTTCCGGCTGCACGGGTTTAACTGAGGTTAACATCCCGAGTAGTGTACAAACTATATACGGAAATCCTTTCACGGATTGCTCCGGTTTGCAGTCGATCACCGTTGACCCGGAAAACCCTGTCTATTACAGCGAAGGGAACTGTCTCATTAAAAAGGGGACAAAATACAACGGTACTCCCTATGTTTCCTTAATTGCCGGATGTAATTCGAGTGTAATTCCTGATGACGTAACTGGAATCGAACAAGATGCATTTTTCGGTTGCGCGGGTCTAACAGAAATAAACATCCCAAGTAGTGTTCAAGATATAGTCACAAATCCTTTCAGGGGGTGTTCCAGTTTGCAGTCGATTACCGTTGATCCGGAAAACCCTGTCTTTTATGGTGAAGGAAATTGATTGCTGAGAAAAGACGCAGACTACAACGGTGATTCTTATGTCTCCTTGATTACCGGGTGCAAAACAAGTGTGATTCCCGATGATGAAACGAGGATCGCATCGTACGCATTTGCCGGTTGCACGGATTTAACTGAAATCAACATCCCGAGTAGCGTCACAACCATATGGATTGACGCATTTTCCGGTTGCACGGGTTTAACTGAGATAAACATTCCAAGTAGTGTCCAAGCTATAATCGGAAATCCTTTCAGGGGATGTTCCGGTTTGCAATCGATCACCGTTGATCCGGAAAACCCTGTCTATTATAGTGAAGGGAACTGTCTTATTGAAAAGGGAACAAACTACGAAGGCACTCCCTATGTTTCCTTGATTTCCGGGTGCAGAACGAGTGTTATCCCCAATGACGGCAGCATTACGGAAATAGTCGATAGCGCATTTGAAAGTTGTACGGGTTTAACCGAAATTATCATCCCAGAAGGCGTTGAGCATATCTGGAGTAGAGCGTTTGCCGATTGTACAAACCTCACAACAGTAAATATACCTAAAAGTACTTATATGATCCATTTCGATGCATTCGAAGGATGCGATCGATTGTCCGTTGCCACTTACGCCGGCACACAAGACGAATGGGAAAACAATGTTGAGATAGATGAAGGCAACGACCCTCTCCTCCTCGCTCTCCCCTTCTACAAGGACAAAGGCGACGTTGACGGCACCCCCGGCGTGTCGGCGGGTGACCGCACCTATCTCGCCCGCGCGCTTGCCGGATGGGAGGGGTACGCGGTCGACCCGGCGGTTGCAGACCTCACCGGCGACGGCGAGGTGACCGCGGCGGACCGTACTTACCTTGCGAGGTACCTCGCCGGGTGGGAGGGGTACGCGCTGGAGTAAGGCTCGCGCGAAAGTTTTCCACAAAAACACGCTCTTTTCAAAAATCCCCCGACCGAGCGGTCGGGGGATTTTTTCTATCGCGCGGGAGCGCCGCAAGCGCGCGGTGCCGGGCGAGTTTTCACACGGATGAGAGGCGGGCGAGCGGGCTCTCCCGTTTTACTTTTCCATTTTCTCTATTGCGGCGCGCACGTCCTCGTAGCGGTCGTGCTCGGCGGGGGTGCCGAAGGCGCCGATGAGCGTCGCGCCGTCCTCCCCCTCAAGGAGCGAGATGAGGCAGTAGCTGCCGTCGAGGCTGCCGGTCTTGAGGCCGTGCACGCGCGCATCGTAATAGGGGGAGTTCTCGTGCAGCTGTTCGTTGCTGTTCTCCCAATGATTGAGGTGGCCGCTCGCGTAAACGACATCGTCCTCTGGGAGAGCGGCGTAGCGCGCGATCACCTCGTTTTTCGCCGCCGCGCGCGCGATGATCGCCATATCGCGCAGCGTTGAGAAATGCTCCTCCCCGGCAAGGCCATCCGGCACGGTAAAGTGAGACCCGGTACACCCAAGCCGCACCGCGAAGTCGTTCATCTCTTTAGTGAACGCCTCAAGGGCGCGCTCGGGATCGGCGTCCTCCTCCCCTAAGAGCGCGCGTCCGCCCGCCGCCGCGAGCGCGTACGCCGCGTCGCCCCCCGAGGGGAGCAGCATCCCCTCGATAAGCATCGTGACACTCAGCGTGTGCCCCGGCCGCACATAGGCGGAGCTGGCGTTCTCCCCGGAGAAGTAGACCTCCTTGCCGGGCGAGACGAGCGTCTGCTCATCAAGGAGAGAGAGGGCGACGAGGGCGGTCAGCAGCTTGGTTGTGCTCGCCGGCGCAACGCGCTCCTCCCCGTCCTTTCCCGTGTAAAGATAGATGTCGCCGTCACCTCCGTCAAGCGGGCAGACGAACATCCCGCGCGAGAAGGCGCGAATGGAAGTGAAGGGCGCCGCCGGATCATCGCATCGCAGCGTGCGCCGCGTCCCGGCGTTCTGGTGAATAATGAGCGGCAAAAGCAGCACTGCGGCGAGCAGCACCGGCAGCGCAACGGCAAGCGCGCGCGAGTGAAAGCGGCGCTTATCGCGAGACCTATCGGTGGGAGTTTGCTCAGACGAATCCCCGGCGGGGGTTTGTGCGGGGGAATGCCCGGCCGCCTTTTCTTTGGCGAGAACATCGCCGGTGGCGCCCTTTGCTTTGTCGGGAGATCTGCCTCCATCCCCGCCGCTACCGGTTTCCCTTGCGGGAGCGGTATCCGCGCTCGCGGGCGTTTCATCGCATGAGAGATTTCGGCCGCCCGGCTCCTCGGCGGCCTCGCCTCGCCCTTCACCATCGGGAATTTTTGCGAAAGCGCCGCTCGGCATCGCTGCGGGAGATCCTGCGCTCGCTCCCGCGCTCATCGCGCCGCCCCGCACATCGCGATCGGTCTCCTCGGCGCCGCCGCCCGCGGATTTCTTCTTGTTTTCCACGTTTCTTATGTGATTATCACGACGGCCCCTCCGCGGGGTTGTTTTTCTATACAAAGAACGGCACGCCTCCCCCTTGCGAGCGAACATCCGCGACCGCACCTCTCTCCCCGGCGAAAGATTCACCGGAATGAGGAGTGATTTCACGACCATCCTCTCCTCGCCGCTCCCGATCCGGCGGGCGGGCGCGCGCAACTCTCGCGGGTTCCGCCGCGCGCGGGGGAGTCCTCGCGAAAACGCGGGGTGGCTTCGCACCGAGGCAACTTTTTTTGCCGATGACCCGCCGCGCGGGCGAGCGATGCCGCTGACTTTGCAGTATATCATACCCGCGCGCGAAAAGCAACCGCGGCGGATCTCTCTTGACATCCTCCGCTTTGCGTGGTATATTGTTGATATATCAACCATCGGAGGCGCGGCATGGAGACGAGCGGGCGACAGGGGCGGCAGATTACGAAAATCGCGCGCGAGGTCGGCAAATTCACCCTGCGGACATTGCGCCGCGAGGGCATCGGCGCGAGCGAGTTTGACGTCATCCACGCGGTGCGCAAGAACCCGGGCTGCACGCAGGCGGAGGTCTGCCGCATCACCGGTCTTGACAAGGGAGCGGTCGCGCGCGTGACCGCGAGCCTCGAGCGCAAGGGCTACCTTCGCCGCGAGGAGAACCCGCGCGATCGGCGCGAGCGGCATCTCACCCCGACAGAGGCTGCGCAGAGCCTCAAAAACTCGAAGGCGGCCCTTGAGGGGATGTTTTACGAGTGGCTGCTCGCGGCGCTGCCGCCGGACGAGCGCGAGACCTTCGTGCGGCTGCTCGACATCCTCTATCGCCGCTGCAAGGAGGAGAGCAAGGCGGGTTTCCCGCACGTCCTCGCGCTCCTCGAGCGAGCAGCACTCTCCCCGCAGCCCGCCTCCAGCGAAAACTCGCCTGCCCCGCCGACCCCGTCTTCATTCGACCATCCCGAAACCACCGCGCCGCCCGCTCCCGTGAATCACGACATAACGGCGGTATCTCCTGCAATTTCCCCGACTTCCGCCTCATCTTCCATAAAAAGCCGCGAGAACGCCGCGCCGCCCGCTCTTGCGAATCACGATGCGCCTCCATCGTCCTCTGCGGGTTTCCCGAACTCCGCGCCGTCTTCTCACCACAAGGCCGCCGCGCCCGCGCCACCCGCCCCGGCAGATACTGCCGTCGGCGCGGCATCTTCTTTAACTGATCATGAGCAAGCCTAAGCGCGCGCGCGCGAATGAGTGCGAGACCTCGCCATCGCCCCCGCAAAATAACCGCCGCGCGAGAGGGATTTCCTCGGCGATGCGGTTTCTGCTGCTGTTCGGCACAGTCAGTCTCTTCTCGGACATGACCCACGAGAGCGCGAGCAGTCTGCGCGGCGCGTATCTTTCGCTGCTCGGCGCGTCCGCCGCCGCGATCGGCTTCGCCTCGGGTCTCGGCGAGATGGTCGGCTATTCGCTGCGCGTCGTCTTCGGGCGCATCGCCGACAAGACGCGGCTCTACTGGCCTCTCACCATCGTCGGTTACGCGCTCGACATCCTCGCGGTGCCCGCGCTCGCGCTCGTCGGGGAGCATGGCTGGGTTGCCGCCTGCGCGCTGCTTATCGTGCAGCGAATGGGCAAGGCGGTGAAGAAACCGGCGAAGGACACGCTGCTCTCTTTCGCTGCGAGCGGGGAAGGGGTTGGGCGCGCATTCGGCATTCAGGAGCTGCTCGATCAGGTCGGCGCCTTCCTCGGGCCGGTTCTGCTTACGCTCGTGCTCTACACGCAGCACAGCGGCAGCACGCTCCACCGATACGCCCTCTGCTTCGCGCTGACCGCGATCCCCGGCGCGATTGCGCTCGCGCTTCTCTTCATCACGAAGCACAAGTTTCCCCACCCCGACCGCTTCGAGCCGGAGGATAGCTCGAGCGCGCCCTTCCGCCTGCAAAGTCATTTTGTCCTGTACATCGCGGGAATTTCGCTCTTCGCCTTCGGCTTTGTTGACTACTCGCTGATTTTAATGCACATCTCGCGCAAGGGCGAAACCCTCTCCTCCCCGCTCCTCACCGGCGACAGCCTGCCGCTGCTCTACGCCTTCGCGATGCTCATCGACGCGCTGACTGCCCTTCTTTGCGGGTTTCTTTACGACAAGCGCGGCGTGCGCGTCCTCGCCGCGACGACGCTAGTAAGCGCTCCGTTTCCGCTGTTCATCTTCGGAGCGCGATCGCCTTGGGCTGTCTTCCTCGGTGTCGCGCTCTGGGGCGTTGGGATGGGCGCGCAGGAGTCTATTCTCAAGGCAGCGGTCGGCAACTTCGTTCCCAAGCGCGCGCGTGCGACCGGCTACGGCATCTTCGAGTGCGCTTTCGGCGTCGCGTGGTTTTTGGGCAGCACCCTGCTCGGGCTTCTTTACGAGCGCAATATGCTCGCGATGATCCTGGTTTCTATGGGAGCACAGGTGCTCGCGGTGCCTTTGTACTTTTTAAGTACCAAAAAGGTAGAGTGATCTCTTTGCGGCATTTTGCCGCCTCATTGTGAGGCGAGATCGCTTTGTCGAATTTTCGACTGCTACCTCATAAGTATAGTTTTTGGGAAACCGAAATGCCCCTATCGTAAGGCGAACTGCTGTTTCTAAATATAGTTTT
>CAZYCC010000097.1:0-5957 GCA_964645985.1 uncultured Lachnospiraceae bacterium | reverse complement strand
CTCTCGCTTTGTTCCCTCACCCGAGACGGGTCATTTCTTTCGCCCTTTGCACATCGGCGAGCGCCGCGACGCGCAGCGAGGGCAGGTCCGGGAAGCGGCGCTCGGGGCGCAGAAAATCGCGCAGCTCCACGCGCAATCGCCGCCCGACGAGATCTCCCGCGAAACCTAGCAAATGACACTCGAGCAGAATATCGCCCCGCTCCTCCACGGTGGGCCGCACGCCGAGATTGCAGACCGCGTCAAGCTCCGCCCCGTCCTCAAGCACTGCGCGCGCGAGATAAACGCCATGCCGCGGCACCGTGAGCCCTTGCGGGAAGGGCAGGTTCGCCGTTGGGACGCCGAGCGTCCGCCCGATCCCCCGCCCGCGCGCGACATTGCCCGCCACTGTAAAATGCCGCCCGAGCAGCGCCGCCGCGCCCGCCGGATCTCCCGCGGCGAGCAGCGCGCGGGCGCGCGAGGAGCTTATCGGAGTATAGTCTTGATTGTCGCCGGGCGTGGAAAGAGAGCTCGCGCGCGCGGGGGAAGCGGGGGAGCGCTCACGCGGGGAAGCAGCGCGATCGCCTCCCTCCCGCAAGGGCTCGCGCTCGCTCGGCAGGAGCGGGGCGCGCAGCAGCGGCAAAAACAGAGCGTCCCCGTCCGCCTCGCGCATGAGGCGCCGCAAGGTTCGCGCGTCGCCCCGGGCGCCGGCGCCGAAGCGGAAGTTTTCCCCGCATAGGGCAAGCTCGGCGCTGAACCGCTCGCGCAAAATTTCGCGCACAAACCGCTCGGGCGAGAGGTCTCGCACCTGCTCGAATGGCGCGAGGAAAACATCGGACGCGCCCGCCGAGCGAAGAAGCTCCCGCCGCGAGCGGGGAGGGCAAAGAAACCCATCGGGGGTGGGGCGAACAAGGCTCCACGCAAGAAGGTCCAGCCCGCGCGCCGCCGCCTCGCGCGCCGCCGCCGCGATCAGCGCCGCGTGCCCGCGATGCACCCCGTCAAAGCAGCCGAGCGCAACAGCGTATGGCATGGTCACCTCAAAAACGACAAACTTTTGCGCGCGGCTCCCCGACAGGGAAATAACAAAAAATCAAAAAAATGTTAGAGAACGCGAACAAATATTTTCACAAAAAGAAGAAACACCATCGAGGTTAGCGGAAAATATGCCTGAGAATATCTAATGCCAACAAATTCCCTATTCTGTAGAAGAGGGAATTGAGGCGGAACGCGGCGCGCTCACAGCCGCAAGTAGCTTGAGACGAGCACGGTCAGCAGCTCATCGCGCTCGATCTTGCAGATAAGCGCGCGCGCGCCGTTGTAATTCGTGATGTAGGTGGGGTCCTCGCTGATGATGTAGCCGACAATCTGGTTAACCGGGTTGTAGCCCTTCTCCTTGAGCGCGTGGTAGACCGTCTGGAGGATGTCGTAAATCTCCTTCTCGCGCTCGTGTTTGAGCGAGAAGGTGATCGTCGCGTTGCCCCGGTCGGCCGGGTTTCCCGGGTTTCCCGCGCTGCCCGCGGTGTTATTCTTCGCCATAGATGCTCCTTGTGCCGCGAATGTTCACAAAAAATCTATCTTCTTTTGGGGAGGAAAATATTTTCTCTCCCACCTTGACAAAGCGATATTCCGCCGCGAATTGAAAATCTCCTATTCAGTTCTGTGTAAAACAACAAATGTAAATTTCCAAGCGAGATTTGCGCGCGGGATTTTCCCGCGAACGCCAAAAATTTTTGTGGCGAATCGCCCAGGAGATATTGATGCAGGCGGAGAATTTTTACTATATCGCACCCCCGCGCGCCTTCACGCGCGCGCAGCGCCATAGTATACAGCATCCGGCGAAAAAAAGCAAGAGCTTTCGTTACCGTTTGAAGGGAGCCGCTGCGCAAAACTCCCGCGCGGGGCATTTTTGCCCCATCATTTTTGCTTCTTGCCCGCAAATGGGCGCGGCGCTCGCCTGCGCTTATTCTTTCCCGCCGGCTTGCTCGGTATCCTCGCAAGGAGCCGAGTCGCGCTTCTTTTTGCGGCGCGGCATGAGGAACCAGAGCACGGTCAGCACTTGCAGAACGGCCGCCGCGATGAAGATCGCGCGCGCGTCGCCTACCCTGCGCAGCGCAAGAAAAAGCGCCGCCGCGACGCTCCAGACGATGGTCGACACCGACAGGATTTTCACCGCCGCTCCCCACCACTTCACCGCGAGGACGGTCGATACGATGCCCGCCGCCGCGAGCGCGAGCAGGAGCAGAAATCCCGGCCGCGGCGTTACGCCCGGCACCGCGAGCCGCAGCAAGACGAATACCGCCGCCGCAACGAGGAAAGGCAGGAGCGAGGCGCATACATGGATGAAAATCCGCCGCCTGCGCTCGGTCTTGCCAACCGATTTGCCTGCGGAAATTGTTCTCGAATCGGCGGAGCCGCTTGCGGAAGAATGCTCGCTTTCCGCGAAAACGGCGGCAGAGCTGCGTGGCGAGGCGCGCGCGGCGTCGGCGCGGTATTGCGAAGCCGCAGGAACTTGCGCGGCGGAGATTTTTTGCGGGGGGTCAATCACCTGCGAGGTTTGTTCCCCCGCGGGGGTAGACATCCCCGAGCGCGCGCTCCCCTGCGCGCGAAGGGGCGTGTTATCCCGTGGCAATTGCTCCCCCGCTTGGCGAGGTTGAGAGCATTCCGCCGCGCTCTCGGAGCATTTCGCCCCGGAAAGATCGCTCTCCTCCGGGGAGTTCTCATCGGGCGCGGGCGCGGAGTTTTGGCTCGCGATGTCGCTCGCCCCCCGACCGAGGGGCTGCTCCCCTGCCGGGGGAGCGGAATCCGAGGCGGGATCATCTCCCGCGGAATCGGGGGAGGGTTCGCTCTCGCCCGCGATACCGAGGAGCGTGTCGAGCGGGACGCCGAGCGTGCGCGCGAGGGTGAGCGCGGTCGGGAGATCCGGCAGCCCCTCGCCGCGCTCCCACTTGGAGATCAGCTTATCCGAGTAGGAGATCTTCTCGGCAAGGCCCTGCTGCGTCAGTCCCGCCGCGCGCCGCGCCCGCGCGAGATTTTCGCCGAACCCCGAAAGCGGGCTATCGCCGTCACCTTTTTGCATAAAAATTTACTCTAATGGGAGAAAACGAAAAGTCATTCAATATTGCCGAGTTTTCCCTGTTTTGCGGGGTATCTTGGCTCTTTTTTGCCGGGATTCGGGGCACTCTACTGTGGGTAGAGCGGCTCTACCCACAGGAGAACCGCCTCTACCACAAGTCGAGCGGGAATCTATCCTCGGTTGAGCGAACCGTGGGAGCAGCTCGCGAATTCTACGGGCGGTAGAGCAGCCCGCCGCGGGAGGGTCTCAGAGTAGAGCGGTGTGCGCGCAAAGTAGGGTGACATTGCCCGCCGCGTGTGCTACACTGAATTGACGCGGGGGAGCAAATCCACTCCCGCCAAAAGAAGGGCGCGACCGCTGTTCCGCGCGCCGCCGTCGCGTTAGACAAGCGCGCCGGGCAAGCGCTCCGATCAAGCACGCCGATGAAGCGCAGCGATGAGGCAAGCGGGCGACGCAAAGAATACACGCGCAAAGCCGATGAGGCGGCGCGCGCGCAAAACCCGCTTGGCGGCGCGCGCCGCAAACCCTTCATAATTATATCACGCCGCGCCGCGGAATGCAAGCCGGCGCCGCGCTCCCCCGAGCGTGAACACCCCCGCAGAAGGGACGAGGGGAGGCCTTGACCAAGAGAAGCTCTTCGAAACTCCACGCGCCGCTCCCCATCCACAGGAAAGCGCAGTCGATTTTCAAGGCGGCGCTCTCCCCGAGATAGCTCGCGCGGGGAATCCGCGAAAGCGATTTTTTCGCTAATCTCTCCCACCCGAGAGGGGGAAAGCAGAGCGAAAATCTCATTCTCCACACCCCCGAAACATATCATTTCTCGCTATCCCATTTTCCATATAAGGAGACAATATGACCGGTTCCATTAGAAAAAGCACAAGCTGCGCGGCCCCGCCCGCCGCGGCAAACAGCTCGCGGAAGACCACCCGCTCGGGCGAGGTCGCAATCGGGAGCGCGGGCGCGGGCGCGTGTGGGATCGCCGGAGGGTCCTCTCGCGAAGCGCTCACGAGGACGCGGGAGTTCCCTCCCGTGGCGGTTTCCCCAGGCGATGAGATTTGCCCTCGCGGCGCAAAAAAGAGCAAGAGCCGCGCCGCCGCGCGGGAGAGTGCTCCCTCGCCTGGGAAAGCGGCAAACCCCCTCGCCGCCCCCACTTATCGCGGGAGTAGCAAAAGCGGCGGCACCTTCTCGGCACCGAAAAAAGAAAACGCCCCCGCCGCGGAACCCGCTCGCGCAAAGAAGAGCGGCGCGGGGAGGCTCCTCGCCCTGCTCGCGCGGGTGTTCACCGCGCCGCCGGTCGTCGTCCTCGCGAGCTTCACCCTCATCTACGCGCGCACAAATCTTTTCGCGAGTTTGTGGCATTATCTGCTGCTCGTCGGCTGCCTCGGGTTATTGCCCGCCCTCGCCTATCCCATCTCCCTCCTTGTCCCCGCCTTGCGGCGGAGGGGGCGGGACGCGCAGCGTCCGCTCGCGCTCGCGCTCTCGGTCGCGGGGTACCTCCTTGGCGCGCTCGTCGTGTTCCTTTCGCCGTCGGTCTTCACCAATTTTGAGCGCGTCGTCGTCTGCGCCTACCTCTTTTCCGGAGTGGTTATCGCGGTAAGCTCAAAGCTCGGCTTCAAATGCAGCGGGCACGCCGCCGGGGTCGCGGGCCCGGCCTTTCTCCTGACGCTCGCGCTCGGCGCGCCGGGGGCGCTCGGGTTCCTGCCGCTTGCGCTCGTAATCTGGTCGTCGCTGCGCCTTCGCCGCCACACCCTCCCGCAGCTTTTTGTCGGCGCGCTCCTCCCCATCGCCGGCACGCTGCTCTTTCGCATGATTTGGATGTGGTAAGAGGGGAAAGATGGAATTGGCGAACTTATCGTTGCCTATTCTGATGCGCCTATCCAAAAAAGCCACCCCGCGGGGTGGCTTTTTTGCTCTCTTTTTCACTGATTCGCGCTTTGCTCCGTTTCCCCGCTCACCCCACCGCGTACCCCTCCCACCCCGCGAGAACCCTCGCGAGATAAGTGCGATCCGCCGCGCTAACCTGCCCGTCGCGGTTGACATCGGCAAGAGCCGCGTCGACCGTGTATCCCTCCCACCCGGCAAGCGCGCGGGCGAGGGTCGTGCGGTCTGCGGTGTTGACAACGCCGTCGCGGTTCACGTCGCCGAGGAGATCTCCGGGACCGGGCGCGGGGACGCCTCCCGCGCTGACCGTCACGGTGCAGCTCGCGCAGTAGCCCCAGTCGTCCGTGGTGACGGTGATCACCGCCTCGCCCTCGGAAAACGCCGTAACGTTGCCGCTCTCATCGACCGCCGCGACGCTCGGTTTATCGCTCTCCCATCGTAGAGTTTGATTTGTTGCGTTCTCGGGGGTAATCGACGCGATGAGCTGCGCCGCCTCGCCCGAGGAAAGCGTGAGGCTACTCGCGCTCAGCGTGACGCCGGTCACCGGGATGTCGATAATGGTATCCGGCGGGAGAACATCGCCCTCGGTTTGCAGGGAATAGTCCTCGGGGTCCGTTTCCGCGAAGCTGTTTATTTCCCCGGTGAATACCTGCCCCTCGCGCAGCGGGATACCGCTCTTTTTCACCGTCTTGACGCGCGCGCAGTTCTCGTCAAACTCGGTGACCACATAATCCATGCTGCCGCCGGCGGTCGCCGTGATTTGAATGGTGTAGTCCTCTCCGGATGGCAGCGCGAGGTACTTCTCGCCCTCGGCAACGAGGTAGGAGAAGCCCCGCGGTGCAAGCTCTACAACGTCGCTTCGAATGCGGACGATCTCCTCCCCCGCCGCGTTGTATACCGAAACGTCGACCGGGCACTTGATCGCGATTACTCTCGTGCGCTTAACGACGGTGGATCCGCCGTCCTCCGTGCCGTGGCAGACCATCGCGTCAAGCTGTGTTTTCTGAGCGAGAATGTCGGAGATAAC
>CAZYCC010000096.1:0-6134 GCA_964645985.1 uncultured Lachnospiraceae bacterium | reverse complement strand
GACGCGCTGCGCGCGAGCGAGCAGGTTTGATGCCGCGGGATTTTCCCGCCTTACCCGCGTGGCGAGACCACTTAGTCGTAATTTGAACTGCCTCGCTGCGGGGAAAGGTGTGCGGGCGACCCCGCGTTGTCGAAATTTCGACTGCTACTTCTAAGATTTAGTTTTCGGGAAACCCGAGTGCCGCTATCGTGATCTGAACTTCCGTTTCTGAATATAGTTTTCGGAAAAACTCCACTGTCGCGCGGTCATTTCCACTGCTCCGTGCCGCACCTACTATTTTCGTGGCGGGAGCCGCAACCACGGGGTCCCCGAGGAGTGCTCTTTCCCGAAAGAGCCCTCCCCCGGCTCTCTCGAGAAGCGGCCAAGGATGGGGGGCTGTGCCCCCCTGTTGCCACTTCCTTGGATGTTTCCCACCAAGGGGGAGCTGCGCTCCCCCTTGGATCCCCCACATAACGAACTGTTTCGGTGAGCGGGGTGTGTTCCTCTAAGCGAAGTAGATTCGTGACGCGGGGAAGCACAAAGAGATTGATAGGATTGTCTGAAGCGAACAAATCCCTGCCCTTCGGGGGATGGGTGTTTCGTGTAGGTAACTGCCTCCATCGTAATTTTCACTGCTCCCTCGTAGATAGGGTGTTGTGGATAGGTTAGTGCCGCTTGTTTTCCCCCTCTACTACCCCGGTACGCGGCGGGCGCGCAAAACCCCGCGCTCCGCGCGGGTGACGGGCGTTTGCCGCCACGCTCCGCGTGGCACGGGCGCATCGCGCCCGCCCTCGCGCCCCTGCGGGACGCGAGGGGCACACGTCCGTCACGCCTCGCGAGCAAAATTTGCCGAGGGCAAATTTTGCTCGCGAGGCGGTTTTGCGCGCCACACTCCCTCGCGTGAACCCCCTCGCGGGAGGATGTGTTTTCGGGCAGGGATGTGCTCATCGTCGCGATTTGGCACTGCTCCGTTCACCCGCGTTGAGGAATTTCTTTCCCCGCAAACGGATTCGCGCGCGGCGCGAAAACATATTTTACTAAAACTGCAGCGATTTGGTGATTTGCGGCACGCTGCGCGTGCTTCAAACAGGCGCAGCGAATCCTAATCCTATCTCCTTTTCGAGGTGATTTATGCAAACCATTGGTATCCTGACCTCGGGCGGGGACTCGCCCGGGATGAACGCCTGCGTGCGCGCCGTCACGCGGCACGCGATCGAGAACGGCCTCAACGTCATGGCGATCTACGAGGGCTACAAGGGCCTCATCGAGGGCAACGTCAAGCCGTTCGGAATGCGCGACGTCTCCAACATCATGAACCACGGCGGCACGGTGCTCTACACCGCGCGCAGCGAGGAGTTCAAGACCGAGGAGGGGATGGCGAAGGCGGTCGCGGTCTGCCGCGAGAACGGCATCGAGGGCATCATCGCCATCGGAGGAGACGGCACCTTCCGCGGAGCGACAGACCTCACGCGCCGCGGCATCCCCTGCATCGGCGTGCCCGGCACCATCGACAACGACATCGCCGTCACCGACTACACAATCGGCTATGACACCGCGATGAACACGGCGATCGAGATGGTCGACCGCCTGCGCGACACCTGCGAGAGCCACTTCCGCTGCAATGTCGTCGAGATTATGGGGCGCAACTCGGGCTACATCGCACTCAACGTCGGCCTTGCGACCGGCGCGTCGCAGATCGTCGTCAACGAGCTGCCGATCAGCGAGGAGCGGATGTTCCAGGAGATCCGCTACGGGCGCGAGCGCGGCAAACGCAACTACATTATTATGGTGTCGGAGGGGGTGCGCGGCTACGCGCAGGCGATCACCTCGACTATCCAGGAGCGCACCGGCATCGAGACGCGCTTCACGCGCCTCGGTCATGTCGTGCGCGGAGGCAGCCCCTCTCTGCGAGACCGCGTTGTCGCGTCGCGGATGGGTGTCGCGGCGGTGCGGCTGCTGCTCGAGGGGAAGAGCAACATGGTCGTCTGTATGCGCGGCGAGGACATTTTCGCCGAGGACATCGAGTTCGCGGCGACCCTCGAGCACCTCTACCGCGACTGCCTCGATCGGCACGAGCTCGACCGCTACGGCGAGGAGGATGTCGCACGTATGCGCGCCGCCGTCTCCAAGAAAAAGAAGGACTTCGCGAACCTCTACGAGCTCGCGCTCAGCATCTCGCGCTAAGCGCGCTTCGGTACGCGAAAGCGCCGACCCCTTTTATATCGCGAGAGAGGTGCGCTTCGTGCTCACCGCGCTGCGGCGCCGGTGGGTTCGCCTCGGCAACGGGCGCGGCGCGTTGCGGGAAGGATGGCTTTGCCCGTGGCGCGGCAGCATTTCTCGCGGGCGGTTTGACCGATGGGATAAGCGCATGCGGGTTCTCGCCATGCCTCTTCTTTGCGCCGCCTCTGCGATAGGTGGAACGATCGCGCGGCGCAGCTCGCTGCCCCCGCGGCAGGCGTTGCTCGGGGAGGCGGCGCACGAGCTTTGTCTCGCGCGGGAGTTTCCCGAGCGTGTCGATTGCGCGCGTTCTCTCGGGCGCGGTGGCTCGCAGGGGGTCTCGTCTTCGGCGACCGCGCTCGCGCGGGAATGCGGCGGCGAGCGGCGAGCGGTTTTCTTTTTTATAAAAATTACAAAAAGTAACATTTCTCCTCCGATTTGAGTACCATATGACTTCCTTTGCGCAGCGCGACGAGAACGGTGCGCTCGATTGTGACAAAGAAAGCGCCGGCGAGGTCACCGATAATGCCGCGCGCGGCGATGCCGTCGAATATCCCCCCGAGATTGGCGCCTCCCCCGTGAGTTTCACCGGAAACGTCGCCCTCGATAACAGCGGCGCGCGCGACACCCGCCGCTCCGGTGTTCGCCGCGCGGGTTCCCGCCGCGACACCGCCCGCCCGCGCGCGGGTGGCTCGTCTGCCGCCCCTGAAACGAGAAGATCGGGGCGGCGGCTGGAGGACATCTCGGACAGTGACTTTGAGCTGATTTTCGAGCGGTGTATGCGCGCCGAGGATCTCTTTGACTACTCGCTGCCGCCGCTCCCGCACCGATTCGCCGAGCTGACGCGGCTGCTTACGCGCGGCAATGAGCGCGTCAACCTGACCGGCATTCGCACGCCGGGCGACATCTGCCTCAAACACTACGCAGACAGCCTGAAGATTCTGCCTTATCTGCCGCAAGACGCGCTCCTGCTCGATGTCGGCTGCGGCGCGGGTTTCCCGACTCTCCCGCTCGCCCTCGTGCGCGAGGATTTGCGCATCACCGCGCTCGATAGCGTCGCGAAGAAGACGCGCTTCGTCGCCGAGACCGCCGCGGCCCTCGATCTGCCGAACGTGAAGACGCTGACCGCGCGCGCCGAGGAGGCGGGGCGCGACCCCGCATACCGCGAGCGCTTCGATGTCGTGATCGCGCGGGCTGTCGCGCAGCTCGATGTTCTCTCAGAATGGTGCCTGCCCCTCGCGCGCGTCGGCGGGCTGTTTTTGGCGATGAAGGGAGGCCGTGGCGAGCAGGAGCTGGAGGCGGCGATGCCGCGCATTCTTGAATGCGGCGGGCGGGTCGAGCGCGTCGTGCGGACTACCCTTTCCGGCATGGAGCGCCTGCTAATCCTCGTGCGCAAGGTCTGCCACACCCCCTCCGCCTACCCCCGCCGCCGCGTTAAGCGGGAGTAAGAGCGCGGGTGCGCCGCTCGCAGCGGAAATCGCCCCGCGCGAGCCGGAAACCGCTTTTCCCCGCGCGGCGAATCGCCTTCGCGCGGAACCGGTTCGCGGGACCGGCTCATTTTCCGGCAAAATCCCCACGCGGAACCGAGCGCGTCGGGGCGAAGGTCTCACCTTCCGCGCGGACACTCACGGAGAAACGGCGAGGAAAAATACCGCCCGCGCGGGAGCTGCGCAAAACCTGCCTCTCGCGGCAAAGAGCGCTTTGGCGGGGGATTCGCGCAGAAGATTCTCTCGTGCAAAAACTGCGCGATATTGCGGGGAAGCTCAAATCGCGCGGGCACTCGCGCGGGGGAGACTGCGGCAGAAATGCGCGAGAGGGCTATCCCGGGCAAAATCCGCGCCGGGCTTGCTTTATCGGGAAGCACAACCGCGCCCGTTGCGCGCGCCGCGATAAATTGAACGACAGATACGCGCGAAAAGGGCGACCGAGACAAAGCCCCCGCAGGAATCGGTTTTGACAATCACAAATCGAAATCACCGCGCGATAGTAGCAAAAATCGCTCCCGCCGACGGTTTTGAAAAGCGACGATCTCGCGCGGGGCCTCGCGAAAATTCTGCGGCAGCTCCCGCCGTTTTGGCGACGCCCTCGCGGGGTAACCTCACGGAAGACCGAGGGGACCGTTCTCGCCGTGGGCGCGCCTCGCCCCGGTGATCCGCCTCGCCGCCGCAGCTCTCTCGCTCTTACAATCCGGCACGCCATCGAGCCGCGTCGCACTCGCGAGCGGCGTCTATGCCGTGAGCGGCAGGCGTGCTTACTCTTTTTTCTATTCTTATGCGCAAAGATCGATCTCTTTCCGGCCTTTGGCTTGTCGTTTTGTTCGCGCTGCTGCTCGGCGGGGCGGGGGCATGGCTGCTTTTCGGCGAGCAGGAGACCTTCTCCGAGAACGAGAACCGCGTCCTCATGACCCGCCCCGCGCCGAGCCTGGCGACGATAACGTCCGGCAGCTTTCAGGAGGACTTCGCCGACTTCACCTGCGATCAGTTCCCCGCGCGCGACGCGCTGACGGGGGTCGCCTCGCTCACGAAGGTCGCGTTCGGGCGGCGGGATCTCGACGGCGCGTACATCGGGCGCGAGGGCGGAGCGATTCGCCTCTACGAAAAGACCGACGACATCCCGCCCGCCCGCGCGCAGACGACGCTCGCCGCGCTCGCCGATTATCTTGACGCCCTCGGGGAGGAGGCGCCGCCCTGCGTTTTCGCGCTCGTGCCCGAGGCGGGAGAGGTTTACCCGGAGGGGCTGCCGCGCCCCGCGCGCGTCTTCGACGGGGAGGTCCTGCGGAAAGAGGCGCGCGAGGTTTTGGACGATCGCGCCGTGGTCATTGATTTGCTGCCGGATCTAACGAGCGCGAAGGGCTCCGGCTCGCTGTATTATCGCACCGACCACCACTGGACGGCGCGCGGGGTCGCCGCCGCCTACCCCGCGCTCTGCCGCGCGCTCGGTCTATCGCCTCTCGATGGCGCGGGGGAAGCGGTCACGGTCACGCGAGACTTTTCCGGGACGCTCGCGGCGAAGGTGCTGCTGCCCGCGCTCCCGCGAGATGAGGTCGCGCGCCCGGCGGGCGATTTCTCGCGCATAAAGGTTTCCGCTGGGAGCGGGTTTGCGGGCGCTCCGCTTGCGGAGATCCCGCTCTTCGATGAGGCGGCGCTACAAAAAAAGGATAAGTACGCCTATTTCCTCGGCGGCAATCCCGGCGTCGTTTCACTTGAGAACGAGAGCTTGCCGAAGGACGCGGGGACGCTGCTTGTAATTAAGGATTCCTTTGCTAACGCGATGGCGCCGCTGCTCGCGCGCCACTATCGCCGCGTCGTCCTCGTCGACCCGCGCTATTTCCGCGGCAATCTGCGCGATCTTGCCGACGAGACCGCCCCCGACGCGCTGCTCTTTCTCTACGAGAGCGCCAACTTTGCGCGCGATACCAGCGTGGGGGTGGTCTTGCGCTCCGCGCGAAACTTTTCCGCCTCATCGCGGTGAGCGTGATCTCCCTCGCGCGGCATTTTGCCGCCTCATTGCGGTGAGGCGTTTCGCCTCATATCGGAATTTTGTTTTCAGGAAACAGCACTGTATCTACAGTAATTTGCACTGCCGGTTCCGGATATAGTTTTCGCGGAAACCCCACTGTCTTTATCGTAATCTGAACTGCCCTGTTCGGGGGAGAGGGTGTGGGGGTAACTCCGCTTTGTCGAGATTTCGACTGCTACCTCTTAGGTGTTGTTTTTGGGGAACCGAAGTGCCTCTATCGTAATCTGAACTACCGTCTCTAAATTTAGTTTTCGGGAAACCCGAGTGCCCCTGTCGACATTTCCACTGCTACCTCTAAGATGTAGTTTTCGGGAACCCCCACTGCCGCGCGGTCATTTCCACTTCCGCGAGCCGTATCTACAGTTCTCGTGGCGGGAACTGCCACCACGCTCCTCCGGAGGAGTGCTCTTTCCCGAAAG
>CAZYCC010000095.1:1737-6144 GCA_964645985.1 uncultured Lachnospiraceae bacterium | reverse complement strand
GAAGCGAACAAAATCCCTGCCCTTCGGGGGATGGGGTGTTTTCGGGTGGCGGGGTGAGGATTAGAGGAATTTGCACTGCCCCGCTCAATCGCGGCGGAGGTATCCCTCCCCCTCACTACCCCGGTACGCGGCGGGCGCGCAAAGACCCCGCGCACATCCGTGCGCGGGGTCTTTGATTACTTATGCGTTGCCGTGGTCTTACAAATTTCAGTTGCGTGAAACGCAACTGAAATTTGATGAGCCGGATTCCCGAAGGGAATCCGGGTCTATTTTCCTAAATACACGAGCACACGCGCGATGTCCTTCACCGTCACTTTGCCGTCGCCTGTGAGATCGCCCGGGGCGGTGAGAGGAGCGTCGGGCGAGGCGACGCGCGCGACGAGGGCGCTCGCGTCGGCGATGGTGAGCCGCCCGTCGCCGGTGAGGTCGAGCTCGTCCCGCTCGACGACGCGCAGGGTGTAGGTGACCGTGAGAGCGCTGCTCTCATACTCGCCCGCCGCCTTACCCTCGACTGTCTTCTCGCCTAAGGTAGAGGTGTCGACGCTCCCGGTCCAGGCGGCCGGCACGTCTATGAACTCGCCGCCCGAGCAGTAGCCGAGGACGGTCGGCGGGAGCGCGGCGGCGCCGGTTCCCTTCGGGACGAGCAGGGTCTGCGGGACGAGCTGCACGAGCTCGCTCTTTTCATTATAGAGCATGAAGGGCTGCACTTCGCCGTTAATCTTGAAGTCATCGACCGTCACCGTCTTCTTCGCCGTCATCGAGCCGCTGCAGGCGATAATGCCGACTTTGAGGTTGCTCGCGCCCGCAATGGACGGGGCGGTGGCAGTCTGGGAAATCGCCGTCCACTCCTCGCCGTCGTAGGAGTAGGACCCGGTGAAGACGTTGCCCTTCTTCTCGATGCGAAGGTATGCGGCGGAGGTTGCTTTCGTTTCGGCGACGTAAGGCTCTTTCATCTGCTTGTTGAAATAGGACTGCAGGCAGAAGACGTTGCCGTTAAAGTAGGAGTGGCTGCGGCGGGTCATCGCTATCATATTCTGCGCTCCGCCGTAGACAACCGGCCCCACCGTCTGGAAGTTGGCGTTCAGACCTCCCGAGACCTTGACCTCGATGGTGAAGTCTCCCTCGGGCGCATCGGTGAGCAGCATATGCGGCGGGGTCGCCTTGTCCATATCGCCGCTCACGATAGTCATCTTGGCCTCGTTCGGCGTCGCCTCGCTGAAGACCGGCGCCGCACCGTCCGCCTCGGACACAATGGTCCACTCCTCGCTGCGATAGTAGCCTATCGGGCGCGAGACGCGCAGCTCAACCGTGGCTTGCACCTTGCCGTCGTGGTTCTTCACCGTGACGGTGGTGATCCCCGGGCGGCGGCCCGTGACGGTGCCGTTAGGCGAGATGTCGGCGAGGTTCGAGTCGGCCACTTCAAAGGAGAGGTCGGAGAGCACCGCGTCCGCGGGGACGACGCTTGCCTTGACCTTGACGGTCTCGCCGACGCTCACCGTGTAGACATCGCTCTCGGGCTGAATTTCGGTGACCTCGGTTGCCTCTTCCTTCGGCAGAATGCGCAGGACAAAGCCGCCATTCGTCGGCATTTTGATCTCAACACTGCCGTCCGAACGGACCTCTTGAATGGTCGTTTCCACATCGAGGCGGCCCTCGCCGTCGGCGTAGAGCACCGCCACATAGTCCTTCCCGGCGTCAAGATAGTCAAGCGGGAGCGTGACCGTGCGGGCGGAGGTCGTCATTCCGCCGACCCACCACTCGCTGCCGCTGCGGCGCGCGAGAACCGTGTGGCTGCCGGGCGCGCCCTCAATGAAGTGCAGGTCGTCCCACTTCGCGGGCAGCGCCTTGAGGTAAGACTTGACCGAGCAGTTGCGGTACTCCTCGCTGTCGCTCGCCATGCAGGGGAAGCCGTCCTCGAAGACAACGTTGATCGCCATCTGATGGGCGGTGGTTGTGCTGCTGCTCGCCGTGGGGTAGAGGGTCGGCGTGATGTCGACCGGGCCCACCGCCGCGCGGGTGTACGGCCAGATTGCCGTTGCGGCGGAGCCGATGCCGCCGTACTCCTGCCCTTGCACCGCCTCGCGCGAGATGACCCACGGATAGGTCGCGCGCTCGCCGGTCGGCTTGTTCGCGCCGTGGAAGTTGCAGAGCAGGTGTTCTTCCCCGCAGATGCGGTAGATCTCCTGAATGTCCGCCATATTGACCTGACACTCGGTGTCGAAGAAGTCCGCCTTGATTCCCTTGATGCCCATCTGCGCCCACTCGTGGAGTACCTTGCGCTCCTCATCGGTGTCAAGGTCGACGTGCTTGACCCAGACGAGGAAGCCGACCCCCTTCTCCTCGGCGTATTTCAGCACGCGCGGGAACCAGCTGTACACCCCGTCATAGGCTTTGTCGGGGGTCTTCGCGCCGGGCTGCCAGCCCTCGTCGAGGATGAGGTACTTCCACCCCATCTCGGCGCAGAGGTCAACGTAGTCCATAATGGTCTGCCGGTTGCTCTGCCCGTTTTTCCCCTCCGAGAGCCACATCCAGCCGGTGACGCCGGGCTCAATCCACGAAAGATCCTGCTCGCCCTCCGGGCGCGCGTTGAGGTTGTCGACGAGGTCGCTCTCGACAATCGTGGCGAGATCTCCCACCACGCCCATCCTCCACGGGGTTTGGAAGGGCAGGTCTACCGTCACCCTGCCGTTATCCTCTACCTTCGGCGCGGGATTGCACTCGAGGGTGTTGTTGCCGGTTGCGACAAGGCAGGAGCCGTACATCACGTTGTGCGAGCTGTAGATCTCCGCCTCGGAAATGAGCGAGTAGAGCCCGTCCCCGTGCTCAAGGAGCGCCGGGAAGCAGACGACCTGCTTTGCCCTTGACACCGCCTCGATGGTCTTCGAGGAAAAACCGCCCTCGTAGCTGTAGGTGTAGTCGAGGAAGTCGCTCGCGTCGCGGATAATGGCGCGCAGATTGGTCCCCGCGGGCAGGGTGTAGGCGGTCTTCTCATCGGTGATGACGAGCTGCGCCTGCCCCTCTTTCGCCACCTGAGAGCGCACGGCGTAGCCGTCGTCGTAGGCGCGCAGAACCACGGTGTAGGTGAAGCCGTCCTTTGAGAAGACAACCGACTGCTCGTTGCAGTGATCCTCCCCGTTTGCCCGGTCGCCCGAATAGTTTTTGTAGGTTTCGTTAATCTCCCTCGGCTCGGTCTGCGAGACATAGGTAAAGCCGCTCGAGAGCGCGGCATCCTCGCCCTCGATACCGATGAGAGAGGGCTCGAGGACGAGCGTGCTGCCGCTCGTCACCGAGTAGGAGATTTTGCCCTCCTCCGAGAGGGTGAGCAGCACCGAGAGATTCTTTCCCGGAGAGGAGAGCATAACGGTGCCGTCTGCCGAGGTGTCGATGCAGTGGACGGTGAGCTGCGCGCTCGCGCTCTCCTCGCCCTTCGTCGCGGTGACAGAGATTGTCGCCTCGCCCGCCGCCTCGCCGGTAATCTTGCCCTCGCCCGTCACCGAGATGATGCCGTCGGCGCTTGAGGTGTACTGCACGCTGTCAAGGTCGGCGTTATCGATCACCTTGCCGCCGATAGCCGCCGCGGTGAGGGTGAGCTGTTCGGTCTTGCCGCGCTCGATGACGGCGGAGGGCATCGTGAGCGAGACCGATTCCAGCACGCCCGAGAGGCTGCCGTCGAGCGTGAATTTCGCGTCTCCCCACACGGTATGGTCGGAGTAGTTGGAGTCGTCCGCTTGCGTTGTGACGAGGCGCACCTGCTTCGTCCCCGCCGGAATATCGACATCGACGAGAACCGCCGCGTCGTCGATTCTCAGAATCGGCGATTTGTAGACGCTCGTGGTGTCGGCGAAGACCTCAAAGTCGGCGCTCGCGCGGTCCTTGTATCCCTGCGCGCCGTCGTTGATGCCGATGTAGGCGGAGAAGTGCTTAATGCCGTACTTTTGCGCGTCGTAGACAATTTCCGAGTCGACGTGCGCGAAGATGCCGCGCTCGAAGGTCATCGTGTCGCCCGCGTTGCGCAGCGTGAGGGTGCCGCCGTTCGGCCCCTCGTCGTAGTGGAGGTTGCCGCTGTCGCCCGCGCTCGCCGAGAGCGGCGCGAGGTCTGTCGCGTACACCTCGTAGTCGTCCGCCGCGCTCACGGCAACGGCGGCAACCGCTCCCGCGAGAAGTACCGCGAGGAGCAGGAGCGCCGTCCACAGCGCTGCGCGCGACCTCTTTGCGGCGCCGGCCCCTTGACCGTCGTTTCGCTTTCCCTTGTTCATGGAAGAAAATTCTCCTTTGCGTGCTCTCCGCGCAATGGCGGAGGAAAATTTAGGCGAAAATCGCCACTTCGCAAACGCAGTATATCACAAAAAAGCAGAAAAAGGAAGAGAAAAATCATCGCGAAGAAAACATTTTTCGCCCCGCCCCCGC
>CAZYCC010000095.1:0-1637 GCA_964645985.1 uncultured Lachnospiraceae bacterium | reverse complement strand
CCCGCCCCCGCTCGCGCGGGTTTGCGCGCAAGGAAGAGGGGCAAGAAATCTTGCTAGCGCCGAAGGAGCGGACACGCCCGCGCGGGGTGTGCGCGCAAGAACGAAAATCCCTTGCGGCAAAGCGGGAGGGATCGCTCCCGCTTGCGGCGCGAGGGGGAGCGAAGGCGCGGGGGATGGGGTTTCTCGCAAAAACGAATGTTTTCGCTAAATGCTTGCGCTCGCGCCGCGAATCCCAATGCAAAGCGGGAAAACTTTGCGAGGAGGCTCCTCGCGAAAATGCCCGGTTGCCGAGAATAGGGCGGAAAGCGCACGCGGGGAGAAGCCTTCCGCGCAAACGTTGATTTTTTCGAGTTTTCCACAGATTTTTCCGCTTTTCCACAAAAAATATGTTTCACGCGAAACAATGGAAAGCGCGGAAGGTCTATTTTTCGCGGGGGCGGCCGCCCGGCGCGCCGCGCGATTTCTCCCTCCTTGACGAATCGTTTCTTTAATGTTATAATGAAATGCTTTTATTTTCGGAGGTGGTTATGGTCACGTCCTTGATGATTGTCGGCGTCGGCGGGCAGGGGACGCTGCTCGCGGCGCGGCTGCTCGGAAATCTGCTGCTGCGCGAGGGGCTTGACGTGAAGCTCTCTGAGGTGCACGGGATGAGCCAGCGCGGCGGGTCGGTCGTCACCTATGTGCGCTACGGCGGGCAGGGCGAGGTTCACTCGCCGCTCGTTTCGCCGGGAGAAGCGGATGTCATCCTCTCTTTTGAAAAACTCGAGGCGGCGCGCTACGCCCCCTACCTTCGCGCGGGCGGGCTCATTGTCACCAACAACCGCGAGATAGACCCGATGCCGGTCGTCACCGGCGCCGCCGCCTACCCGCACAACGCGCTCACGCGCCTGCGAGAGCACGGCGTGCGCGTGCGGGATCTTGACGCGACAGATCTTGCCCTGCGGGCGGGTTCTGCGAAGGCGGTCAACATCGTCCTATTAGGGTACCTCTCGCGCGAGTTTCCCTTCTCCCGCGAGTCTTGGGAGAGAGCTCTTGAGCAGACCGTCTCGGAGAAATTCCTCGAGATAAACAAAAAAGCCTTCGCCCTCGGCGCGGCGCAGCCATAAAGAAAAGCGGGAAAAGGCAAACCACCTCCCCCGCGCGGGGTTTTGCGCGCGCCCGCCGCAAGCCGGGGCAGTAGAGGGGGAGGACTGCCCCCCGCGATTGAGCGGGGCAGTGCAAATTACGCTAATCCCAACCCCGCCACCCGAAAACACCCCATCCCCCGAAGGGCAGGGATTTTGTTCGCTTCCGACAATCCTATCAATCTCCTTGTGCTTTCCCCCGCGCCGCGATTCTACTCCGCAAAGAGGAAAACACCCCCGCGCACCGTAACAGTTCGTTATGTGGGGGTTCCAAGGGGGAGCGCAGCTCCCCCTTGGTGGGGAATCCAACGGGGGGCAGAGAGGGGGGCAAAGCCCCCCACCCTTGGCCGCTTCTCGAGAGAGCCGGAGGAGCGAAGTGGCGGTTCCCGCCGCGATAGCAGTGCATACGGCTCGCGGCAGTGGAAATGACCGAGCGGGAGTGGGGTTTCCCCGAAAACTAAATCTTAGAGGTAGCAGTCGAAATCTCGACAAAGTACGGTCACCCTACACCTT
>CAZYCC010000094.1:0-6168 GCA_964645985.1 uncultured Lachnospiraceae bacterium | reverse complement strand
TTTTCTCCCTCGCCTGCGAGATTTGCCCGCGAAATAACTCACATCTTGACCCGGCAATTCCCCTACACCCCCCGCTTGCTTGCGGCTTTCTATTTGACACCCCGCGCCCGCCGTGCTATACTTTATTTTGTGTTTTGGAGGGTTGCCATGCCTTACCCCATTCTCTCCTCCCCGTTTTCCTCCGAGGAGCTTTTTTCGCGGTTCGCGCCGTTTGTGCGGGACTTTATTTACGAGAGCGGGTGGGAGGGGATGCGCGAGGTGCAGCGGCAGGCGGCGGGGGTCCTATTTTCAAGCGAGGACAACCTCCTGCTCTGCTCGGCAACCGCGTCCGGCAAGACAGAGGCTGCGTTCTTCCCCATCCTCACGATGCTCTGCGAGCGCCCTCCGCTCACGTTTGGCGTGCTGTATATAGCGCCGCTGAAGTCGCTTATTAACGACCAATACGAGCGCATGGAGCGGCTGCTGCGCCTCTCGGAGGTGCCGCTCACCCACTGGCACGGCGATGTCGCCTCCTCGCACAAGCAAAAGGCGCTGCGCGAGCCGCGCGGCATTTTGCAAATCACGCCCGAGTCGCTCGAGGGGATGTTAATGAACCGGCAAAACGACCTGCCTCGGCTCTTCGGCGACCTGCGCTTTATCGTTATCGACGAGCTGCACAGCGTGATGAACAGCGACCGCGGGCGGCAGATCTCCTGCCAGATGGCGCGGCTCGGGCGGGCGATCGGCTACCATCCGCGGCGGGTCGCGCTCTCTGCCACTTTAGGAGACCGGGAGGGGGCGGCGCGCTTCCTCGGGGCGGGGTCCGGGCGCGACACCGCCTACACGACCTGCGATGAGCAAAGCCCCGCGTGGCGGCTCGGCGTTGCGCATTTCTTCATCCAAAATGACCATTTCGACCAGACCTCGCAAAACCCCGCTGTCCACGGGGAAAACGCCGCCGCGCCCGCTACCCCATCGGGCGACGCAGGCGCGAGCGGCGGTGCGGCTCCGGGCGCGAGCGCCCCGACCGGCGGAGCTTCCCCCCTGCCGGTGGGCGGGAGGATCGCAAATGACGGCGTAAATCGCGAGGGCGAAAGCGCGGGGGACGCGAAGATCCCCCTCGCTTCCTCGAACGGAAGCGCGCCGCAGGGCAGTGGCCCCTCGCGCGGCGAGGCGGTGCCATCGAGCGAAACTGCGCTCGCCTCAGCCTCTCCCGACGGGTCGGATGAGCTGCCCGAGTGCCCCGCCGGGTTTGCCGAGCTGCGCGCGCTGCAATCCGCGCAGCGGGGGGGCAGCGGCGAGGCGGGGCGCGCGGCGTTTGACCCGGGGTATGAGTACCTTTACGAGAGCGCGCGCGGGCGGTCGTGCCTGCTCTTTTCCAACTCGCGCGAGGAGACTGAGTATGTCACGGCGACGCTGCGCCAGATCGCCGAGGCGCGGGGCGATGACCCCGGCCGCTTTCTCATCCACCACGGCAATCTCTCCGCTTCTTTGCGCGAGGAGACCGAGGCGAAGCTCAAGCGCGGCGAGAGCGGCGAGCGCTACGTCGCCTGCGCGACGGTGACGCTCGAGCTCGGCATCGACATCGGCATCTTGCAGAGAATTTTGCATAACGGCGCGCCGACGAGCGTCTGCGGTTTTTTGCAGCGGCTCGGGCGATCCGGGCGGCGCGGGCAGCCGCCCGAGATGGTGATGGTCCTGCGTGAGGAAATGCCCCTGCCCGACGCGCCGCTGCCGAAGCTCATCCCGTGGGAGCTGTTGCGCGCGATCGCCATCGTCCAGCTCTACGCCGAGGAAAAATTCATCGAGCCTCCCGGGAGCAAGCCCCTGCCGCTCTCTTTGCTCTTTCAGCAGACCCTCTCGGCGCTCCGCGCCGCCGGGGAGCTGACCCCCGTCGCGCTCGCCGGGCGGGTGCTCGCCCTGCCGCCCTTCGCGGGTGTGCCGCGAGAGCTCTACCGGGACCTGCTGCGCTTTATGCTGCGGGAGGACTTTCTCGAGGCGACCGAGGAGGGCGGGCTCATTATCGGTCTAAGTGGCGAGCGCCTGACGAACTCCTTCCGCTTTTACGCGACCTTCAAGGACGAGGACGACTTCACCGTGCGCGCGGGATCGGACGAGATAGGCACGGTGTCCTCCGCGCCGCCGGTCGGCGACCGCTTCGCCCTTGCCGGGAGGGTCTGGGAGGTGGAGGAGGTCAGCCTCTCGAAAAAGCTCATCTTTGTCCACGGGGTCAAGGGAAAGATGGAGATCTCCTGGCCGGGCGGATACGGCGAAATTCACACGAGGGTGCTGCAGCGGATGCGGCAGGTCCTCGCCGAGGACACGGTCTACCCGTATCTGCTGCCAAACGCCGCCGCGCGCCTCGCCGCCGCGCGCCGCGTGGCGCGCGCCACAGGAGTGGTCGAGCGCAGCCTTATCCACCTCGGCGGCTATAGCTACTGCCTCTTCCCGTGGCTCGGGACGCGCTCCTTCCGCGCCATGAGAAGAATTTTGCAAAAATATGCGCCCGAGTTTGGCATCTCGGCGATCGCCTACGAGGGCTGCTATGACATCACCTTCAAAATGGAGGGGGCGGATGAGCGCACGCTGCCCGCGCGGCTGCTCGCGCGCCTTCGCGAGGACGGTGGGGAGAACCTCGACGCGCGCACGCTCCTCTCCCCCACCGAGTGCCCCGCCTCCGACAAGTACGACTATCTCCTGCCGCCGTCGCTCCTGCGCGAGTCCTACGCCGCCAACCGCCTAAACGCTCGCGAGGCGGTGCGCCGCTGGGAGGAAATCGCGCGGGAGGAAAGCGCAGGGAGCGGGCAAAATCGCGCGGGTTAAGCGCGGCGCGGGAGAAATCGCGCGGGTTAGGCGTGGGCGTGGGCTGCGCGGGGGGCGGAGCGCGGAGTGCGCCGCGGGAGAGGGAGCTGCGGCGGTGGGTGAAACGCGCGGCGGCACAGGCGGCATGGTCGGCGGGGAAGGCCGCGCGGGAAGGATGATTTTCGAAAAAAGAAAGGAAGTGGATGGATGAAAAAGATAGCGCTCCTATTGCTCGCGGCGCTGCTCGCCTGCGGGATGATCGCCTGCGGCGGGGAGAGCGGCGGCGACCCCGCGCAAAGCTCGGGAGGGGGCGGAGAACCCGCGGAGGAGGAGGTCGGGAACCTCGGGAAAATCGAGATAGGCGGCACGACGCTCACCTTGGGCGAGGACGTCGCGCCAATGCTGCGTGCGCTCGGCAACTGGACAAACTATGTCGAGAGCGACAGCTGCGCCTACGACGGCAAAGATAAGGAGTACACTTATAACGGATTCCTGCTCAAGACCTACCCCGATGGCGCGCTTGACCGCCTCAGCGCCGTATACCTCACGAGCGACGCGGTGACGACGCGCGAGGGCCTCTTTATCGGCGCGCCCGAGAGCGCCATCGAACCGGCGCTCGGCAGCAGCCACGAGGGCGAGAACGGCAGCTACCTCTACCGCGAGGGGCGCGCGCAGCTGCTCATCCTCACGGACGGGGGAGTGGTCACGTCAATCCAATACGCGCTAGAAGGAGTGGAGTGAGGAAAACCCGCCGCGCGCGAAAACCCGCCCCGATGGGGGGCGGGTTTTGTATTGAGCAGAGGCGATGCGGGAACGGCGCACCCGCTCGCCGCGAACGCGCCTTGCGCGGGGTTTTTCACTCCCGCAAGCCCACGCCGAGCTCCTTTTCGAGGACGCGCAGAACTTTCGCAACGACCTTGTCCGCCTCCTCATCGGTGATGGTGTGGTCGGCGTGGCGCATTGTCACGCGGAAGGCGACGCTCTTTTTCCCGGCGGGAACCTGCTTGCCCTCGTAAATATCGAAGAGTGAAACCGATTCCACGGCGCGCCCGCCCGCGCGCGATATGATTTCCTCTATCCTTCCCACCTCAAGATCCCTCTCGCAGACAAACGCGAGATCGCGGAAGGTCGAGGGGTATTTCGGCAGCGGGGTGTAGCCCTTCTCATCGTGCGAGGCGGCGAAGAGTGCGTCGACATCAAACTCGATGGCGTACACCCGGCTCGCCTCATCAAAACCGTAATTCTCGGCGACCTCGGGGTGCAGCTCCCCAAAGACCCCGAGCCGCGCGCCCTCCTTTGTCGTGGCGACCGCGCACCGCCCGGGGTGATAGGTCGGGTTGTCGCGGCAGGAGGCGATCACCGGGGAAATGCCCGAGGCGCGCAGCAGCGTCTCGGCGATGCCCTTCACCGTGTAAAAGCTCTCGCGCTCGCCGTAGGTGACAAACACCAGCTCGCCGCGCTCCTGCGGCTGCTCATGCTCCCCGCGCGGGAAGTAGCAGCGCGCGATCTCGTACAGGCGCACCGGCGCGCCGTGGTTTCCGGCGTTGCGCGAGAGGCACTCGAGCGCGGTCGGCAGCATCGAGGTGCGCATCACCGAAGTCGCCTCCCCGAGAGGGTTGCGAATGACCGTGTGATGCCGCGCGGGGTCGTCCGGTGAGAGGCGAATTTTGTCGTCGTTTTTCGGGGAGACAAAGGAGAAGGTGCAAATCTCAAACGCGCCCATCCCGGTAAGGAGGGTGTGCAGTTTCTCGCGATATTTCTGCAGGGGGGTCAGCAGACCTGTCTGCACCTCGCCTCGCAGCAGGGTCGCCGGGATGGTGTTGTAGCCGACCATGCGCGCCACCTCCTCGGCAAGGTCGTTCATACATTGCACATCCGCGCGGAAGGAAGGCACGGTAACGGCCCCGTCCTCCACCGTGAAATCGAGCGAGCGCAGGATTTCCTCCATGCGCGCGCGCGGCACGTCGAGGCCGAGGAAGCGGTTAATTTTCTCGCTCTCGAGCGGCAGAACCGTCGCCTCTCGCCGTCCGGGGTAGACATCGATAATCCCGTCCACGACCTCGCCCGCGCCGAGCAGTTCCGCAAGCTCGCAGGCGCGGTTTACCGCGGCGATGGTGTTCTCCGGGTCAAGGCCCTTCTCGAAGCGCGCGGAGGACTCGGTGCGCATCCCGAGGGCACGCGAGGTGACGCGCACGCTGCTGCCGAGGAAGTTCGCCGACTCAAAGACGACCGTCTCGGTGTCCTCCTCGATTTCTGAGTTCGCCCCGCCCATCACGCCCGCGAGCGCGACCGGTTTTTGCTCATCGGCAATGACGAGCATTCCGGCGCGCAGGGTGTGATCCTTGTCGTCGAGCGAGCGGAAGGTCTCACCTTCCGCCGCCGCGCGCACGGTGATCGCGCGGCCGTCAAGGCACTTATAGTCGAAGGCGTGCATCGGCTGCCCGTATTCGAGCATCACATAGTTGGTGATGTCGACGATGTTGTTGATCGGGCGCACGCCCGCCATGCGCAGCCGCCGCCGCATCCAGAGGGGCGAGGGCGCGACCTTGACATTTTTAAGGACGCGCGCGGTGTAGCGCGGGCAGAGCCGCCCGTCCTCCACCCGCACGCGCAGGTAGTCCTCCACCCGCCCGAGCGCATCGCCTCCCCCGCGCACGAGAGGCGTATGGTAGTTTACCTTTTTCCCGAAAGACGCCCCGCTCTCGCGCGCAAGGCCTATCACCGAGAGGCAGTCCGGGCGGTTGGGCGTAATCTCAAAATCGACGACCGTGTCGCGCAGCCCGAGCGCCTCGCGAATATCGGTCCCAGGCGTTAGACCAGGCGTATCGCGCTCATCGAGAATGAGAATGCCATCGGCGATGGCGTAGGGCATATCGTTCTCTGTGAGGCCCAGCTCTCCCACTGAGCAGAGCATTCCGTCTGAGGTGACCCCGCGCAGTTTGCCCGCCTTAATCGTCACCCCGCCTGGCAGGGTCGCCGGCGGCACCGCCACCGGCACGAGCGCCCCCGCGAAAACGTTGCGCGCCCCCGTCACGATCTGCCGAGGTGAACCCTCCCCGCAGTCAAGCATACAGACGACGAGGTGATCCGAATTCTCGTGCGGTGTAACCGACAAAATCCGCCCAACGACGACATTCTCGATGTCCTCCCCCGCGTTCTCCACCCCCTCGACCTTCGACCCGGTCTCGGTCATCCGATCGCAATACTCCTCCGCCCCCACCCCCGTCAAATCGACAAACTCCGAGAGCCACTCCAGCGAAAGTTTCATAAAAATCTCCGAAAAAAGAAACGCCCCCCTATCCCAAACGATATTGTACGAGAACAGAACCGGCCGCGCCGCCGCGGAAACGGAACAGTGCGGGGGGAGCGATACACCCCGCGAGGGCG
>CAZYCC010000093.1:0-6215 GCA_964645985.1 uncultured Lachnospiraceae bacterium | reverse complement strand
GGGAAACAAATATCGGAAAATCAATGATTTTTAAGACATTAATGGGTTGTTGAGCGTACACTAAGTAAAAAAGTGCAGCTCCATCGCCGCGCTTTTTTGATAGATGGAAAACCGCGCCTTCGCGGGGGTTGCCCCCGCGATTCAACCGCGGATTCGCACGAGGGTGCGGATGCCGCTGTCGAGGGCGGCGAGCAGGGCGTCCGCCTCGGCGAGGGTGTTTCCCTCCCAAAGTGAGATGCGCAGCGAACAGTCCGCCTCATCGCGCGGGATGCCGAACGCCGAGAGCACGCGGTTCTCCCCTTTGCCGTGCGAGGAGCAGGCGGACCCGCTCGACACGCAAATACCCCGCCCCGAGAGGAAGTGCAGCATCGTTTCGCTCTTAATGCCGGGGACGGCAATGTTCAGGATGTGCGGCGCGGCGCGCGGCGGCAGGTGCGGGGCGGCACCGCGCGGGAGGTTAGCGATGAGATAGGCGCGCAGCTCCGCCATTCTTTGCGCGTTCTCGGAAAAGTGATGGAACACTTCCTCCGCGGCTCCTGCGAACCCGGCGATCCCTATGGTGTTTTCCGTCCCCGATCGCAGCCCCCCCTCCTGCCCTCCGCCGAGGATCTGCGGGGCGAGCGCCCCCCGCCGCGCCACCTCCTCCGCCACGGCGAGCGCGCCGACCCCCTTCGGCCCGCCGATTTTGTGCGCGCTTACCGTAACGAGGTCGGCGCCCAGATCGCGCGCTCGCAGGGGGATTTTGCCAAACGCCTGTACCGCGTCGGTGTGCGTCAGGATGCCGGGGACGCGCTGTTTTGCCATGCGAAAGAGCCGCTCGATCGGGTAGACCGCGCCGGTCTCGTTGTTAACCGCCATCACCGAGAGCAGCACGGTCTCGGGCGTCAGCGCATCGTAGAGGCGGTTCTCGTCGACAACGCCTCCGCTCGTCGGCAGGAAGATGACATCGACCCCCCTCTCGGCAAGGGCGAGCGCGGCATTGTGCACGCTCGGGTGCTCGCTGTCGGTGAGAATGAGCCGCGTCCTCCCGCCGCGCGATCGTCTCGCGAGCGTCCCGAAGAGCGCGAGGTTGTTCGCCTCGGTCCCGCCGGAGGTGAAGATGAGGCGGGTGCCCCGCTCGCCGCCGAGCGAGGCGAGCAAACGCTCGCGCGCCTCGCGCAGCAGCTTCTCCGCCGATAGGCCCTCGTGATGCAGCGATGAGGGGTTGCCGAACGCGCGCACCGCCGCGCGCATCCCCGCGGCAGCCCCCGCGCAAAGCGGTGTCGTTGCGCTCCCGTCAAAATAAAGAGAAGGGCAGGGAAGTGCGGCCTCCCCGCTCTGCGGCGACGGGTTATTTGGTGTCAAATCCATTGTGCGGTAGGCCCTCGCGCTATTCCTCACGCCCGCTCGGCGAGGGTCGCGCGGGGATATGCCGATGAAAAAAGCAGCGCCGCTCTCCCTGCGCCCGCCGCCTTCTCCGAGGGCGCGGCGGCGCCGCAAGCGACCGGGCGGCGCGGCGGTCACTCGGTGATAACGAAGTTGTCGAGGATTTTTGTGAAGTGCTCGATGTGGTCGTCGTAGTAATTCTCGGTCGTGGAGAAGGTGAGTAAGATCATCCGATCCTCGCGCTTGCAGAGCACTTGGCAGTAGCGATACGCCGCGACCTCGCCCTCCTCGTCGAGGGGGACGGTGTACTCGTACTCAAGTGCCGGGATGAGCGACCCCTCGCTGCCCGGCAGCGTCGCCTCGGTCGGCCCCGAATCGAGCTTCCACCCGGGGAAGCTCTCGTTAAACTCGTCCTTGAAGCTGTCAAAATAGTCGCTCATCGAGATGTTCGCGTCCTCAAGCGGGTCGGTCATCACGGTGAAAGCGGTCGGCAAGCCTCCGCCGAAGCGCGCGGTGTAAACGCCGGTGCCGGTGTCTGTCTCCCAGTCGGACGGGACGAAGAAGCGGTAGTCCTCGGAGGAGACGAACCGCCCCTCCGCCGCGCTCGCCGCCTTCATCCCGTCGGGCGCGCTCGCCTTGCGGTCAAAGGTCAGCGCCGAGAGAATGCGCGCAAGGTCCTCTTTGCCTCCCTCGAAGAAGGTCTCGGTCGCGCTGTAGGTGAGGACATAGAGGTAGCCGTCGTGGATAAAGAGGTGGATACGATAGCGGCAGGGGTTGCCGCCGATTTTCGCGTCGTAGTCGCAGAAAATCGCGTCCTCCCCGGCGATTTTGGTGACGCAGGGGTCGTGCGAAAGATTTTCCTCGTCCTCGAAGTTCGGCTCGGCGAGAACCGTAAAACCGGCGTAGGTCTTCTCGAACTCCGCCTTAATAATGCCCCACTGCTCCTCCACGGTCGGCGAGCCGGAGAGAGAGAAGGCGGTCATCGAGAGGTTGACGCTGCTCATTTCGTCGGCGCTCGCCGTGACGATGCCGGACGCCATGCGCACAACCCAGTCCTGCGGCACAAACAGCCGGAAATCGACGATGTCCTCCACATATTCATCGAGGACGTTCTCGCGCTTCATCCCGTTCGGCGTCCCGCTCCCCCCGCACCCGGCGAGCGCCGCCGCGAGCGCGCACAAAAGCAGCAGCCCCGCTCCCGCTCGATGAAGATTCCATCGCCGCATAATTCCTCCGAAAAGTTAAGAGCAGTGTAGCATAAAAAAAGGGGATTGTCAAGGAAGAAACGGCAGTCCCGCCCGGCGAAGCCTCGCGGCGGCGGGTGCGTCCCCGCCCTCTTGCGTGCTCCTTTGGCAAGAGGGGAGCCCCGCGCCCGCGCGCATTAGCGCGCTCCCGCGTGCAAACGCCGCCACGCCCCCTTCCGTCCTTCCGCGCCCCCTATCTGAGCGCGGGTTGCGTTGCGCTTGCGCGCGGCGCGTGAACGCCGCCTCTGCACCTCCGTACCCCCGCGCACCCCATTGCATTCCGCACCCCCATCCTCGCGCCCCCCGCCCTCCGCCCGCACCCCCCGCGTGCCCCCGCGCACCTCGGCACCCCGCGCCCCGCGCCCGCGTGAACGCCGCCACGCTCCCCTTTGCGGCCCCGCCCCACATACAAAAAGAACCGCCGGGGGCGGTTCTTTTTGTGCTGCGCCCCTCCGCTTCCCTTTCGTGCGAGGGGTTTTACTATTGCGCCTCGCACGCGGCGCGGTGTTTTGCCCGCGGGGGGGTTGTGGGAGAGAGGGCACTCCCCGCGAGCGCGCTTTACTCCCCGCCCACCTTGCGCAGGGCCTCCTCGATGCCGCGCAGGGTTTCTTTTGCTCTTGAGAGTTTTTCGCGCTCGGCATCGATGACGCGGGCGGGCGCCTTTTCCGTGAAGGACGCGTTCGCAAGGCGCGCCTCGGTGCGGGCGATGTCGGCGGCGATTTTCTCGCGCTCTCGCGCAAGACGCGCGCGCTCCTGCGAAAGGTCTACAAGGTCGGAGAGCGGGATATAGACCGTCGCACGGGCGGTGACCGCCTGCAGCGCGCTGCTCGCGCCCTCGTACGAGGAGGTATACTCCACGCTCGATGCGCCTGCGAGTCGCGCGAAGATCGGCGTTGCGCGCTCGTTAAAGATGTCTCCATCTCCCGAGACGATGTGCAGCGCCGCCTTGCGCGTCACCGGGACGCCGCGCTCCTGCCGCAGGGCGCGCACGGCGCGGATAACCTCGATGAGCGCGCGCATCTTCTCCTCATCGCGCGGGAAGTCGAGCGCGGGGTCATACTGCGGATACGCCGCAATCATAATGCTCTCCGGCTCGCAAAAGTCATCCTCTTCTTCCGCGCCGCTCGAAGGGGCAGCTCCCGCCTCGCCCTCCTTTGGCAAAGACGAGTTTGCCGCGTCCTCGTCCTCGGCCGGTTTCTTTTTGCCGAAGTGGGGCATTGACTGCCAGATTTCCTCGGTGATGAAGGGCAGGAAAGGGTGCAGCAGTTTAAGAATGCGGTCGAGCACCGCCGCGATGACGTTCTGCGCCACGCGGTTGGTCGCGCTGCCTTTGTCGGCAAAGCGGGGCTTGACCAGCTCGATGTACCAGTCGCAGAAAACGTCCCAAACAAAGTCGTAAATCTTGCCGAGCGCGACGCCTATTTCGTAGCGGTCGAGGTTATCGCAGACCTCGCGCGCGAGGCGGTTGACCCCGGACAAAATCCAGCGGTCCTCAAGCTCCATCTCGCTCGGGGAGGGAAGGGTAATGCTCTCGATACTGAGGTTGAGCAGGACGAAGCGCGCGGCGTTCCACAGTTTGTTTGCGAAGTTGCGCGCCGCCTCGATGCGCTCGTCCGAGAAGCGCATATCCGCGCCGGGCGAGTTGCCTGTGGCGAGCGCGAAACGCAGCGCGTCGGCGCCGTATTTGTCGATGATCTCAAGCGGGTCGATGCCGTTGCCGAGAGACTTCGACATCTTCCGCCCCTGCGCATCGCGCACAAGCCCGTGAATGAGCACCGTGTCGAAGGGAACTTTGCCGGTGTAGGCGATGCCCGAGAAGATCATCCGCGACACCCAGAAGGTGATAATGTCGTACCCGGTGACGAGGGTGTTTGTCGGGTAGTAGCGGCGGTAGTCAGCGGTATCCTCCGGCCAGCCGAGCACCGAGAAGGGCCAGAGCGCAGAACTAAACCAGGTGTCGAGCGTGTCCTCGTCCTGATGTACTCTCCCGCCGCAGCGCGGGCAGGCGGGGGGCGGCTCCTTCGAGACGGTGACCTCGCCGCAGCTCTCGCAGTAGTAGGCGGGGATACGGTGCCCCCACCAGAGCTGCCGCGAGATGCACCAGTCCTGTGTGTTCTCCATCCAGTGGAGATAATTTTTCGTGAAGCGCTCGGGGACGAACTTCACCTCTCCTCGGCGCACCGCCTCGACGGCGGGCGCGGCGAGCGGCTCCATGCGCACAAACCACTGCAGCGACACCATCGGCTCGATCGTCGTGCCGCAGCGGTAGCAGCTGCCGACCTCGTGCGTGAGGTCCTCGATACCGACAAGGTAGCCCTCTCGCTCAAGGTCCGCGACGATCGCCTCGCGCGCCTCATAGCGGTCCATTCCGGCGTAGCGCGGGTAGTTGCTTGTGATTTTTGCGTCCGGCGTCAGCATCACTTCCATCGGCAGGTGCTGCCGCCGCCCGACCTCGAAGTCGTTCGGGTCGTGCGCGGGCGTGATTTTGACGGCGCCGGTGCCCTTGTCGGTTTGTGCGTGCTCATCCCCGACGATGGGGATACGCCGCCCGACGAGCGGCAGGGTAACATAGCTGCCGATGAGATGCGCGTAGCGCGGGTCGGAGGGGTTGACGGCAACCGCCGTGTCGCCGAGGAGGGTCTCCGGGCGGGTAGTCGCAATTTCGACGTTCCCTCCCCCGCCGACGAGCGGGTAGCGGATGTGCCAGAAGTGGCTCTTTTGCTCGATATGCTCGACCTCGGCGTTGGAGATGGTCGTCTTACAGTGCGGGCACCAGTTGATAATGCGCTCGCCGCGGTAGATGAGTCCTTTACGATAGAGACGCACGAAGACTTCCTTTACCGCGTCCGAGCAGCGCTCATCGAGCGTGAATCGCTCGCGGTCCCAGTCGCAGGACGAGCCCATCTTCTTGAGCTGCGTGATAATGCGCGAGCCGTATTTTTCGCGCCAGTCCCACGCGCGCGAGAGGAACGCCTCTCGCCCGATCTGCTCTTTGGAGAGGCCCTCCTCGCGCATCGCCTCAACGATCTTCGCCTCGGTGGCGATCGACGCGTGGTCGGTGCCCGGCACCCAGAGCGTGTCGAAGCCGCGCATCCGCTTGTAGCGCACGAGGATGTCCTGCAGGGTGTTGTCGAGCGCGTGACCCATGTGCAGCTGCCCCGTGATGTTCGGCGGGGGGATGACGATGGTGAAGGTGGGCTTCGTGGGGTCGCCCGAGGGCTTGAAATACCCTCCGCGCTCCCAGCGCGCATAATGTTTTTCCTCAAACTCCCGGGGGGAGTAAGTTTTCGCAAGTGAAGTCATAGAAAGGAAGATGCGGCATCCGCGCGGGGACGCGGGGGAAAGAAAAATATCTTCGAGAAAAAATTGTTTAAGTATCGCCCGTACGCCATGCGCGGGAGCGAGAACAGGAAACAGAAGTCTCTTCGCGCGGCGGTGCCGCACAAAGGAGCGAAGCGAACCAGACGCGGGAGTGCTCTCGCCGCTCCTCGCGCGGGAAAGCGGAGCAGCTCTCTTTGCGCGCGGAGCGCCAAGAGAGCGGGATAAGAGGTAGTATACCGCGAAACGGGGGAGATGTCAAGGGAAACGAGCGGCGGCTCCCACGAG
>CAZYCC010000092.1:0-6236 GCA_964645985.1 uncultured Lachnospiraceae bacterium | reverse complement strand
GTGTAGCGCGGCGCGCCGTCTTCGCCCGAGGAACCGGCGAGCAGCGCAACCGTCCCGCAGCTGCCCTTGTGCGCGCGCGGCGGGCACGGAGGGCGCGGCGGCAGGTCATCTAAGGCAAGGATGCTTCCCGCGAGGGCGCTCGCGAGAGCGCGCGGAAGGGGGAAGTCGAAACGCTCGCCTGCCTCCTCCGCCCCGGGGTAAAGGACGTCCCCGGGAAAGCCGCCGCCGAGCGTGAACGTCGCGCCGGCGCGCAGAGGAGGCGAGAGGATCTGCCCGGTCGCGGGGTCAACGCCACATGGGCAGCCGAGCGCGATTTTCGCCGCCGCAGATGCGTTCCACGCGGCGATGAGATCATCGGGGAGGGCAGCGCCGCGCGCGCCAAACGTCGCGTCAAGGAGAATGTCGCGCGAGGTGAGGGAGGCGAGGTAGGCGGGTTCGGGCAAAGGCACATAGCAAGCTGCGGGGGCGGGCCCCATCGCCGCGGAAAGGCAGCCCGAGGCGCTTTGTGAGGAATCAGGAGAGCAGCCAGCCGGGGCTCGATAAAGGAAAATCCGCGATTGAAGCTCGCCGCGCAAAAGCGCAGCGGCGCGGGAAGAGATCTCCCCGAAAACCCCCCCACCGGCGAGCAGGACGAGCCGCCCGCGCTCCCCTAAGCGCGCGCGCAGCCCCTCGGCGAGCGCGATCGAAATCTCCTCCCGCAGGCGAGGCGGGAAGTTGAGACCGAAAAACTTCTGCGCATCGAGGAGCGGGGTCATCGCGAGGGGAGATCAAGGGGATGGGGAAATCGGGAATCTTGCGCGAGGGGCAAAAAAGGGAAACGCGAACGGGAGCGAAAGAAAGACGAGGTTTGACAAGGGCGCGGGAATGCAAATTGTTGTGACGCTCCGTCTGCAAAATATTTCGTCACACCGCGAGAAAAGCCTGTGTTTCGCAAAAATTCTTAAGGGGTGTCCCGTAGGACATTTGCCACCGGTCAACTGTCAACGAGAAGTAGAGCAGCGGCGGCAATTAAGAGGGAGATTTGCAAACTTTATGTGACTTTTCTCTTGCCGCACCTCTCCGAGGCGGCTCTTGCAGAAACTTTTTGCGGAATTCCGAGGTTCCGGCGGCCGCCGGTGAAATCTGTCGCCCGCGGGGGCGACCCGGCAGGCGGTTCCCCCGCGAGGGGCCGCGCGATGGAGACGGTCACGCCTTTTCTGGGGAGGGGGACGCAGTGAGATCGTGCCCGGTGAGGATCGAGAGGACGCGCGCGAGGCGCGGGTCGTAGCGCAGCGCGTCCGAGCCGCCGAGCACCTCGATGGATGCGAGCATCGCGCGCGAGGCGGACGGTTCCTCCGTTGAGGCGGGTTCGTGCGGGAGCGGCAGCCCGCGCAAGAGCGGCGTGCGGTAGGTCGACTTCTCGGGGAGCGCGTCGTAGGCGACCGCGAGGCACGCCGCCCGCTCGAGCAGCGCGAACCCATCATCAAAATACCCCTCGCGCAGCGCGGTCAGCGCGAGATCTTTCATTGCGTTAAACGAAAAGAGAGATACCTCAACGGGAGCGGCATTGACGGAGGCGCTTGAGGCGGAATTGTGATTTGACGCGCTGCTGTCGGAGCTCGCGCCCCCCTGGTCATGGTCTGCGTCGGCGTCGCCGGAGTGCCCCTCGCCCGCATTATCCGAGGAAGAATTTGCAGCGCAGTCCCCGGGAAATAGGGTTTCGAGTAGCTTTGCGCCAAGGCGAATCGCCGGTAGACGCTCTTCGGGGGGGATCGCGCCCTCCTCGCCGAGCAGCCTCAGGATGTCGCGCACGAGCGCCTCGCCGCCCTCGAGCAGATTCGCGCGCAGAGCTGTCGCGCGCTCCTGCCCGGAGGAAACCTCGGCAATCATCTCCTCACGGCATACCTTGCGCGGCGGCAACCCCCGCGCGACCTCGAGCGCGCGAGAATAATCCTTTAAATCCTCAAAGAGGTGCAGGCAGAGCACCCGCCGCGCCTCGTAGCGAATGGTGTCGTCGGTGCAGGTCGCGAGCAGGTCGTCGCCAAGCGACAAAATCTCGGGCGAGTAATGCTTGATCGCTGCCGGGCGCGTGCAGGAAAGGTAGAGCGCGTACAGCAGCATACATTTTAAGCGCGGGTTGTCGGGAAAATGCGTGAGGCCCTCGCGCATCACGGCAATCGCCTCCGGCAGCCTCCCCGCGGCGATGTGATCTTGATAGCGCTCGAGATAATCGGCAATCAGCGTGTCGCGCAGAATGCGGTCCATCCCGAGCAGCGAGTCGGTCGACACGCCGAAATACGCGGCGATCTTCATCAGCATCGGCAGCGACGGCTCCTCGCGCCCCTTCTCCCACGCGGTGATGTCCTTCCAGCTCACGCCGAAATACGCGGCGAGCTGATCCTCCGAGAGTCCCTTCTTCAGGCGCAGCGCGCGAAATCTTTCGCCAAATTCCATACTAACCTCCGGGGAAGGGAGCAGAAAAGGGGGAGTTTAGGGAGTTTTGCGGAAAAAGTGGGAAACGGGCTTCCCGAGATATGCGACCAAAGTGATGTCGGGGGCTTTGCGCCGGCGAGGTCGGCCCTCTGCCGCAGCCCCCCGCAGCTGTCAGTCTTATTCAGCGCCAAGGGCTATTTTTCCGGCGTTTCCCCGAAGAATTTTTGCCCTTTTGAATGGTGATTGCAAACTTTTATCTTACTTCCCGCCGCGTGAAGGTGAGCGAATCCACGCACTTTCTCGTCCCGAAAAATAAGGGTGCGGAGGAATGCGGTCTACAAGCAAAAACGATATTCTGCCGCGCGCGGCGGGCGCGGTATCGGCGCGTTGTTCCCGCAGGATCGCCTTTCGCGGCATACCACAATTTTTCGCTATGCAGCGGCTCCACCGCGCACGAGCCGCTCGGTGTCCTTCGCGATCATCCACTCCTCGTTCGTCGGGATCATATAGACCGCGACGCGCGAGTCATCTGCGCTGATCTTAGCCGTCTTGCCGCGCGCGGCGCGGTTGGCGACGGGGTCAATTTTAATCCCGAGGAACTCCAGCCCCTCGCAAACGTGCTCGCGTAGGGAGACGTTATTTTCCCCTATGCCGGCGGTGAATACGACAGCGTCAAGCCCCCCCATCGCGGCGGCATAGGAGCCGATATACTTCTTGATCTCGTACTCCAAAATCTCTATCGCGAGCCGCGCTCTCTCGCCCTCTTCACCGGGTTTCTCCGCCTGCGCCTCGACCTCGCGCATATCCGAGGAGACCCCCGAGACGCCGAGCAGGCCGCACTTCTTATTCATAAAGTCGCCTATGTCGTCAACGCCGACTTTGTACTTTTTCATCATCAGGGGAACTATCGCGGGGTCGATGTCTCCGCAGCGCGTCCCCATTTCCAGACCCGCGAGCGGGGTGAGGCCCATGCTCGTATCGATGACGTGCCCGTCCTTGACGGCAGAGATCGATGAGCCGTTGCCGAGGTGGCAGGTGATGATTTTTGTCCCCTCGGTGCGCCCCAAGATTTTGCACATCTCCGCGGTGACGTAGCGGTGCGAGGTGCCGTGCGCGCCGTAGCGGCGGATCTGATCCTCCTCGTACATCTCATACGGGATGGGGTAGAGGTAGGCCTTCGCGGGCATCGTCTGGTGAAAGGCGGTGTCAAAAACGAGCACTTCCGGCACGTCCGGCATCACGGAAAGACACCCTTTGATTCCTTGGATGTGCGCCATCGTATGAAGAGGCGCGAAGTCGTAGCAGCGCTCGAGCTTCGTGAGGACATCGTCATTTAGCAGCACCGACTCGGAAAAATACGCGCCGCCATGTACCACGCGGTGCCCGACCGCCTCGATTTCGCCCATGTCCGCGATGACGCCGTAGGTGGGGTCGGTCAGCGCGCCGACAAGTACCTGCATCGCCGCCGCGTGGTCGGGCATCTGCACCTTGCTCTTCAGCTCGCGCCCGTCAAAAGTGCTATGCTTAATGGCGCTGTCGCCGATGCCGATACGGTCGCAGTTGCCCTTCGCGAGCACCTCGCCTGTCGCGGTCTCGAACAGCTGGTACTTGAGCGAGGAGCTCCCCGCGTTAACAACAAGAATTTTCATAATTCAGTCCTTTCGAGTGGTGTTATGAAAAGGTGAGGATAATTTGAAAAGGCGCAAAGAAAGGAAAAGTGAAGGGACGCAACAGGAAATCGCTCCCTTGACTCATCCCCGCTCGGCAAGAGAAGTATACACGTTTTGCGCGAAAAATGCAAGAGAAAGGGAAGCCGAAAGGGGGGTTTCATGGCGCGCCGCCGCGGTGACGCCGGAGCTGTCATTCAGGGTGAGCTTGGTTTCATTCCTGCAAGATTTCGTATTTTTTCTTATAATTTCTGTAGTTTTCGCGGAAGACGGGATCGTCGGTTTTGGCCTCGCGCAGAGTGGAGTGAAGGTTGAGATTGTGATGCGCCATGTCGATTGTCGTGCCGGCGATGTTCGAGCAGTGGCCCGCCGTGCGCGAGAGGTCGTTTAGCAAATCCGTGAGGACAAAGCCGACCTCAATTGAGCACTCCCCGCGCTGCAGCCGCCGCACATGATTGGTGCGCAGGCGCTCGGCGAGCTCGTCAATCGTCATCCGCAAGGGTTCGACAAGGGCGGCGGACGAAATATCGTCACGCTCGAAGGCGGCGAGCGAAAGGGTGAGAATTTCGCTCGTCGCGCGCAGGATAACCGAGAGCTCGCGCGCCGCCTTGTCGGTGAAGGTGAGTTTTTTGTCGCGCATCTCCTCCGAGGACTTCAGGATACCGACCGCGTGGTCGGACACGCGCTCAAGGTCGCCGATCGTCTTGAGCACCCTCGCCGCTTCCGCCGACTCGTCCTCGCCGAGCGGACGCGAGGAGAGCGAAACAAGGTAGCTGCCGAGGCAGTCCTCGAATCGGTCGGCGCGCTCCTCACGATGTCGAATCGACGAGGCGAGGGCGGGGGTGTAGTCGGTGAGCGCCGTCAGGCTGTCGCGAAGCGCGCCGAGCGACTCGCGCGCCATCTGGCAGGAGAGTTCCCGGCAGCGCGCGAGCGCGATCGACGGGGTGACAAGCAGGCGCTCGTCAAGCTCGATTTTGTCCTCTGCCTCCTCTCCCGCGCGGTCGGGGATGAGCTTGGTGACCAGTTTTTCCAGAAGTCCTGTCATCGGGAACATCAAGGCTGTGCAAAGAAGATTAAACAAAGTGTGGATAATCGCGATGCCGGAGAGCGAGGCGGGCTGAGACAATATCGCCGAGGAGAAAATCTCACGCACCGCGAGAAAAACGCCGCCCCATACCACCGTCCCGATGACATTGAAGGAGAGGTGGACGAGCGCGGCGCGCTTCGCGTTTTTGTTCGCACCAACAGAGGAGATAAGAGCGGTGACGCAGGTGCCGATATTTTGCCCCATAATAATGGGGATCGCCGCGCCGTAGGATACCCCGCCGGTCGCGGCGAGCGCTTGCAAGATGCCGACCGACGCCGAGCTTGACTGAATGATGGCGGTCAGGATCGCGCCGGCGAGGACGCCGAGCAGCGGGTTTTCAAAGAGGACAAAGAGGCGCGTGAAGGCGGGCATATCGCGCAGGGGCGCGACGGCGCCCGACATCGTCTCCATACCGAACATCAGCGTTGCGAAGCCGAGGAGGATCGCGCCGGTGTCCTTTTTCTTTTCGCTTTTTTGAAAAAGATATAAAATAATGCCGATGAGCGCAATTACCGGCGTGAAAGAGGAAGGTTTGAGCAGCTGCAGGACGAGGCTGTCTCCCGAGATACCGGCGAGCGAGAGCAGCCACGCGGTCACCGTCGTGCCGATGTTCGCGCCCATGATGACGTGGATCGCCTGGCGCAGGGTCAGGAGCCCCGAGTTAACAAAGCCGACAACCATCACGGTCGTTGCCGAGGAGCTCTGGATCACCGCCGTGATCCCAAGGCCGGTGAGCAGCCCCGCAAGCCGCCCGGTCGTCAGCTTGGAGAGCAGCGCCCTCAGCCGCCCTCCCGCCCGCCGCTCGAGCGAGCTGCCCATCACGTTCATCCCGAAGAGAAAGAGGCAAAGCCCGCCGAGCAACGTGAGAAAATCGAAGATGGTCATAAGAAAAAGTGCAAAAGAGAAATGTAGCAGAATGTGGTAGTTAGAATGTAGTGGTTAGTGAGATATGGTGCGGGAGGAGGTAGCGCGCAAAATCACGGCAATCCTCACCCCTCCCCCGAAAACACTCCCACCCCGAAGGGCAGAGATTTTGTTCGCTTCCGAAAATCCTATCAATCTCTTTGGGG
>CAZYCC010000091.1:0-6325 GCA_964645985.1 uncultured Lachnospiraceae bacterium | reverse complement strand
GAGGATTTGCGAAATCCGAGCTGCCGTTTCTAAATATCGTTTTTGCTCAAACCCCCGCGCCGCGGCGGGCGCGGCGGAGGAGGGGGGAGGGGGCTCGTTTTCTCTACATTTTATTTCCTCTCGGGAGGTTCGTATGTCGGGACATAGCAAATGGAACAACATTAAGCGCAAGAAGGAGAAGACCGACGCGCAGCGGGCGAAGGTCTTTACCAAGGTCGGCAAGGAGATCGCGGTCGCGGTGAAGGCGGGGGGGCCGAACCCGGTCTCGAACAGCAAGCTGCGGGACCTCATCGCGAAGGCGAAGAGCCTCAACGTGCCGGGGGACAACATCGACCGCATCATCAAGCGGGCGGCGGGCAGCTCGGATGTGGAGTACGAGGAGATCACCTACGAGGGGTACGGGCCGTGCGGGGTCGCGGTCATCGTCAAGGCGACGACCGACAACCGCAACCGCACGGCGGCGGATATGCGCCATTTCTTCGACAAATTCGGCGGCAACCTCGGGCAGTCGGGGTGCGTGTCCTATCTCTTTACCGACGCGGGGACCATTCTCGTCGGCGATGAGGACGCGGAAATCGACGAGGACAAGCTGATGGAGGACGCGCTCGAGGCGGGCGCGACCGATTTTCTGCGCGAGGGAGAGGGGGACGAGGTGACCTTTGTTATCCGCACCGAGGCGAGCGACGTCTACGCCATTGCCGAGGCGCTCACCGCGAAGGGCTACCCTGTCGCGAGCGCCGAGGCGGGCAAAGTTCCCGCGACTACCGTCACGCTCGAGAATCCCGAGGACATTCGCCACATGGGCCTGCTCCTCGAGCACCTCGACGACGACGACGACATCACCGAGGTCTATCACAACTGGGAAAACGAGGAGGACTGGGAAGGATAAGCGCCCTCCCCCCCCCGCTCCGCCGCCGCGCGGAAGTCTTGCGAAAAACCCGCCCCCCGAGGGGGCGGGTTTTGGTTTACCCGAGAAAGCGGGATTTGGTTCGCCCGGGAGGGGGGTTTTTGTTCGCGCTGCGCTCACAGCCCCGCCATGAACTCGGCGATGTAGGGGTAGAGGACATCGTACCCCATCGAGTTGGGGTGAATGCCGCTGTCGCCGAAGCAGAAGGCGGAAACGCCGCTTTGCAGGGTGTTCGTGACCTCCTCGTTATTGTAGAGGTCAAGGTAGGGAATGCCCCACTTGTCGCAGATCTGTTTCCCGACCTCCACATACTCGGTCATATCGCCCATGCGCCCGGGCGTGCCCGCATGGAAGCGGAAGTTGATGATGTAGCCGATTTTCGCGTTCGGGTAGTACTCCTTTGTGCGGGCGAAGAGCTCCTCAAGGCCTCCCGCGAAGGTCGAGGTGTCGAACTGCGCCACGTCAAAGCAGTCCTCCGCCGTCATAACCCCCACCGGGGCGCTGTCCCACGCGTCGTTTGTCGAGCCGTGCAGGACAACATAGTCAAAGCGGCCGCTCTTGTTGCGCTCGAGCTGCGCAAGGACGCGGTTCGCGCCGCGCACGGTGGAGATCGACGCGCCGTCAACGCCGGCGTTCATCGCGCCCGAGAGCTCATAGGCGCGCTGAATGCGCCTCGGCCAGCCCCAGCTCTTGTGGTAGGTGTCGTAGGTAGACGCCGCGGTGATCGAGTCTCCGAGGAAGAGCGCCCTCTTGCCGCGCAGCGCGGCGATGGTCTCATCGGAGGAGGTAAACTCCCCGGTCTGCATTTGCGAAACGAGCGCCGCAATGTCGCCTATCGAGAACCCCTCCTCCCCGTCAAGCGAGGAGGCGATGGCGGGGATCTCCACCCCCGCAACTCCCCCCAGCCCCTGCAGAAGGAAGGAGAGGTCTTTGGCCGAGACCGCGCCGTCGCCGCTCACGTCCCCCGCGGGCTGCGCCGTCTCATAAACGGCGGTGTAGGTCGCGTCCTCGGTCGCGGCCGGCAGCGCGTCCTTGTAAATAACGCCCTCCGCCTCCCAGCCAACGAAAGTTTTGCCGGGGTAGAAGGTCGAGTACGGGCAGGTCGGCACCTCCCCCTCGGCCACGTGAATGGTCAGCGCCTCGCTGTAGAGCGGCAGGACGAAGCCGATGGTCGCCTCGTCCGGGTAAACGCCGGTGAAAGAGCTGAAGGCGGCGTCCGCGCCCTCTGTCCACTCAAAGGCAAGCTCGGCGTAGCCCTCCACCGCGCCGTCGTTCTTCACGACAACGACGAGGTTGTAGGTCGTCTTTTGCAGCCGCACGAATTTGCCGCTTTTGATTTGGTTATCGAGAATGAGGCGGTAGATAACGTCGCCGTTATCGAATTTGTAGAAGCAGTTCGAGGTTTTAAGGTCGCATGTGACCTTGTCGTAGTCGCCGCTGCTCTGCGAGGTCGGGCGATAGTAAAGATCGAAACTCCACTTGCTCGAGGAGGTGCCGGCGCCGGCGGTGGCGTCAAGGCTGCTGACGTTGGTGTTCAGATCGAACTGAAAATGCCCGCCCCAGTGCTCAAAGCCGCTATTCGAGGTCGCCGAGGTCGCGTAGACGTGAAGGTCGAGCTGCGCTGCCCCCGCGATGTCGGCGTCGGGCGTGCCCTTGTCCGGCTCCGCCGATACGGCGGCGAAGGGGACCGCGAGCAGCGCGAGCAGCAGCGCGAGCAGGAAGGCGCCCCCCCGGATAAAACGTGTGGTTTTCATTGTGAAGCCTCCGTTAGGTCACAGTTTTGCTCCTACAGTATAACACATTCCCCGCAAAAAGAAAAGACCCCCGCGCGGAAATACCAGCCCGCACGCGGCGCGGGCGCGCGAGGGGGGTGGCGGCGAGGCGCGAGAAACACGCGGGGACGCGACTAAGCGGCGCGCGCGCGGGGGTGGGGAGCGCGGGGGCGGTGCGCTTGCGCGTGGGGGGCGGATGTGGTAAAATAAGAAAAAGTGGGGGCAACGGAGGGACTGCTATGAAATGCCCTTTTTGCGGCTTTGCCAAAAGCGAGGTCGTCGATTCGCGCCCGCAGGGCGATGCCATTCGCCGCCGCCGCGAGTGCGTCGCCTGCAAGAAACGCTTCACCACCTATGAGCTGATTGAAGCGGTGCCGCTGCTCGTCGTCAAGAAAGACGGCAGCCGCGAGGTGTTCGACCGCGGAAAAATCCTCACCGGCCTTGTCAAGTCCTGCTACAAGCGCCCGGTCTCGCGCGAGCAGCTCGAGGAGCTCGTTTCGCAAATCGAGAGCGAGCTGCAGTCCTCCCTGCGCCCGGAGGTCAGCACGAGCGAGATCGGCGAGATGGTGATGGAGCGGCTGCGCGCGCTCGATGAGGTGTCCTATGTGCGCTTCGCGTCGGTCTACCGCGAGTTCAAGGACGCCGACACCTTCCTGCGCGAGCTTGAGCTGCTGAAAAAAGAAAGAGAGGAGAAGGCGTGACCCGCCGCTCTCCCCTCTCCCGCGCGGCGCTGCTCCTGCTGCTGCTGATTCTGCTGACCTCCTGCGGCGGGGGCGAGGCGAGCGCGCCGCCCCCCGCGAGTCTTCCTTCCGGCGAGGAGCCGCTCGCGCCGCTCGCGCCTGAGACCTTGCCGCCGGATGAGCCTCCCGCGCCCGCGGTCCCCGACCGCACCGTGCACGTTTTCGCGGCGGGAGATGACCTCATTCACCGCGGCATCTACCGCGATATGGAGAGCGGGGGCGGCTACGACTTCACCCCGATTTTCGAGAATCTTCGCGAGGAGATTTCCGCGGCGGACCTCGCGCTCATTAACCAGGAGACGATGTTCGACCCCGCGCGCGAGCCCTCGAACTACCCTCTCTTCAACACGCCGGACGAAATAGCCGATGATCTCGCGGCAATCGGGTTCGATGTCATCTCGCTCGCCAACAATCATATGCTCGATGTCGGCTCCTCGGGCCTGCGGCGCACAATCGACCGCCTTGACGAGGTGGAGGGCGCGGTGCGCGTCGGAGCTTATCTCGATGAGGCGGATATGCGCGCGGTGCGGATCCTTGAGCGCGGCGGGCTGCGAATAGCGGTGGTCGCCTTCACCTACGGCACAAACGGAATCACGCCCGATGAGAGCGTCGCTATCCCGTATCTCACCGAGGAGAATGTGCGCGAGCAGTTGGCCCTTGCCGAGGCGGCGGGAGACTTCACCCTCGTCTACGCGCATTGGGGCGAGGAGTACGTCTTTGAGCCGACCGAGGAGCAGCGGCGCTTTGCCGCGCTGATGGCAGAGTGCGGCGCCGATATTATCGTGGGCTCTCACCCGCACGTCATTGAGCCGGTCGAGTGGATAGAGCGGGGGGACGGGGGGCGGGTGCCCTGCGCCTTCTCGCTCGGCAACCTCGTTTCGATGCAGGACACCGCGCAAACGATGCTCGGCGGAGTTCTCTCCTTTGATGTTGTCAGCCGCGCGGGCGGGGAGGCGGCGGTCGAAAACCTCCTCTTCACGCCGACCGTCTATTATTATTCAAGGAGCTGGAGCGGCAACCGCATCTATCGCCTACCCGATTTTCCGGAGGATCTCGCCGCCTCGCACGGCGTGCAAAACTACGGCGCGTCCTTTCGCCTCTCAGATCTCTACGGCATTTTGCGGATGACAATCGACCCTTCGCTCCTGCCAAGCGGCGTCACCGAGAGCGAATATTGGCGCGGAGCCTGAGGCGCGCGGCGCTTCGCGCGCGTCATCTTCTCCCGCGGCCCCCGGGGGGCTTTTTTTCGATAAAGGTTTTCCCTTATGTCCGAGATTTTAGCGGCGATAAAGCGGCGGCGGCTCCTCGGGGTGCTGCTGCCCGCGGCGTTTCTCGCGCTGCTTGCGCTCTGCTCCTTTTTCGCGGGAGCTGCAGCCGCGGCGCTGCTCTCGCTGCCGCTGCCGCTCGGGGTGGCCCTCTTCGCCGCTCTTCTCTCCGCTCCACCCCTGCTCTTCGCGCTCGCGGGATCGGCAAAGGTCACGCGGCGGCGCCTTCACGCGACAGCGAACGCCCTACTTGTACCGGATCTCTACCTGCTCCTCTGCATTTTCCTCGCCGGGGCGGTTTGCCTTCTCCTCGACCTCACGGGAACCGTGCCGCTCTCGCGCGCTCTCATTTTGCGCGCTGCCGCCGGGGCGGCGGGGGCGTTCGGGGCGATACTCCTGCTTGGCTTTATTGGCGCGCAGCTGCCGCGCACCGTGCGCCGCTCGGCGCGCCTCTGCGTGGAGGGAAACGCTTTCCTTCGCGGGGATCTGCCGTCGCCGGATCTGCGCGTGGCGCTCCTCTCGGATACGCATTTCGGCGCTTTCACCTCTATTCGCTATTCCCGGCGGGTGCTGCGGCGCGTGAGGGGCGCGCGCCCGGACGTTCTCCTCTTTGCCGGGGACTTTTTCGATTATCATTTCGATGATCTGCGGCCGCGCGCCCGGGAGGAGCTGCGCGCGATGTTCTCCTCGCTCGCGCGGGAGCTGCCGCTCGGCATTCTCGCCTGCGAGGGCAACCACGACCGCCTCGCCTTCCGCGATGACCCGCGCCCCGCCGCGTTTCTTTCCTCCTGCGGCGTGCGGCTCCTGCGCGATGAGGGAGCAACGCTCACGACGCGCGGCGGGCGGCGCCTGTGCGTACTCGCACGCGGGGAGTTCTCACGCGGCGAGCGCTCCGAGGAGAACCCGGAGGGGCGGCTCTCGCCGGAGGATCTGCTTGCGCTCGCCCCCCCGGGCGAGCCGACCATTGTCCTCGACCACCGCCCGAGCGATATACCGGCTCTCGCGGCGGCGGGCGCGGATCTCGTTCTCTGCGGCCATGTGCACGGCGGGCAGAGCTTCCCGGGAAACCTGCTGCACCGCCTTCTCTCCCGCACGGCGATGGGCGGGAGCGCCACCCCGCGCCCGAGCGGCGGCGTCACGCTCTCCTACACGACCCGGGGCGCAGCGCGCTGGACCATCCCCATGCGCTTTTTCTCCTACGACGAGGTCACCCTGCTCGATATAACGCTAAAGCCCTGCGCTCGCGGGGGCCTTCCTTCGTGAGGCGAACCGCCCCCGCTCGGGGGGAGGTGTGAGGGTACCCGCGCTTTGTCGAAATTTGAGATGCTACCTCTAAGATGCTGTTTTCGGGGAACCGATGTGCCCCTGTCTTAATTTGCACTGCCCCGCCCGGGGGAGGGTGTGGGAGTAACCCCGCTTTGTCGAAATTTCGACTGCTATCTCCAAGATATAGTTTTCGGGGAACCTCTACTGCTCCTGTCGTGATTTGCACTGCCGTTCCTAAATATCGTTTTCGGGAAAACCCCACTGCCGCGCGGTCATTTCCACTGCTGCGCGCCGCACCTACTGCTGCCGTGGCGGGAACCGCCACCACGCTCCTCCGGAGGAGTGCTCTTTCCCGAAAGAGCCCTCCCCCGGCTC
>CAZYCC010000090.1:0-6453 GCA_964645985.1 uncultured Lachnospiraceae bacterium | reverse complement strand
AAAGAGCACTCCTCGGGGACCCCGTGGTGGCGGCTCCCGCCACGATAGCAGTAGATACGGCTCGCGGCAGTGGGGATTTCCCGAAAACGATATTTAGGAACGGCAGCGGAAATTACGACAGGAGCAGTAGAGGTTTCCCGAAAACGAAATCTTAGAGGTAGCACCTCAAATTTCGACAAAGCGGGGTAACCCTACACCTCCCCCCGCAGCGGTGCAGTTCAGATTACGACAGGGGCACTTCGGTTCCCCGAAAACTAAATCTTAGAGGGAACAGTCGAAATTTCGACAAAGTACGCTCGCCCTACACCCTCCCCCGCAGCGGTGCAGCGGAAATGACCGCGCGGCAGTAGGGTTCCCCGAAAACTTAACTTAGAAACGGCAGTTCAGATTACGATAACGGCAGTTGGGCTTCCCCGAAAACTCTATCCAGAAACGGTAGTTCAAATTACGATAGGAACATTGGGGCTTTCCCCAAACCCCCCTCCCCGAGGCGGCGCCTCATACTACCCCCTCCCCGGGAGGGTCCTCCCCCAAACGAAAGTGGGCAAAGCCCACAAAAAGAGCCTATGTCACTTTTTGTTCTCGCGGACACACATCTCTCGCTTGGCGCGGGAGAGGAAAAGCGCATGGATGTGTTCGGCGGGAGGTGGGAGGGCTATACGGCGAGGCTGGAGGCGGCCTGGCGGCAGACCGTCTCGCCCGGGGACACGGTCGTTTTGCCGGGGGATATTTCCTGGGCGATGACGGCGGCGGGGGCGGAGGAGGATCTGCGCTTCCTGCATCGCCTGCCCGGGGAGAAAATCCTCGTCAAGGGCAACCACGACTTTTGGTGGGGCACCACCGCGAGCGTCAAGCGCTTCTTCGCGGAATCGGGATTGTCCACTCTGCACATCCTCTTTAACAACGCCTACCGCGCCGAGGGCTACCGCCTGTGCGGGACGCGCGGCTGGTTCACCGAGGGGGCGGCGCCCGGCGGCGCCGACTACGCGAAAATCGTGCGGCGCGAGGTGGGGCGGCTGCGCGCCTCCCTTGCCTGCGAGGGAGAGGAGATCGGCGCGGCGGGGGGCGAGGCGCGCGAGACGCTCGCTTTCCTGCACTTCCCCCCGGTCTACGGCGATTTTGTCTGCCGGGAGCTCATCGACGCGCTGCACGAGGGGGGCGTGCGGCGCTGCTACTACGGTCACATCCACCGCCGCTACGACCTGCCGCGCACCATCCTCTTCGAGGGCATCGCCTTCACCATCGTCTCATCCGATTACCTCTCCTTTTGCCCGATGAAAATCGAATGAGCGCGGCGGGTGCCTTCGGTCGTTTTTCTTACAAGCAACCCGAGGAGATGCGCGGAAATTTTTGTCATCTTTTGACAAAAAGAGAGATTTTTCGTGAACGTAGCAAGAATCGCGGGTCGGCTTGACGGACGTTCATTAGACGAATCGGAACAGTGCGCGGAAAGTTTTGTCATCTTTACAAAAAGATAAATTTCTTTGCGAAATTGGCAGGGCAGCGCGTATGATTAGCGAGGCGGGCTGCCCTGCTGTTTGCTTTTCTACAGACAAACCAAATCATCGCGCGGAATGATTTGTCATCTTTTTACAAAAAAGAGAGATTTTTCCGTGAACGCGGCAGGGCGGCGCGCGAGGATCTGCCGCGGGAATGCCGCTCGCGCGGCCTCCCGGACGAGCGAATATCCCGCAAAACGGCAAGGCCATGAGGCAGGACGGCGAGGGAGCCGCCGCCACATTGCCGCCCGGACGAGCAGATTTGCGCTCGCGCGGACGGCGGGTCTCCTCGCCGGAAACCGTCTGCGCATAGATCGCCCGCGCGAGAGAGGCGCACCTCCCTCGCAGAAAAGACCGCCCGCGCGAGAGGGTGCACCGAGGAGAAGATGCTCCGCAACGGCGACAAGCTCGCCGATAGACCTTGCCGCGCGAAAGATGTGCGCTCAAAGAGAAAAACCCGCCCTCCGGGCGGGTTTTTGCCGCCCTCTCCCCCGCCGCGCTACCCCCGGCAAGAGGACGCTCCCCCCTACCCGCCGCGCTCTTCCCGCGGCGCCCCCGTGCTCCCCCTCCCGCGCGCCGGTTTTCCCCACCCACCTCCCTGCGCGAGCCCTTACCCCATAAGGGGAAACCCCGACAAGCCAAAAGTTTTTTTCGCCTGTAAATACGAGCTGCGAAACAAAATCCGTGAAACACAATTCACAATTCGCGCTCTCCCGCAAACAAACGGCGCGCCGGGGCGCGCCGCCATAAACGCGCGCGCGCGGTTGCGCGGGCGCGCGAGGGGGTGTACGGTAACCCGCGAGCGGGACCGGGATTCGCGCAAAGGGCGCTCACGGAATGAGCGGAGGAGCCGCTCTTTCGAGTGCGCAAGGGTACCCGCCTTCTCGCGGCAACGCTACTCTTGTACGCCCCTGCGTTCGGGTCTACATTATCAAGGGGTTCACTGTCGCCCTATTTGTCCTTTTCTAAAAAAGTGACATATCCCGCTCGGGCGAGCGATCTCACACGCGCTGCGAGCTGTTCATATTTTGTTTAGGCGGAATCGTCACCGCAGACGCGCGAGAGGACCTCGCCGACCTTCTCGTGAAAGACGAGATCGGCCTCGTCGTCCATCGGGGTGGGGGTCTTATTTATCAGCACGAGATGTTTTCCGCGAAAGTACTGCACAAGACCTGCGGCGGGGTAGACCGCGAGCGAGGTTCCCGCGACAAGGAGGAGATCTGCGCGCGAGATAGCGTCGATCGCCCCCTCAAGGACGTCCGGGTCGAGGCTCTCGCCGTAGAGAACAACGTCTGGTTTGATCACCCCGCCGCAGGAGCAGCGCGGCACCCCCTCGCACGCGAGGATCTGCTCGAGCGGGAACGATTTCCCGCAGCGCACGCAGCGGTTGCGCCGCACCGATCCGTGCAGCTCAAAGACCGCGCGCGACCCTGCGTCATCGTGCAGCCCGTCGATATTTTGCGTGACAACCGCCGCGAGCCTGCCCTCCCGCTCTAGGCGCGCGAGTGCCCGATGCGCCGCGTTCGGTTTCGCGTTTTTCCCGGGAAGAAGGATCTTTTCCCTGTAAAACCGGTAAAACTCGGCGGTTTTCTCCTCGAAAAAGTCGTGGGAAAGGATCTGCTCGGGCGGGTAGTCATACTTCATATAATAGAGCCCGTCCGGCGAGCGGAAGTCGGGGATGCCGCTCTCGGTCGACACCCCCGCCCCGCCGAAGAACACGGCCCGCGTACTCTCGCCTACAATCTGTTTCAGTTTTCCGACTGCCTGCTCGTCCATATTTTGCTGCCACCTCCGGGGCGTTTTTATGAGATGTGCCGAAAAAACGGGTGAACTCCGCGATTTTTTGTAAGAAGACGCGGTCGCGCCTCCCTCTCGCGGAACAAAATTGTGTTACGCGGGGATTGTACTTTTATTGCCGCGAGGGGGCGCGCCGCGACGCTTCCGCTCGCCCCGCTCGCGCGGGATGGCGACAGCCCGGCTCACCGCTTTTCCCGAAATGGGCGCGCTCCCGTACGGCGATCCCCACGGCGATCTACCCCGGTGCGCGCTGCGCCGAAGAATTCGGCGCCACAGTTCCCCCGATGCCGCCCTTCTCCTCACGCGGAACAACATTGTGTTACGCGGGGGATGTACTTTTATTGACGCGAGGAAGTCACACCGAGGCTCGCGGCAAATATCGGTTAAATGTAAAAGAAATGTATCCTCACCGTAAACGGGAAGTAGAGCCGCACGGGAATCCACCCGACAACTTCTGCCCTCGCCCCCGCGGTGTTAAAATTTGTTACGTGAGAGATACAAATTATTGCCGTGAAGTAGTCACACTAAGGAAGGCACTGCGCGAATACCCAGAATTGACGGAAAATTCACGTCCTTGCGCTCTCGCCCGCCCGTCCTATGTCTCGCGGGGAGATTCGCCGCGCACGCCAGGCGAGGAGCGCGGCGACGGTGCCGCCATCGCGCGGGACCGCGTGGAAAATAACTGCAATATGTAAATGAGATGTATCCCTAACGTAAACGGGAGGCAACGCCGCGGGGGAGCGCCGGGAGGAGGGGAAATCTCCCCGAGAACGCTCGCGGCGCAAAGAGTTTTGGAGGGTTTGCCAACGCGATGCCGCGAGAGACCGAATCGCCGCGCCGAACCTCGCAAAAATCTCCTGAACCCTCGATATATGAAGATAATATAGATGTAATATATATTTTTCGTGAAGTAAATGTAACACAATAGTGAATATCCCTACTACATATTTTGACCGGGGCGCGCCCGCTCCTCGATGGCGATGACCGTCGCGGTGTCGCCCGCGACCGTGAAGCGCACCTCGCGCCCGGCGTACGCGAAGGAATAGACGCGCGCGGGGTCGCTCTGATAGGCGGGGCGGGGGTCGGCTGCGAGCGCGGCGAGGAGCGTGCGCTCCTTCTGCGGAGGCAAAATGCCGCGCAGGCGCGGGGGCAGCTCGACCTTGAGCGCGTCGCGGGGAAACTCCCGCGCGAAACCGTCGCGCGCGTCGGGGTGGGCGTCGGTGTAGGCAAGGTAAGGCTTTATGTCGAAGACGCGCGTCCCGCTCGCGAAGTCCCCGCCCACGACCTCGAGGTAAAGCCCGCGCGCGTCACGGCGGGTGGCGAGCAGCCGCACCGACGATAGGCCAATCGGGTTCGGGCGGTTGGGCGAGCGCGTCGCGAAGACCCCGACCCGGCGATTTCCCCCGAGGCGCGGCGGGCGCACGGTCGCGCTCCAGCGCGGCGGGATCTGCCCCCGAGAAGAGATCACGTTAGACGTGTTCTGTTGCAAATCTCCGAGCGCGCCCTCCCCCTCCGCAAGGTCTGTTTGCGAGGGTGCCGCATTCCCCTCGCTGCCCGGCGCGTCCTCGCGCGCGCCGAAGCCCCAGAGCAGCCAGAGGTGCGAGAACCCCTCGATGCCGCGGTAGGCGGCGGGGTCGTCGAAGGGCGGGAGCGGGCGCACGCGCGAGACCATTTCGGGCAGAAGCCCGCTTTGGCGCGGCAGGCCGAACTTGCCGGGGAAATCGTTCTCGATAAGGGCGATCGGGCGCAGGAGCAGCTCATCGGCGGGGGAGGAAGACATAAAAATTTACAGAAAAGTTACGCGTGGGTCATATCCACGGCGAGGAACGCGCGGTGCCGGTCTCTCAGGAATGGTCGTTCACGAAAGTATAACGATTCGGTCATTTTATCTTCATTTATGAGAAAACCGCACCGATCCCTCAGCTCTTCGCCGCGGCGACGGCGATAACCATCGCGGCGCCGGCCTGCCGCAGCAGCGCGGCGCAAGCGCCGACCGTCGCGCCGGTCGTCAGGACATCGTCCACCAAATAGACATATTTCCCGCGAATTTTGTTCAGTTCCCGCCTATCGTCGGTTAAACGATAGTGCTCCTTCGCGGCGGCGGCGCGCTGCGCGGGGGTGAGCGATTTCTGCTCGATCGCAGATCGCAAGGGAGAGCGCTTTTGCGGCGGGCGGCGCAGAGCGCGCGAGAGCGGGAAGCGCAGGCGCGCCGCGAGCGCCTCGGCGAGGACCCTCGCCTGATCGACCCCGTGCTCGCGCACCGCCTCGGGCGCGCGCGGCACATAGGTGAGCGCCGCGTTGCGGTTCACATATTGTTCAAGTTTAATGCGCTCGGCGAGCGCATCGGCGAAAAAGGCGGTGAGATCGGCGATTTCCTCCCGCTTTGCCGCGAGGACAAGCGCGCGCGTCACCGGCGCGTGATAGGGCGCGAGGTGGATTTGCGGCAGATCGCAGAGGCGGCAGGTGCAAAACATCTGCTTTTTCTCGCAGGTGGGGCAAATCGTCTCGCGCTCTTCATGGAATTTCCCCCCGCACTCCCCGCACAGCGCCCGCTCGCCCCGCGCGAGCAGCTCCCCGCAGCAGAGGCATTTCGGCGGGAAGAGAAAGTGCGAAATTTTCGAAAGCAGAGGGGAGGAGGGCATGAGGAAAAGAGGGGAGGCGCGGGTGGGGGTTGTTCGGGGAGCGGAGTAGCGCGCAAAACCGCCTCGCGCGCGAAATTTGCCTGCGGCAAATTTCACACAAGGGGCGTGACGGACGTGCGCCCCTCGCTGAACGCGCTTGCGCGTCCCGCGAGAGGGGGCGCGACGCGCCCGCGTCACGCAAAGCGTGGCGGCACACGCCCGTCACTAACGCTCTCGCGCGGGGTTTTGCGCGCCCGCCGCGTACCGGGGCAGTAGCGGGGGGAGGACAAGCGGCACTAACCTATCCGCAATACCCTATCCCCGAGGGAGCAGGGGAAATTACGACAGAGGCAGTAGGGTTACCCGAAAACGATATTCAGAAACGGCAGTTTGAATTACGATAGGGCAGTAAAGTTTCCCCGAAAACTAAATTCAGAAACGGCAGTGCAAATTCCGATACCCCTCACTCCGTCCCCCGTAACACCCCATCCCCCGAAGGGCAGAGAAAACATTTCGCTTCCGAGAATCCCATCAAT
>CAZYCC010000089.1:0-6473 GCA_964645985.1 uncultured Lachnospiraceae bacterium | reverse complement strand
TAAATCTTAGAGGTAGCAGTCGAAATCTCGACAAAGTACGGTCACCCTACACCTTCCCCCGAGCGGGGCAGCTCGCCTCACGACAGAGGCACTTCGCTTTCCCGAAAACTGCACCGAAGAGGCATCGCCTCAAAATCCTCCCCCCCCCCGGAGCGGTCGCGCTTCTCACATTGAGCGGGAAAACCCGCGGGAATGCAAAATGACACAGTCACCCACTTTAGAGATTGAAAATCTCTGCAAAAAATTCCGCGCGAGGGTGGTACTCTCGGGAGTTACGGTCAGCGCCTATGCCGGAGAAATTTTGGGGTTTCTCGGGCCGAACGGGTCGGGCAAGACGACGACCATTAAGCTGATGCTGGGCCTGCTGCGCGCCGACGCCGGGCGCATTGCGATCTGCGGGCACCCGGTAGAGGGTGATTTTGAGGGCGCGATGGCGCTTGTCGGCGGGATTGTCGAGAACCCCGAGATGTACCGCTACCTCACCGGGCGGCAGAACCTGCTCTGCTTTGCCCGCATGTGCGACGGTGTCCCCGCCTCGCGCATCGACGAGGTCGCGTCGCTCGTGCGCCTTGAGGGCAGGCTCGACGATAAGGTCTCCTCCTACTCGCTGGGGATGCGGCAGCGCCTGGGCCTCGCGCAAGCCCTGCTTGCGCGCCCGCGCCTGCTCGTCCTCGATGAGCCGACAAACGGCCTTGACCCATCGGGCATACGCGATCTGCGCGAAACGCTCAAAACCCTCTCGCACGAGGAGGGCGTCACGGTCTTCCTCTCCTCGCATATGCTCTCCGAGCTCGATCAGCTCTGCGACCGCGTCGCCATCCTCGAGGGGGGGCGGGTCAAGGGATGTATGACGATGGAGGAGATCCGCCATGTAGGCGTGGCGGGGGTCGACACGCTCGCCTTCTCTACTCTGCGCGAGGACGCGGCGCGGGAGACGCTCACCTCGCTGGGCTTATCCTTCTCAAAAGACGAGATGAGCGGTCGCCTTGTCGTATCGATGCCGCACGAACGCGTGCCGGAGGTAATTTCCCTTCTTGCCGAGCGCGCGGGGCTGCGCGCCGCCGTCCCGGTCGAGCGCACGCTCGAGGAGGCCTTCCTCGCGCAGACCACCGCCTTCGGGGAAAACCCCTGACCCCCTCGCTTAGGTGCAAATGATGAGTGATTCGCAAAAGCAAACCCCGCCCGCGCCCGTGAGCCCGGGCGATAGCGCGGGCTCTCCCGGCGCCGCCTCCCCGACACCCTCCCCGGGCGGGGAGGCAGAGCGCGCGAAGCGCCGCGGGCGGTTCTCCGGGCTTTACCGCAACGAGCTGCTGAAGCTGCGCGCTCAGGCGGGCTTTCGCGCGGTGGGAATTCTCGCGCTCGCGCTCTCACTTCTCATTCCTGTCGTGCTGATCGCGGTGAACGCCGCGCTCGAGGAGACCCCCACCGACCCCGAAACCGACTGGCTGCGCGACGCTATCGCCGGTGCGCAGGACCCCATTGAGCGCGCGTGGTTCGAGGCCTCTCTTTCGTCCGAGGAGTTTTTCACCGATCGCGGCATCCCGGCAGATGACTGGCGCGTCACCGAGTACGAAAGCGATGTCGACAGCGTCCTGCACATCGAGGAGGCGATGCGGCTAATTTCGACCGGCAGCGACCCCGCGACGGTGGCGAAGTGGTTCAGTTTCGAGAGCGGGTACACCTCGCTCTACGCCGACCCTCCCTTTCAAATTCCCGGCAGATGGGACGCGGAGGACGGCATCGCCGCCACCGACTCGGGCGAAGGCGATGAATATTCCTACCCGACGCGCGAGGAGGCGGCGGGGTATTACTCCGATATGGCGCGCGAGCACGAGGCTCTTTCGCGCAAGGTAAAGACCGCCACGGTAGCGGAGCTCTTTCGCGACCGCGCGCGCACCTCGCGCGGTGAGGAGGCGGCGGCAAACGAAAATATCGCCGCCTGGGAGAGCGCGATCGATGAAACGTCGGCAGAAAGCGACCGCGAGAACCTCACCTACCTCATCGAGCAATCGAGAGTCGACGCGCAATCGGCGCGCGAGGTAGCCCTCGCATACGAGGAATGCGCGCGCGCGGGCTACGACTATGACGACTGGCATGTGCGCGCGAGCACGGCGCTGCGCTCCCGCATCTATGAGGATCTGCGCGAGGCGGTGGTGATGGGCGAGCACGCTTATCTAACCGGCGAGCGCGATGAGGCCACGAGCTACGAGAACTACGTCAAGAGCGCGAACCGCACCCGCGCGCGCGCGCGGGGCGCGCTCGCCCTGCTTGATGATTCTCTTAAAAATAACATTCCCATTGATGTGGGAGAGGACGAGCGGCTCGGCGGGCGGGGGGATCTCTCGCTCTGCCTCAAGGGCAGCGTTATGCTCGTCACGCTCTTTTTCATTGTCGCGAGCGCTATGTGCGTGTCGCGCGAGCATACCGACGGCACTATTCGCCTGCTGCTCATCCGCCCCCGCTCCCGCGGGAAAATTCTGCTCTCCAAATATCTTGCGCTGCTGACCTACGGCGGCGGAATGCTCGCGCTCTCTTTCCTTGTGCAGGCGGCGGTTTTCGCCGTGCGCTCGCCCCTTGAGCTTCTTTCCATGAGCAACTTCCTTATAGGGCAGCACGTTTTCCATGTCCCGGCGCTGCTCGGCGCGGCGGGAGAGTGCCTGCTGCTCTCTGGCGGGGCGTGGGCGCTCTTCTCGATTGCCTTCTTCTTCGCCGTTCTAACGCGCCGGACGCTGCTCGCCATCCTCCTGCCGCTCCTGTTTCACGCCGGGAGCGGGGTAATTTCCACGCTTACCGTCTCGCTCCTCTCCTCCTCCGCCTCGTTCTCCTTCCTGCGCTACACCGCGCTGCCCTACCTGAATATCGGCTCCTTCCTCATCTCCCCGCTCGCCTATTATCAAGGTGGCGGCTTCCTGCTCGGCGAGCAGGCGGCGCTCGGCGCGACCTTCCCCATCGGCTACGCGCAGATCCTCCTCGCGGGAGCGCTCTTCACCGCGCTCGCCTTCGTCGTCTTCCGCCGCCAGGAAGTGAAAAACTAACACGCAGGCACCGCGCGCGAACGCGAACGCTCATCGCGAAAAGCCGCGCTCGCGGGGACACACGGCAAACGCGGGGAATCCCGCAAAGCCTCCTCGCCGGGGGAAACGCGGCGCAGTCGGGCGCACATCGCTCTCCCGTCTCTCTTCCTCGCGGGCGAGGCTCTCCGGGGAAAACTGGGAGCGCGTTTCGCAGAAGCCACGGCGGCGGCGCCGCCTCGCCCTTGCAAAGGCCCACTGCGCGGTGTGTTGAGCCAAAGCACGCCGCGCGGAGCGCGGGGTCTCGCGCCGCCCGCGCCGCGCGCGGCGGGGGATTTTGGTGTCGATTCGTTTTCCGCCGCGCCCCTTTTTTGAGCACGCCGATTTGCGCCTCGCCCTTTTTCGTGGAATTTTTCGAGAATCTCGGGGAGATTTTCTCCCGGTTCGCTCCGCTGCTCGCGCGCGCGGCGGGCCTCACCTTTGCCATCGCGGGGGTGTCGCTGCCGCTCGCGGCGGCGCTCGGAGCGGCGCTCGGCGGCGCGCTCGCGCTCTTTTCCCCGCCGAGGACTCCGCGCGCGGCGGGCGCGATGGTCACGCTGCCGGTCCGAGCGGTCTGCTTTTTCCTCGGAGCGGTGCCGTTCGCGCTGCTCGCGCCGCTATTGCACTACTCTATCGCCTGGGCGCGCGGGGAGCCGCTTCCGCCATTTTTATCGGGGACGCTCCTGCTCGCGCTCTCGGGAGGCGCGAAACTCGCCCCGGCGGCGCGCGAGGCGATAGACGGGTGGAGGGATCGCACGGCGCGCGAGCGGGCGGCGTCAATTGCCCTGCCGCTCCTCGCGCGTGCGCAGCAGAGCGCGGGGGAGGTGGCGCTTCTCCATATTATCGGGGTGACGGGGCTCTCTTTCACAGCGGATGTCATTCGCTTGCAAGGCTACCCCATTGTCGAGAGCACCCTCGCGGCGAGCCTTCCTTACCTTGCCTCGACCGCCGCGATCGCCGCCGCGGCGTCGGCAATCGCGCGCGCGGCAAATAAGAGCGCGCGGCAGGATCGCGGGGGCGGGGGCGAGGGGGAGTGACGGAAAACAAATGAAAAACCTCCCCCGCGCGCGGGGGAGGTTTTATATTAGGAATGAAATCATCGGCAGCGAGGATGCCGCCGGGGCGAGAGGGCAACGCTTCACGCAATCACATACCCCTCCCAGCCGGCGAGAGCCCGCGCGAGGTAGGTGCGATCCGCCACGTTAACCTCGCCGTCGCGGTTCACATCGGCGAGAGTCGGGTCGAGCGTGTACCCCTCCCAGCCGGCCAGGGCCCGCGCGAGATAGGTACGGTCGCTCACCGTGATGCCGGGCTTGCCGTCAACGTCGCCGGGAGTGGCGCCCTGCCCGGGATTTAGGGCGGGGATGGTGACCTCCTCGGCTGTCGTCGGCCGCGCGCCGGCAGCGTCAAGGAACAGCTTGCCGCAGACCGAGCACTGGTAGTACTCGAGGTTGCCGTTTTCGGTTGTGGTGGCCTCTTTGGCGGGGAAATAAACGAGAGCGTGACCGGTGGGGGGAATCACGGTATCGTCTACTGTAATTTCGGTCGTCGCGGCGGCGTCCCTGAAAACTTTGCCGCAAACCGAGCAGGTGTAGTACTCGATGTTGCCGGGCAGCTCGCAGGTCCATGCCTTCGCGTCGGTTTTCGTGAGGGAGTGCCCTGTCGCGGGGATGATGACATCCTCGGGGGAAACCTCTTGCGTTGCCGCCTCATCAAGGTAGAGTTTACCGTCGTATCCCTCGTAATACTCGATGTTGCCGTCCTCGGTGCAGGTCGGCGCCTTCTTAGGAACGAGCGTGGCCACGGGCTCCCCGTAAATCGTGACGGTCCCGGAAATCGCCCCGAACTCTACCGGCTCAAGATCGAAGTTGTAGATGAAATCATTGTCCGGGTCATAAGTAACGTATACGCTCGCGGAGTCAAGCGGCGTGCTGCCCTTCACGAGGAAGGTGAGGTAGGCAATCGCGCCGTTCGTAGTCACGTTCCCCCCCTCGGTATCCGCCGCCCACGAAAGGCGCTTGGGGTTCTTTCGGAATGCGTCCGGGTTGTTGCTCGGCATTTCCGTATACCAGTTCACATCACGACTCTCCCCGAAGAGCGGCAGCCCCGCCTCGTTTTGGTAGTCAATATCGACCAGCTCCAGCGCGTCGCCGTCGTAGTGCAAATCGAGCAGCAGGCTGATAATCCCGGGATTATTCTGAAGCGAGAGAGTGAGCGTCACGGTTTCGCCGCGCTTCGCCTCGCCGCTCGACACCACGATTTTCGGAGAACCGTCGTCCATGGGAATGGTGACTTCCTCAAGCGTGGTCTCCTGTGTGGCCTCTTTGTCAAGGAAGAGCTTCCCGCAGACCGTGCACAGCCAATACTCGATGTTTCCGGGCTCGGTCTGCGTCGGCTCGAGCGCCTCTCGATGGGTCAGGGCGTGACCGGTAGGGGGAATGGTGACTTCTTCAAGGGTCGTTGCAACCTTGCCCTCGGGATCCGAGAAGAGGTTGCCGTCGGCATCGGCGTAATACGGCTTGTTGCCGGGTTCTGTACAAGTGGGGCTCTTCCCGGGGACAAATGTGGAAAGAGAAGCGTCGGCCACGGTAACTGTCGCCGGGTAGAGTTCAAACTCGACAATGTTAAGGTCGAAGTCGATGAAATAATCACCGAGCTGCGGCGTCACGGTATATTGCGTGCCGGGGAGCGCGTCCTGCGGCACTTTGAAATATAAGGTGGCGATCACGCCTGTAGTCATGATGTTCGCGGGAGCTAAAATAGCATCCCAACTCAGGCGCTTGGGGTTCTTCTTGAAAGCGTCCGGGCTATGGATAGGCATTTCTGTCAGCCAGTAGACGTATGCGCTCGCTCCAAAGAGCGGCAGCCCCCTCTCGTTTTGGTAGTCAATGTCGACCAGCTCGAGGCCTTCGCTGTAAGCAATGTCGATGGTGATCGAGTTAATTCCGGGGTTCTTATCGAGGTTGACCGTCACCGCCGCCGTGCCGCCCGCGGGCGCGGTCGCGCCCCCGAGGGAAAGAACTCCGGTCTGCCCGGGTTCGGCGATGGGGCAAGGTTCGGTGTGAGAATCGGCTCCCGTATCCCTCGCCTCGGGCAGTGGACCGCTCTCTGCCGCGCCGATCGCAAGCGCGGGAAGCATTATCGCGACTGTCGCGACCGCGAGCAGGAGAGCGAGCGCGCGAGAAAACGCGCGAGAAAATGTCTTCATTTCGATACCTCACAGCAAAGATTTGCAGACTATTTTACCCCATCCGCACGAAATTGTCAAGAGGAAAAACAGCCGGCAACCGCGCAAAATCATTTTTTCGCGCTCGCCCTCGCCGGAGGTTTCGCTCGCCACGCCGCTCTCCCTTATCTCAACCACGCGCGCGCCGACTCCCGCGCGCCTTCCTTCTTGACACCCCTCCCCTTTTGCGCTATACT
>CAZYCC010000088.1:4096-6597 GCA_964645985.1 uncultured Lachnospiraceae bacterium | reverse complement strand
CCCCGCGTCCCCGCGCCGCCGCTCCCGCCGCTGCGCCGCCTCGCGAGACCCCTCCCGCCCCGCGCTATTCTAAGACGAAAGAGCGGCACCGCCCGCTTTCACACAGGACCCCCCGCCCCTCGCCGGGTTAGTTCTTTGACAGAAAAGATTCTCCCGCTTCGCGCGGAAAACCTGTCCCCGCGCGAGGGAACCGCGCCTCACACCGCGTTGGAAACCCTTCCCGCTCCGCGCCGCGCCCCGCGCCCCCGCCCTCGCGCGCGCGGGGCGATGTTTCCTTGCCAAAAAGGGCGCCCGGCGGGGGCGCCCTTTTTTCACTTTGCTGTGTCGGTGGCGCGGCTCTCGCGAATGATGTTGACCTTGATTTGCCCGGGGTACTGCAGCTCGTTTTCGATGCGCGAGGCGATTTGGCGCGCGAGCAGCGGCATTCCCTCATCGCGCACGTCCTCGGGCCGCACCATCACGCGCACCTCGCGCCCCGCTTGAATGGCGTAGGTCTTCTCGACCCCGGGGAAGGACTGCGCGATTTCCTCTAACTTTTGCAGGCGCCGGACGAAGTTTTCAAGGTTCTCGCGCCGCGCGCCCGGGCGCGCCGCCGAGAGGGCATCCGCCGCCTGCACGAGCATCGCGACCACCGTGCGCGGCTCAACATCGCCGTGGTGCGCCTCTATCGCGTGGATAACGTCGGCGTTCTCCTTGAACTTGCGCGCGAGGTCTACGCCGATTTGCACATGCGAGCCCTCGACCTCCGCCGTCATCGCCTTGCCGATGTCGTGCAGCAGCCCCGCCCGGCGCGCGAGCGACGCCTCCCCCGCCGGAAGGCCCAGCTCCTCCGCCATCACGCCGGCAAGATAAGACACCTCGATGCTGTGCCGCAGCACATTCTGCCCGTAGCTCGTGCGGTAGCGAAGGCGCCCGAGGGTGCGCAGCAGTTCGCTATTGTTAATGCGCACATGGGTGTCGAGCGCGGCCTTTTCCGCGGACGATAAAATTTCCTTGTCGATGTCACTTTGTACTTTTTTAATCGTGTCCTCGATGCGCGCGGGGTGAATGCGCCCGTCGGAAATGAGGCGCTCGAGCGCGAGGCGCGCGGTCTCGCGGCGCACCGGGTCAAAGCAGGAGACGGTAATGGTCTCGGGCGTGTCGTCGATGATGAGGTCAACGCCGGTCAGCTCCTCGATTTTGCGGATGTTGCGCCCCTCTCGCCCGATTATTCTCCCCTTCATATCGTCATTGGGCAGTGCGACGGCGGCGACCGTCTCCTCCGCCACCTGATCGGAGGCGGTGCGCTGAATGGCAAGCGAAATGATGTTGCGCGCGTGATCCTCTGCCGTCTTGTGCAGCTCATCGTCAATTTCGGCGAGCTTCTTCGCCGATTCAAAGCGCGCGTCCTCCTCGATTTTCGCGAGCAGCTCCGCCTTCGCCTCCTCCGCGGTGTAGCCCGAGACCCGCTCGAGCTCCGCCTGCCGCTGCGCGATAAGTTCGTCGATTTTTGCGCTCTTTGCCTCGTTTTCCTTGATTTTTTTCTGTAACTGCTCGTCTTTTTTGTCGGCGTTTTCGAGTTTGCGGTCGAGCGACTCCTCGCGCTTGGCCAGGCGCTGCTCGGTCTTCGCAAGATCCGCCCTCTGCGCCTTAATTTCGCGCTCCGCCTCGTTTTTTACGCGCAGAGCCTCTTCTTTCGCCGCGATCAGCGCCTCTTTCCTCGCGCTCTCCGCCGCGCGCCGCGTCGCGTCCGCCGCCCTTTGCGCCTCCTCTTCAATGAGGCGCGCCTTTTCCTCCGCCGAGCCGATGGTCTTCTCGCCGATACGCTTGCGAACGAATATGCCGAGGGCGCTGCCGCCCGCGACGCCCAAAATCAGCGCGCCCGCGGCGGCCAAAATAGAAATGGGATCCAAGAGAAATCCTCCTTTACCTGAGAAATATGCGGCTCCCTTCCCGCCATAACGCAAAAAAGGGAGAGGTGCCTCTCCCAAAACCAAGCTTTCCTCACGTTATCGTTCCCGCCGCGCGCCCGTCTGCTCGCGCGCCGCCATGTGGGTGCGCCATCTCGTGGGCAATCCGCCTCGGTGGTGAACCGCCTCATGGGTGCGTTACCTCGGGGGTGAGCCACCTTGCGGTCGAGTTGACCCGCCGGTGCGCCGAACTTGCGCGTCCCGTGGTCTTGCCGCCCCATGGGCAATCCGGCGTACCTGCGCGCCGCCTTGTCGGTGCGCCGCCGCGCTTGTGCGCCATCTCGTGGGCAATTCGGCGCGCTTGCGCGCTGCCTCGCAGGCGGGTAATTTCGCAAGCGAGATGTTTCGCCGGGCTGCCCTGCGGGTGAGCTGGTTTTTGCGCTGCCTTTCCCGCGCGGCGGCGAAATTCCGCCGGGGCGCGCCCGCGCCGCCGCCCGCCGCTGCCGGTGAAGTCGGCAAAGGCGGAAAAGAACGCGTAGCTTGCAGCGCCGATGAACCCACAACACCCGCAGCGTCGGCGGTCGGCGAGGGCGGAGCGAGCGCGGCACCCGC
>CAZYCC010000088.1:0-3996 GCA_964645985.1 uncultured Lachnospiraceae bacterium | reverse complement strand
GCGAGGGCGGAGCGAGCGCGGCACCCGCAATATCGGCGAAGCCCGCAAAGCGCGCGAAGAACGCGAGGCACGCGCAGCTTGCAAAGCCGAGGGCGGCCGCAGCGCCGTTTTGCCGCTCGCCGCCCGCGAGGTCGCGGGATAACCGGGACCCGCGCGCCGTGCGTCTCGCACGGGATCGCGCCGGGCGCGCCGCGCGAGAACCCTTTCACAAGAGATCTGCGCGAGGGCGCTGCCGGGAAACATTGCCGCGCGTGAGGCGCGGGGGTGGGTGCCGCTCGCCGCCGAAGGGGTCTACCGCGCGATCGCGCTATGCCCGTAGTTTTGGCTCTCTACCGCGAAATAGGCTATCGCGCGGGAGAGCGCGCTGCGGCGAGAATCGGGGAGCCTTGAGGCGGGGCGATCCTCGCGCAATGCCGAGCGGGGAGGACCCTGGGGCGCGGCGCGAGGTGCGGCGGGGGAATGAGGAATACGAACTCGCGGGGAGGGCGCGGGTGCGCCTACCCCCCGGAGGTGAGGGTTGGTTTGGGAGAGCGCTCGAAAGGAGCAAAGCGGAGCGCCGACAAGCGGCGAGGTCCCCACGGCTTGCCGCGCGCTCATTGCATAGGGCGCGCGCTCTCCGCGCCGCCGCTCTCCCCTCGCGGGGCGCGGCGGGCGGCGATTCTGCCGGAAAACCATTCTTCCGCATGATACTACCGACTTATTTTACCGCGCCGCCGCGCGCCTGTCAAGGGGGAGGCCCCTCGTGCGAGGGGGTATTCACAATATGTTTACATAAACTTTCGTTTTTATACAAAAAAGTCCGCCCTTGCGCCGCTCATCCGCGCGCCCCTTTGTTTTAATCGGGGGAGAGGGGATTGACAAAGTCCGCTTTGGCGCGGTATAATTGCTTGTCATCGCTCGCCTTTTTTCGCTTGGAGCAAACAAATTTTACAATGGAAGAACTGCTGCGGATTCTACGGGATCTTCACCCGGAGGTAGATTTCACGAGCGCGCAGAATTTAGTGGACGCGCGGGTGCTCGACTCGCTCGACATCGTGTCGCTTGTCACCGAGATTCGCGCGGCGTTCGGGGTGACCGTGCCGCCGGAGGAGCTGCTGCCCGAGAACTTCAACTCGGCGCGCGCGATTTACGCCCTCATTGAGCGCCTCGAGGACGAGGACGATTAAGTGACCTTCACGAGCTTCGCCTTCGCCGCCTTTGTCGCGCTCGCGCTCGCCGCCTATTATCTACTGCCGGGGCGAGTGCGCTGGGTCGCGCTGCTCGCGGCGAGCCTCGCCTTTTACGCGCTGAGCGGCGGCGCGAACCTCGCGCTGATGGGAGTTATTTGGGCGATCACCTATGGCGCGGGGCTGCTTTTGTCCCGCTCGCGCGCGCGCGCGGCGGCGGCTCTTGCCGCAATTCCGGTGGGAGATAAGGCGGAGCGGCGCGCCCTTCGCGAGAGCCGCCGCCGCCGCCGCTTCGCCCTGCTCCTTTTCGCGATTTCCCTTGAAATTGCGGTTTTTGCCGCGGTCAAGCTCAACCTTTTCGGCGCGGGGGAGCTCGCGCGGCGGTGCAATGAGGCGTGGCACCTAAACCCGAATTTCGCCGCGCTCTCTCTGCTCGGCCTATCCTTTTACACCTTCCAAACGATAGGCTACCTCATCGAGGTTTACCGCGGCAAGGCGCCCGCCGAGCGAAACCCCCTGCGGCTCGGGCTGTTCGTTTCCTACTTTCCCCTGCTGCCGCAGGGGCCGATCTGCCGCTACGGGGAGATATACGATCAACTCTTCGCGCCGCACAAGCTGCGCGCCGACAACCTTCGCGCGGGCCTTGTGCGCGTTTCCTACGGGCTTTTCAAGACCTACCTCATCGCGGCGCGCCTTGGGGAAATTATTACCCGCATTGCGGGTGACCCCGCCACCTACCGCGGGCCTTATTTTCTCCTCTTGACTATTCTCTACTCGGCGCAGATCTACGCGAACTTCACCGGGGGCATTGACATTGCGCGCGGCGTGTCGCTTCTCTTCGGCATTGAGCTGCCAGAGAACTTCCGGCAACCTTTTTTCTCCAAATCCACCAAAGAGTATTGGAAGCGCTGGCACATTACGCTCGGCGCGTGGTTCACCGACTACCTCTTTTATCCGCTCTCGGTCTGCCGCCCGGTCCTCGCCCTCACAGACTTTGCAAAGCGCCGCCTCGGCGCGGGAGTGGCGCGGCGGCTGCCCGTGTACCTTGCGACTATCCTCACCTGGGCGGCGACAGGCCTGTGGCACGGGCTATCGCCGCACTTTCTTGTTTGGGGGCTGTGCAACTGCGCGGTTATTTTAGTTTCGCAGGAGCTAACGCCCCTCTACCGGCGTTTCCGCGCGCGCTTCCCGCGCCTTGCCGGGGGCCGCGCCTACGCCCTCTTCGAGATGCTGCGCACCTCCCTACTGATGGGGCTTATCCGCGTTCTCGACGTGTACGCGAGCGTGCGCACAACCGCCGCGCAGTTCGCCTCGCTCTTCCGCCCGTCCGCCTGGCGGGGTCTTCCTTCGCTCTCGCGCCTGCTCACCCTCTCCTCGCTCGCCCCGACAGACCTCGTCATCCTCGTTTTCGCCCTTGTCCTCGTCGCCGCCGTTTCGGCACGCGCCTATCGCGGGGAGAGCATTGAGATCTCCCTTCGCGCGCGGCCGGTGCTCTCGCTCGCCGCCTCCCTTGCCCTGCTGACGCTCACTATCCTCTTCGGCAGATACGGCGTCGGCTACGACGCGGCGGGTTTCCGTTACGCGTGAAGGCGCCCCGCGCTCCGCGCGCGGCTCGCGGGGAGGCCTCTCGCGCCGATAAGGTTTTTGTTATTCCCCCGAATCCGTTATGTTCCGCTCTCGTCGCGCGCGCGTCGCGCTGCTCTCCCTCGCGGTGATCGCGGGGTTTTTGGCGCTGCTGCTCTTTTTGCAGGCGCTTCTCTCGCCGAAATATATGGAGGAGTTTCCGGAAGGGGCGATGGTCGGCGAGTATTACGACTCCATGAAGTGCCACGACGTTATCTTTGTCGGCGACTGCGAGATTTACGAGAGCTACAGTCCGCTCGTGCTTTATCGGGAGTTCGGGGTGAGCGCCTACCTGCGCGGCAGCCCTCAGCAGCTCATCTGGCAGTCTTATGAGCTCATGCGCGAGACCCTGCGCTACGAGCGCCCGCGCGCCTTCGTCTTCAATATCCAGGCTCTGCAATATAATACCCCGCAAAAAGAAGAGTACAACCGCATGACCCTTGACGGTATGCGCCTCTCGCCCGAGAAGCTGCGCGCGATTTCCGCCTCGATGACAGAAGGGGAGTCGTTTCCGAGCTACCTCTTCCCGCTGCTGCGCTATCACGAGCGAATTACGCAAGTGGAGCGCGAGGACATCACCTACCTCACCCACAGAGAGAAGGTCACGTTTGAGGGCTACCTGCCGAAAACCGGGGTCGACCCGTACACCACGCCGCAGTACGCGCCGCCCCTGCCCGACTATTCCTTCGGGGAGAAGGCTCTTACTTACCTTGACAAGATGGTGTCGCTCTGCCGCGAGGAGGGGATCGCGCTGATTTTCGTCAAGGCGCCGAGCGTCGCCGTGCCGTGGTACCCCGAGTGGGAGGAGCAGGTCGAGGAGTACGCCGCGCGCGAGGGCATTCCCTACTATAACTTTCTTGAGGCGGTGGACGAGATAGGGCTTGATTTTTCGCTTGACACCTATGACCGCGGGCAGCACCTCAATCTCTCCGGCGCGCAGAAGCTCTCGCGCTATTTTGGCGCAATCCTGAAGAATACACTCACCCTGCCCGACCGCCGGGAGGACTCCGCCGTGGCGGAGTATTATTCCCGGCTCGGGGAGGAGACCGATTTGGTGAGGTGAAACCTCATCCCCGGGGGGGATTTTTGAGGTGCTACCTCCGCGATGTTGTTTTCGGGAACGGTAGTGCCCCTGCCGTAATTTGCGCTGCACCGCTGCGGGGGAAGGTGTGTGAGAACCCGCGCTTTGCCGAAATTTCGACTGCTA
>CAZYCC010000087.1:0-6690 GCA_964645985.1 uncultured Lachnospiraceae bacterium | reverse complement strand
GTTTTCGGGAAAACCGAGTGAGCCTGTCGACATTTCCACTGCTGCGCGCCGCACCTACTGCTGCCGTGGCGGGAACCGCCACCACGCTCCTCCGGAGGAGTGCTCTTTCCCGAAAGAGCCCTCCCCCGGCTCTCTCGAGAAGCGGCCAAGGGGGCTTTGCTCCCTTGGAGTCTCTACCAAGGGGGAGCTGCGCTCCCCCTTGGAACCCCCACATAACGAACTGTTACGGGTAGCGGGGTGTGTTCCTCTATGCGGTGTGGATTCGTAGCGCGGGGGAAAGCCAAAGAGATTGATAGGATTTTCGGAAACGAAACGTTTTCCCTGCCCTTCGGGGGATGGGGTGTATTCGTGAAGCGGGGTGAGGATTGGCGAAATTTGCACTGCCCTCTCGGGAGCGGGGCGTTGCGGATAGGGTAGTGCCGCACGTCCTCCCCCTCTACTGCTCCGTTCCGCGACGGCGCGCGCAAAATCCCGCGCTCCGCGCGGGTGACGGGCGTTCGCCCCTCGCGCGGAGCGCGAGGGCGGGCGCGATGCGCCCGCGCCACGCAAAGCGTGGCGGCAAACGCCCGTCACGCCCCGTGAGCAAAAATCGCCCCCGGCGATTATTGCTCACGGGGCGGTTTTGCGCGCTACACCACCCCCCTCCGCATTGCCCCGCGCGGGGAACTCCACCGCCTCGCATTTTTCCCCTTTTCGCGAAAAACCCGCCCCGGGTGGGGCGGGTTTTGCGTTCGGTTCTCTCACTCCATTGCGCGCCCGTCCGGGTGGAAGAGCGGCAGCGGGTGCAGGTATGTGATGTCCTCGCGGCGCGCGGCGTCGCCTTCGGCGAGAACCGCCATTTTGCCGGCGATGAGCGCGCCGGCGGCGGTGGCGAGCTGCTCGAGCGCGCGCAGCGACTCGCCTGTCGAGATGACGTCGTCAACGAGAAGGACGCGGCGGCCGCGCAGCAGGTCCGCGTCGGCGCGGTCAAGGTAGAGCGTCTGCTCGCCCTCGGTCGTGATCGAGTGCACATGCACCTCGAAAACGCCTGTCATGTACGCCTTCGCCGCCTTGCGCGCGACGATGTACTTTTCCGCGCCGCAAAGGCGCGCCATATCGTGCGCGAGCGGGATTCCCTTCGCCTCGGCGGTCATCAGATAGTCATAGGACGGGGCGAGCGCGAGCAGCTCGCGCGCGCACTCCTCCGAGAGCGCGGGGTCGCCGAGCAGGACGAACCCCGCGATGGCGAGGTTCTCGTTGAGCGGGCAGATCGGCAGCTCGCGCGTGAGGTTGCCGAAGGTCATTTTGTAGGTGTGCATAGCTTTGAATAAAGTAGAAGAGAGGGAAATCGGCGCCCCCGCGCCTTCCGTGAAACGCTCGCCGCGAGGACGCCCGCCCTCGCCCGCGATTTGATTCACTTGCGAACCTGTTCGTTTGCGAACCGGTTCGCTTGCGAACTGCGTCGCCACGGTCGTTGCCTCCGGGGATTGGCTACTGCGCGCGGAGCGAGCCACTCTGCCCCGAGGTGACGGCGCTCTCGCGGCTGTCCCGGCGTTACCGCCTCTTTTACGGGCGAGCTGCGTCCGCCGCGAGGCGAGGACTGCCGCGCCGCGCGCCGCTCCCCGGCGCGCTCTCGTGAAGCGAAAACGCGGCGCCCGCGCGCCTGTACGCAACCGCGAACAATCCTTGAGGACAAACCCGGCGCTCTCGCAAAACGAGACGCGGCCGCGCTTCGGCACGCGCTTACAGATTTTGCCTGCCGGAGAGGGCGCGCGCGAGGGTCACCTCGTCGGCGTACTCAAGGTCTGCGCCGACCGGGATGCCGTAGGCGAGGCGCGTCACCGCGACGCCGAGCGGACGCAGCAGATTCACGAGATAAAGCGCGGTCGCCTCGCCCTCGGCGGTGCTGTTTGTCGCGAGGATGACCTCGCGCACCGGCGGCTCTCCCCCCTCGGGCGACTTTATGCGCGAGAGCAGCTCTCGCACGCGCAGATCTCCCGGGCCCTTCCCGGCGAGCGGCGAGAGCAGCCCCTGCAGCACATGATAGCGCCCGCGATAGGCGCGCGAGCGCTCGATTGCCATCACCGCGCCCGCGTCCTCCACAACGCAGAGCAGGCCCGCGTCGCGCGCGGGGTCGGCGCAAATCGAGCAAAGATCGCCTGTCGCGTAATAAAAACAGCGCGGGCAGGTATGGATCGCCCGCTTGCCCTCGAGAATGCCGCGCGAGAACGCCTCGGCCTCCTCATCGGTCATTGAAAGAACCCGCATCGCGTACTTGAGCGCGGTCTTGCGCCCGACGCCCGGCAGGCGCCGGAACTGATCTGTCAGAGCATCGAGCGGGAGATCTGGGGCGGGGGTCGGCGGGGGAATCGGTGTGTCGCCCATTTCTCAGAAAATCCCCGGCAGGCCGAGAGAGGAGGACCCGGTGACCTTCTCCATCTCGGCGGTGTTGGTCTCCTCGACGCGCGAAATCGCCTCGTTGAGAGCCGCCGTGAGGACGTCGGTCAGCGTCTCGATGTCGTCCGGGTCGACTATCTCGGGGGAGAGATCGAGCGCGAGGATCTCCTTTTTCCCGTTGATTTTGACCTTGCAGGCGCCGCCGCCCGCGCTAATTTCGTACTCGCGCGCGTCAAGATCCTCGCGCAGCGCTTGCATTTTCTCCTGCATCTTCTGCGCCTCGCGCAGAACGCCCTGCATGGACTGCGGCCCGCCGCCCACGCCTTCCGGAAGTCGTGCTTTCATAGTTTACCTGGGAATAGATACCATTGTGTTTAGATCTCGAGTCTATCCGGGAAAGCGCGCCCCCGTCCCGCGCCCCGTTTTCGGGAAAGAGAGCGCCGCCCGTCAGTGTTGTTTGCCGGGAAGTGTTCGGCGCTCCCCACATGATACCATAAACGAAGCTCCCGCGGAGGCTCCTCGGGAATATCGCCGCGGGTCAGTTTTTGCGAGGAAATGCGCGCCGCGCCGCTCTTCCCGTTTTCCCTGTGAACACCCGTGCCGGGCGCGCATCCCGGGGGCGGCGCGCTCATTCCCCGTCGAGGATACCGGCGGCAAGGGTCGCGGGGGCGTCCTCCTCGGCGAGGTCGAAGACGACACCGCGCACCGGGGTGCTTTGCGAGGTGATTTCCCGCGCGAGCGCTTGCGCCGCCGCCTTGTCGCCGCGCAGAAAGGTGAGCTGAAGCTTATCTCTCGTGCGGATGTGCGCGATGCCCTCCGCGTCGATACTGCCGCCGCGCGCGTTGAGCAGCGCTCCCGCGAACGCGGGGCTGCTCGTCTTCACGCGCTCGCAGACCGCGCGCGCGATACTCGGGAAATTAGAGATCTCCCGCGCGGCAGGCGCGGCGGTCGTGGCGGGGTTATCCTCGGCGAGCGCGCTGGCGGGTGCGCCGGGTTCTTCGGTGGCGGACATTTCCGCGACTGCCGCTTTCTCGGTAGGCGTACCCGCGGCGCGCGCCATCGCGCCGGGCGTTTCGGCGGCGAGTGCGGCGGTGTTTTCCGTGGGCGCTTCGGCGGCGCGCGCGGCGGGCGGCGCCGCCGGGGCGGGATTCGCGGGAGAGGGGGCGGCGCGCATGGCGGCGAGCGCGTCCTCAAGGACGGCAACGCGGTGCAGCAGCGCGTCGGGCGAGCTGTCGAGGCGGTCCAATGTCAGGCGAAGAAGGGCCATTTCGGCGGGCAGACGCTTGTCGACGGCGCGCGCAATCTCGGCGTAGGCATCGCTGAGCTGCCGCAGGAGGGCCATCAGCCGCTCAAAGGTCATTTCCGAGGAAAGCTCCCGCAGCACCGCCATCTCCGCCTCGGTCGCGTCAAGAAGATCGCGGCGCAGATCCTCCGCCGCGCGCTCGTCCTCCCCCCTAGAGAGCGAATATTTGACGATAACGATGTCGCGCACAAAGGCGAGCAGCTCTTCCCAAAAGACCGTGATGTCGCCAGAGGAGCGGGTGATCTCCCCCACCGTGGCGAGCAGCGCCCCGCCGTCCTTTGCGAGGATGGCGCGCACCGTGCGCTCGACCGTCTCTTTCCCGGCGCTGCCGGTAACGCGCTCGACCGCAGCGGTGTCCACCCGCTCTCCGCCCGCGGCGCAGAGCTCAAGCAGGCCAATCGCGTCCCGCATCCCGCCGCGCGAGCCGCGCGCGATGAGGCGGGCGGCGGCGGGGTCAAGGTCTATCCCCTCTTCTTTTGATATAAAGCGGAGGCGGCTCGCGATAGTGTCGGTCGGAAGGCGGCGAAAGTCGAAGCACTGGCAGCGCGAGAGGACGGTCGCGGGCAGCTTGTGCGGCTCGGTCGTCGCGAGGATGAAGAGCACGCCCTCGGGCGGCTCCTCGAGGGTCTTCAAGAGGGCGTTCGCCGCGCTGTCGGTCAGCATATGGACCTCGTCGATGATGTACACGCGCATTTTCAGCGCGGCGGGCGAGTAGACCACCTCGTCGCGGATGTCGCGGATGTAATCGACGCCGGTGTTGCTCGCCGCGTCCATCTCGACAATGTCTGTCGCTAGTCCCGAGGCAACGAGGCGGCAGTTCTCGCAGACGCCGCAAGGCTCCCCGTCTACCGGGCAGAGGCAGTTGACCGCCTTCGCGAGGATCTTCGCGCAGGTGGTCTTGCCGGTCCCGCGCGACCCCGAAAAGAGATAGGCGTGGCTCACGCGCCCGGCGCGCACCTCATAGCGCAGCGTGCGCGTCACATGATCCTGGCCGACCACCTCGCCGAAGGTGGCGGGGCGCCATTTGCGGTAGAGAGCGATATGGTGTTCCATAATTTTTTGTGGGAGTTTCCCGCCTTATTTTCGGGAGGCATTCTGCCTCATCATTGTGTGGAGACGGGCCCCCGGGGAGAGGGGTTTTGAGGCGCTGCCTCTTAGGTGTGAGGTTTGGGGAAACGGGACTGCCTCGGTCGTAATTTGAACTGCACCGCTGCGGGGGAAGATGAGAGGGAACCCCCACTTTGTCGAGATTTCGACTGCTACCTCTAAGGATTAGTTTTCGGGGAATCTCCACTGCCCTGTCGTAATTTGCACTGCCGTTTCTGGATATAGTTTTCTGGTAACCCAAGTGCCTCTATCGTAATTTGAGGTTCTGCCTCTAAGATTTAGTTATCGGGAAACCTCACTACCGCGCTGTCATTTCCACTACCCCGCGCCGCACCCACTGTTCTCGTGTGGCGGACCGCCACCTCGGGTCCCCGAGGAGTGCTCTTTCCCGAAAGAGCCCTCCCCCGGCTCTCTCGAGAAGCGGCCATGGAAGGGCTTTGCCCTTCCATAGGAGCTCACGCCAAGGGGGAGCTGCGCTCCCCCTTGGAACCCCTACGTAACGAACTGTAACGGTATGCGGGGTGTTTTCCTCTAAGCGAAGTAGATTCGTGACGCGGGGGAAATCCAAAGAGATTGATAGGATTGTCGGAAGCGAAACAGATCCCTGCCCTTCAGGGTGGGGGTGTTTTCGGGAAAGCGAAGTGCCGTTATCGTGAGGCGAGCTGCCCCGCTCAATCGCGGGGGGTATCCCTCCCCCCGCGGTTTTGCGCGCTACTACCCCGCACCGCTGCCGCCGCGCTACTGTTTCCCCATACAAAAACGGGGTGCAAAATAAGACCATACACCCTCGCCTCGTGCCGGCGGAACGGCGCGGAAACCGTTCGGTCGCTCGGGGCAGGCTGCTTGCAACGCCTGATCCGCTCCGCTTAATGCTGCTTGGTTCCCCACCTGACATGGTTCACGGAAGATCACCGCACAAGACCCGTCCTTCATCGCGCCCGAGACGGCGCGGCCGCCACCCCTTCGGCCCTCAGAGAGGGACATCACCCCTGCTATAGCGGATTGCAGGTACAGGGCACCGCTGTCTCCCCGGCCGGTATGGTCTTATTTCACACCCCGCATCGCCCGCGCGCGGGCGTCCCCGAAAAGGAAGTATACCACACTCCGCCCCCCATTGCAACCCCCGGGAGGAAAAATCCGCGAGCCGCTTCCCCCGCGTTTTGCGCCTCAAAGGGAAGTTTCGCCGCGCGCGCGGTTTCCCTCTTGACAGAGCGCGCGGGATGTGGTAGAATACCTCAAAATCGAATAAAAGGCGATGACGAAGAAGGCGAGCGACAGCGCGCTCAAAGAGACCCGGCGGATGCTGCGAGCCGGGGCGCGCCCGCACCGCCCCTCACTTCCGAGCCGGAGGAGAGAACCCCCGCCCGCGGGTTAGTAGATTCCTCCCGCAAGACCGCGTCAGTGTCCAAATGAGCGGCGGCGGCTCGCGCGACAAGGTTTCCCGCGCGACCCATCGCAATTTGAGTGGTACCGCGAGTGATTTTTCACCCGTCTCAAAGCTGTTGTTGCGCGGCGCGCGCGGCTTTGGGCGGGTGATTTTTTGAAAAAAACCGCAAATGCCTTGGCGGGGGAACAGTTAGGGAAACAGGTGAGCGCGCTTTGCTTACGAAAACACTTCCCCCATGAGCGACAGTGCAAATAACGATAACCCTCACCCCGCCTCCCGAAAACACCCCATCCCCCGAAGGGCAGAGAAAACATTTCGCTTCCGAAAATCCTATCAATCTCTTTGTGCTTCCCCGCGTCACGAATCTACTTCTCTAAGAGGAAAACACTCCGCGCACCGTAACAGTTCGTTATGTGGGGGATCCAAGGGGGAGCGCAGCTCCCCCTTGGTAGGGAATCCAACGGGAGGCAAAGAGGGGGGCAAAGCCCCCCACCTTGGCCGCTTCTCGAGAGAGCCG
>CAZYCC010000086.1:0-6881 GCA_964645985.1 uncultured Lachnospiraceae bacterium | reverse complement strand
AAGCACAAAGAGAGTGATAGGTTTTTCGGACCCGAGCAAATCCTTGCCCTTCGGGGGGCGGGGTGTTTACGGGAGGCGGGGTGAGGATTTCGTGATTTTGCGCTGCCGTTTCTGGATATAGTGTTCGGGCAACCCGAGCGCCCTGTCGTAAGGCGAACTGCCGTGTTTGGGATGAGGCGTTGCGAATAGGGTAGCGCCGCTTGTCCTCCCCCTCTACTGTTTCGGTACGCGGCTGCGCGCGCAAAACCCCGCGCGCAGCGCGGGTGACGGGCGTGTGCCGCCACGCTTTGCGTGGCGCGAGGGGCGCACGTCCGTCACGCCTCGTGAGGAAAAATCGCCCCCGGCGATTTTTTCTTACGAGGCGGTTTTGCGCGCTACTTCCCGCCACGCTACACCCCCCGTTGGTTTTCGCTCCTGCCGTTTCTTGCCGAGGTTCTTATGCCCACCAAGCTCCTTGTCGCCGACGACGAGGCACAGATTCGCGCGCTGGTCGCGAAGTACGCGCGCTATGAGGGATATGACATCGCAGAGGCGGCGGACGGAATGGAAGCGGTCGCGCTCTGCCGGCGCGAGGCGTTCGATCTCGTTATCCTCGACATTATGATGCCCGAGATGGACGGCTTCACCGCGACGCGCGAAATCCGCAAGTTCTCACGCGTGCCGATCATTCTGCTCTCGGCGCGCGGAGAGGAGTACGACCGCATCAACGGCTTTGAGAGCGGCGCGGACGACTATGTCGTCAAGCCCTTCTCCCCGAAAGAGCTGATGCTGCGCGTCTCAGCGATTCTCTCGCGCGCCGCGGGCGGGAGCTCCCCCGGGCAAAACGAGGTTTTCGTCGTCGACACGCTGAGGGCGGACGTCACCGCGAGAACGGTCGAAATCGACGGCAAGCGCTTGGATCTCTCCCCCAAAGAGTACGACCTGCTCTTTTACCTGATGCGCAACGCGGGAGTCGCCCTCTCGCGCGAGAAGCTGATAACCGAGGTGTGGGGCTACGACTACTACGGAGATGACCGCACACTCGACACGCACATCAAGCTCCTGCGCCGCTCGCTCGGGCGATACGCCGACCGCATCGTCACGCTGCGCGGCGTCGGCTACCGCTTCGATAAAGACCCCGCGACCCCCTCGTAGCGCGGGGTCGTTTACTTAATAAGACGCCGCGAGGAGCGCTTCACCTAAGCGACATTCGGGAGGAAGCGGCGCGGCGCCGTGAAACGAAAGAGAAAAAAGGGGAGAGCCCGATGGGCGGTAGGCAAAGGCGCGGGAGAAATATCCGGCAAGAGCTCTCCGCCCGGGCGGCCCCTTCGGCGGCGGGCGCGGCACGGCTCTCGAGAAGTACCGCTATCGCGCTCTTCGCGCTGGCCGAGCCTGATGAACGGAGGGGGTATTTTCCGTGAAACATAAGAGCGCAAAAGGGGAGAACCCGAGGGGCGCGGGGGAAGTGCCCGGCAAGGGCGCGGGGGAAGCGACCGGCGAGGGAGCGGGGCGAGGGAGCGAGGGGCGCGCGGCGAAGCGCCCTTTTTTCGGTTTAGCCTGGAAGATATTTCTCGCGCTACTCCTCTTCACGGCGATCATTCTCGCGCTGCTATGGCTAACGCAGGTCGTCTTCTTTGACCGCATCTATCAGGAAATCAAAATAGGGCAGATCGAAAAGACCGCCTCGCGCATCGCCGCGTCGACCGGGGAGGAAGAGGAACTCGCCGAGGCGGCGTCGCTCGCGCGCCGCGAGCAGTTTTGCCTCGTCGTCTACGATCTGTCAAGCGACGAGCTGCTCCTCAGCGAGGACGCGCTCGAGGGCTGCACCCTGCACCAAATCCTCACGCGCAAAATACCGGGCGGCGCGCTTGTTCCCATTCGCGAGAACATTCTCTCGCTCGCGAGCGCCGCGCGGGAGGCGGGCGGGGGGATTTTTTACCGCGTTACGGGCGATAACAGGGCCGGGTGGCAGGATCGCTTCCCCTTCCTGCCGTGGGACGGCGAGGGGGATCACGAGGTTACCCTGACCCCCGGCACGGAGCTGGCGCGCGAGGATGAAACGAGCATCATCTATGTCGCCCTCTCGGGCAGCACCGCCGTCTTTCTCAACGCGATTATTTCCCCTGTCGCCGCAACGGTGGAGACCATGCTCACTCTCCTGCGCGGCATTTCCCTGCTCGTGCTGCTGCTCGCCCTGCTGCTCGCGCTCGTCCTCTCGCGCTCGATTGCACGCCCGATCGAGCACTTGACCGCCGGGGCGGAGGTCCTCGCGACCGGCGACACATCGGTACGCTTCCCGGGAGGCGGCTACCGCGAGGTGGCGAAGCTCGGCGACACGCTCAATTACGCCGCGTGCGAGCTCGGCAAGGTCGATAGCCTGCGGCGAGATCTCATCGCCAACGTCTCCCATGACCTGCGTACTCCGCTGACGCTCATCTCCGGCTACGCCGAAATGATGCGCGATCTGCCGGGCGAGAGCACCCCCGAGAACCTGCAAATCATCATCGACGAGTCAAGCCGCCTCAAGGAGCTTGTGAGCGATATTCTCGACCTCTCGCGCCTGCAGGCGGGCGGCGATGAACCGGAGTGCGCCCCCTTTGACCTCACCTCGGCGATAGAGAGCGAGCTCTGCCGCTACAACAAGCTGCGCGACCGCGAGGGGTACACCATCCGCTTTCTCTACCGCGAGCTTGTCACGGTCAACGCCGACCGCCGGCGCGTGATGCAGGTGGTCTACAACCTCGTCAACAACGCGGTCAACTACACCGGCGAGGACAAGACGGTCACCGTCTCGCAAAGCCTCTCCCCGGACGGCGCGCGCGTGCGCATCTCGGTGACCGACACCGGCGAGGGGATCCCGGAGGATGCCCTGCCGCATATCTTCGAGCGCTACTACCGCGAGAAGACCCCGCACCGCCGCGCCCCCATCGGGACGGGTCTGGGGCTCGCCATCGTCAAGGAGATCGTCACCGCCCACGGCGGGCAGTACGGGGTTGTCAGCTCCGATAAGGGGAGCACCTTCTGGTTCGAGCTGCCCTGTACGGGCGATGGCTGCGGGGTGACTCCTCTTCCTCAGTCGTGAGGCGAACTGCCCCGCTGCGGGGAGGTGTGGGCGAGCGCGCCTTGTCGAAATTTCGACTGCTACCTCTAAGCTTTAGTTTTCGGAAAACCTCTACTGCTCCTGTCGTAATCCGAACTGCCGTTTCTAAATTTAGTTTTCAGGGAACCCCACTTCCGCGCGGTCATTTCTACTACGGCGAGCCGCACCTACTATTTTCGTGGCGGGAGCTGCCACCTCGCTCCTCCGGAGGAGTGCTCTTTCCCGAAAGAGCCCTCCCCCGGCTCTCTCGAGAAGCGGCCAAGGTGGGGGGCTTTGCCCCCCTCTTTGCCCCCCCTTGGAGTCTCCACCAAGGGGGAGCTGCGCTCCCCCTTGGAACCCCTACATAACGAACTGTTACGGGGCGCGGGGTGTGTTTCTCTTAGGTGAGGGATTTCGTGACGCGGGGGGAAGCACAAAGAGATTTATAAAATATTCTGAAGCGAAACGTTTCCTCTGCCCTTCGGGGTGGGGGTGTTTTCGGGAAGCGGGGTGAGTGTTGGCGGAATTTTGCACTGCTACCCCTTAGATTTAGTTTTCGGGTAAATTGCACTGCGTCTATCGTGAGGCGAACTGTCGTTTCTGGATTTAGTTTTTGGAAAAACCAAGTGCCTCCGTCGAAATTTCTACTACCGTTTCTAAGTATAGTTTTCGGGAAACCCTACTGCCCCTGTCGTATTTCCCCCGCTCCCGCGGGGATGGGGCGCGCCTCGCCCGCGCAAAACCCGCGCCGTCCGGCGCGGGTTTTGCTTGATTGTGTTCCGTTACTCCTCCACGCGCATTCCCTTGAGGGTGTAGCCTATCGGCGCGAGGGCGGCGCGCACCCTCTCCTCGGGCGGGACTTGCTCTATCCACAGGACGGCCTCGCCTTTTCTATGTGAGGAGCGCACCTTTTTTGGGCTGAGGGCGGCGCGCAGGGCGTCGTTCACATGCGCCTCGCACATCGAGCAGGACATCCCCTCGATTTCGAGCGTGACGCGGTGCTGATCTTTCACGGTTTTTCTCCTTTCCGCTTTTTCTCATCCGGCGGCATGGCCGCGCAGCCGCCGCAGAGCGAGCAGTCCCCGCCACAGGTGGGTTTGTCGCTGCGCCGGTCGCGCAGAAGTGACCGCACCGCGAGGAAGACAACAAGCGCGAGCGCCGCGAGGATGAGCACGGTCGGCGCGTAGCGCGCGATGACATCAAGCATAAAGATCTCCTTTCTCGCGCGGCGCGGGGCCGGGCTGCCCGTGCCGTTTTTCCCTCGCGCTCCGGCGCGATTTTGTTTCCCGCGAAATATCGCCCGCGCGGCGCGCTCCTCAACCGATCTTCTTCTCGAGATGCGTCGCCTCTTTGTACGGGCGGAAGAGCATATAGAGAAGGAAGGCGAGCACCGCGACGGCGGCGATAAGCCCGAGCCACTGCACTCTACCCGTGAAGAGCAGGCCGAACTGATTGATCATCAAGGAAATAGCGTAGGCGAAGACGCACTGATAGCCGATGGCGAAGAGCGTCCACTTGCCGGAGTTCATCTCGCGGCGGATCGCGCCCATCGCGGCAAAGCAGGGGGCGCAGAGCAGGTTGAAGACGAGGAAGGAGTAGGCGGAGAGGCGCGTTAACCCCTCAAAGTCAAGCACGCCAAACACCCCGACGACCTCTTCTTTCGCCACAAGACCCATGAGCGTGGCGATGGTCGCTTTGGTGCCCGCCTCGCCGCTGCCGAACCCGAGCGGGATAAAGATATAGCGAAGAACCCCGCCGACCTTGCCAAGGAGACTGCTCTCCAACTCCATATCGCGCGAGAAGGTGAAACTCCCGTTCACCACGCCGAAGGACGAGCCCGCCCAGACGACAATGGAGGAGAGCAGAATGATCGTCCCCGCTTTCTTAATGAAGGACCAGCCGCGCTCCCACATTGAGCGCAGGACGTTGCCCACGGTCGGCAGGTGGTAGGGGGGCAGCTCCATAACGAAGGGAGCGGGCTCCCCGGCGAAGGGCTTCGTTTTCTTTAGAATAATGCCCGAGACGATGATCGCCGCAACGCCGATGAAGTAGGCGGACGGCGCGACCCACCACGCCCCGCCGAAGAGCGCGGACGCGATCAGCGCGATGATCGGGAGCTTCGCGCCGCAGGGGATGAAGGTCGTCGTCATAATGGTCATGCGGCGGTCGCGCTCGTTCTCGATTGTGCGGGAGGCCATAATGCCGGGCACGCCGCAGCCGCTGCCGATTAACATCGGAATGAAGGACTTGCCGGACAGGCCAAATTTGCGGAAGATGCGGTCCATGACGAAGGCGACGCGCGCCATATATCCGCACGCCTCCAGCGCCGCGAGCAGCAGGAAGAGCACGAACATCTGCGGCACGAACCCGAGCACCGCCCCCACCCCGCCGACCACTCCGTCAAGCAGTAGCCCGCTCAGCCAGTCGGGGGAATGCGCCGCCGTGAGGCCCCGCTCCACGAGAACCGGTATTCCCGGCACCCACACGCCGTAGTCCTCGGTGGCGGGAACGCCCTCCGCCTCCTCGCCGAGCGCGGCGTCATAGAGCGGCATAATGTCGTACCCCTCCGCCTCAAGAGAGTCGCCGTAGGACCCGACCGCCTCCTCAAAGGCGCCATAGTCCTCCTCCTCGATGGCGGCAGCGATGTCCTCCGCCCCGACGACCCCCGCCGCCTCCGCGTCCCGCACGAGCGAGACGAACTCATCTGTCCAGACCTCCTCGCGCGCGTAATCGGTGATCGCCTCCTCGTAATCGGAGCTGCCGATGCCGAAGAGGTGCCACCCGTCGCCGAAAACGCCGTCGTTGACAAAGTCGGTGCAGATACTGCCAACGCTCGACACCGAGATATAGTAGACGATGATCATCACAACGGCGAAGATCGGCAGAGCCGCGAAGCGGTTGGTGACGACGCGGTCGATTTTGTCCGAGAGGGTGAGGCCCCCCGCGTTCTTTTTCTTGTAGCAGCCGCGCAGGAGCTCCGCGATATAAACATACCGCTCGTTTGTAATGATGCTCTCGGCATCGTCGTCTAGCTCTTTTTCGGCCGCGGCGATGTCCTGCTCGATGTGCGAGAGGCGCGCGGGGTCGGGTTTTAGCTGTTCGATGATTTTCTCGTCGCGCTCAAAGAGCTTGACCGCGAAGAAGCGCTGCTGCTCGGCGGGCATCTCGTGCAAAAGCGCCTCCTCGATGTGCGCGAGCGCGTGCTCGACAGGCCCCGAGAAGATGTGCGCCGGCACCGTGGGCCGCGCGCTCTTTGCCGCCTCCACCGCCCGCCGCGCGGCCTCCTCGATGCCGATTCCTTTGAGGGCGGAGATCTCCACGACCGGCACACCGAGCTGCCGCGAAAGTTCGGTGGTATTGATCTTGTCCCCGTTCTTGCGCACGACATCCATCATATTGATGGCGATGACGAGGGGGATACCGAGCTCGAGCAGTTGCGTCGTGAGGTATAGGTTGCGCTCGAGGTTGGTGCCGTCGACGATGTTGAGAATCGCCTCCGGCCGCTCGCGCGTGAGATAATTGCGCGCGACGACCTCCTCCGGCGTGTAGGGCGAGAGCGAGTAGATGCCGGGAAGGTCTGTCACCGTGACCTCTCCCTCGTGCTTTTTGAGCTTGCCTTCTTTTTTCTCCACGGTAACGCCCGGCCAGTTCCCGACGAACTGATTCGATCCGGTGAGCGCGTTGAAGAGCGTGGTTTTCCCGCTGTTGGGGTTGCCCGCGAGGGCGATGCGAATGGGCATGGGGTTTCCTTTCAAAGAAAGTACGGAAAGCGATGGAGTTAGCTCCCGCTAACTCATGGGCACAATGAGGCGCGCTGCCGCTG
>CAZYCC010000085.1:0-6902 GCA_964645985.1 uncultured Lachnospiraceae bacterium | reverse complement strand
TTTGTCCTCCTCCGGACGAAACACATGATTTTCTCCCCCGAAATGGGGATTTTTTTAGGAATAAGATGTTCTCCTCGCTCCTTGTCGAGGTTTTGCGACCATGCCCGCCGCGCCGCCTTACAGTTCCACTTCTGGCGGGGGTACCCCCTGCTCGGAGCCGATTTGCGCGACCTCGTGATAGAACGCGAGCGTCTTGAACTCGCGCTCTGTCCGATCGAGCAGATACCGCTCGCAAAAGTAGGAAAAGAGCGGCCGCGAACCCTCCGTGAGGGTGAAGGCGAACACCCGCTCGGCGCTCGCGCCCGCGACATAGCGCAGCGCCGCGAGCATCGGCAGGTCGAGCGGCGCGCGCGAGAGAGGCGGCGCGAAGGTTTCCCCTCGCGCCCGCGCGGACTCGCGCTCCACGCGCTCCTTTTCTGCCCGGCAGCGCGGGCAAAGCAGCCCACCCTCCAGGCAGTCAAGCCGCCACGCGGTGACATTTCCCTCATCAAACGGCGTCCCGCACGCGACGCAGTTTGAAAGCTCCGGCGTCTGCCCGGATATGCACATCGTGCGCAGCTCAAACGCACCCTTCAGCAGCGCGAGCTCCTCCCGCCGGCAGGCAAGATACAGGGTGTTGAGCAGCAGCGGCAGCTCTCCCTCGTCCGCCATCCCCTCCGGGCAGACCTCCCGCGCGACGTCACAGGCGTAGTAGGCGAAGCTCAGCCGGTCAATGCGCTCGTGCAGCTCGTGAAAATTGGCGAGGACAGCCGCCTCGCGCAGCGTGCGGTACTCGCCGCGCCGCGACAGGGTTATCGCTCCGTAGACAAACGGGTTGCAATATGGGAAGATCGGATCGCGAAACACCTGCGCGCGGTATGCCCTCGCCGTGATAGTGCCGAACTGTGGCGTGAGGATGGTCAGCAGCTTGTCGCGCTCGTCAATCGGCGTCGTCCGCAGCACAAGCCCGACCGTCTCCTCGGTGACTCGCCTCACCTCATCCGCCACGGCATCCTCCAAGCGCACCCGTTCTTCCTTCGCGGGATTTGTAAAAAAGCGATATATCCCACACCCGCACGGGCGGTTTGCCCGCTCGCCGCGGCAAATTTTATTAAAAAAGCTGGATTTACTGCATACCTTTTCCAAAGCTCGCGCCCGCGATACCGCAGGGCGGGGTGCGTCGCCGTACAGTCTTCCGGCAGTGCAGGGAAGTGCCCGCCCCTTCCCGGCGGGGAAATCCGCGCGAGAGCCTGTCGCCCCCTATCAAACGAGGGATTTTACCGCCCTCAGTACTCCGATTCGCGTGCACAGAACACGCGCCCTTCCTCGACCCGTGCCCCCTCGATTCGCAGGAGCGCCGCCTTGCGCGCCGCGCCCCCGGCGTATCCGCCGAGCAGCCCACCGCTCCGAACCACCCGATGGCAGGGAATGAGCAGCGCCACAGGGTTGCGCCCGACCGCGCCCCCCACCGCCCGCGCCGCCGCTCTCCCGCCGAGCCGCCGCGCGAGCGCCGCCGCGATCTCCCCGTAGGTCACCGTTTTCCCATATGGGATCGCGCGCAGCAGCTCCCACACCTCCCGGGCAAACGCCGATCCGGCGGTGAAATGCACCGGCGGCGTTTCTCCGGGGTTCCTCCCCGAAAAATATTCGTCTAGCCATCGCGCCGCCCCCGCAAGAACTGCCTCGGCGCGGGCATCGCCCGGCAGGAGTGCACGCTCTCCGCGCGGTAGGGATTCTGCGGGAGCGAAAGCACCTCGCTCGCAAAGGATATTTTGCGCGCTCTCGGGATTTGCCGATGATTTTTCCGCTTTCGCAGGCCTCGCGCCCTCATCTCCATCGCGCACCGCTATGCCGCAGATCCCGGCGATGTCTTTCGCGAACGGAATTTCCTCATCGGTGAAGGAACGGACGCGATTTTCCCGCGCGCCGATTTTCCCGTCCCGCTCCCCGCGAGATCCCCGCGCGGCGGCGCGCTCCTCCTCGGGCGAGCGCGCAAAACGCACCTCAAGAAGACCCACCTCGTCCGCCGCGAGCAAAATCTCCCCGAGCGGCGAGGCATAACGCGCTCGCCATATCCTATCTCCCCGCGCGCCGCAATTCGCAATCGGCAACCCCGCTACCCCCGCTTGCGCGCGATCGCCATTCTCGCGCGGGAGGCAATCTCCTCCGGCGTCAGGCGATAGGCGGCGAGCAGCTCCTCGACCGACCCGGACGTGCCGAAGATATCGCGCACGCCGACCCGCTCGACCGGGACGGGCAGTGTCTCCCCCACAACCTCGGCGACCGCAGACCCCAGCCCCCCGATGATGTTATGCTCCTCCGCCGTGACGATCGCGCAGGTCTGCCGCGCCGCGCGCAAGATACAGTCGCGGTCGATCGGCTTGATTGTCGCCATATCGATGACTCGCGCTCCAATGCCCTCGCGCGCGAGCAGCTCGTGCGCCTCGAGCGCCATCTCTACCATAATTCCCGAGGCGATGATCGTGACGTCGCTCCCTTCGCGCAGCGTCGCCCCGCGCCCGATTTCAAAGTCGTACTCCCCCTCCTTGAAGACGACCGGCACGGCCGATCGCCCGAAGCGCATATACACCGGCCCCTCGCGCTCGGCGACCGCGAGCAGCGCGAGCCGCGCTTCGACCGCGTCCGCCGGGCAAATCACGGTCATCCCGGGGATGGTGCGCATGATGCCGATGTCCTCGAGGCATTGGTGCGTCGCGCCGTCCGGCCCCACGGTGATTCCGGCGTGCGACGCGCAGACCTTGACATTGAGGTGCGGATAAGCAGCGGCGTTGCGAATCTGCTCGAACGCCCGCCCGGATGCGAACATCGCAAACGAACTGACGAACACGGTGTAGCCCGACGCGGCAAGCCCCGCCGCGACGCCGACCATATTTCCCTCGGCGATGCCGGCGTTGAAAAACCGCTCGGGATAGGCGCGCGCGAACATCGCGGTTTTCGTTGAGCCGGACAAATCCGCGTCCATCACAACGATTTTGGGGTTGCGCGCGCCCAGCTCGACGAGCGTCTCCCCGTAGGCGACGCGCGTCTCCTTCTTGACGGCAGCAGTCTCCTCACCCATTTTCCCGCACCTCGCTTTCGCTGTTCAGAGCCTCGCCTTCTCGCGGGGAAGATTCTCCGCCCTGTTGCGAAACTGCATCACCCGCGGGGTTCTCCCCGCATTTGTAGGAGCATTGGTTCGGACAATCGCCGTCCTCCCTCGGGATACTTGCGAGGGTAGCGCGCAGTTCCGCCGCCGCGCGCTCATACTCGTCGGGTTTCGGGGCGACGCCGTGCCACCCGGCGACATTTTCCATAAAAGATACGCCCTTTCCCTTGACCGTGTCGCAGACGATGACCGACGGCACTCCGCGCGCCGCCTCCGCCGCGCGCAGGGCGTCCTCGATTTCCGCGAAGTCATGCCCGTCAATTCGCGCGGTCTGCCAGCCGAACGCGGCGAACCGCTGCTCGATCGGCTCGGGCGAGAGAACTTCTGTCGTCCACCCATCGATTTGCAGGCGGTTCGCGTCGACAAAGACAATCAGCCGGTCGAGCGAATAGTGCGACGCGAACATCGCCGCCTCCCAGATCTCCCCCTCCTCTAGCTCCCCGTCTCCGGTCAGCGCGAAGACGCGGTAGCTCGCGCCTTCCATTTTCGCGGCGAGCGCCATCCCGCACGCGCAGGAAAGACCTATCCCAAGAGACCCGGTCGACATATCGACGCCGGGCGTCTTGTTCATATCCGGGTGGCCTTGCAGATGGCTGTCGAGCTGCCGCAGCGTGCGCAGTTCCTCCCGCGGAAAGAACCCGCGCCGCGCGAGCACGGCATAGAGCGCGGGCGCCGCGTGCCCTTTGGAGAGGACAAAGCGATCGCGCCCCTCCCAGGCAGGGTTCGCGGGGTCAACGCGCATTTCGCGAAAGTAGAGGTAGGTGAGGATGTCGGCGCAGGAGAGCGACCCGCCGGGGTGTCCCGACCCCGCGCGCGTCAGCTCCTCGAGGATGTCGAGCCGCACGAGCGTTGCCGTGCGTCGCAGCGAGTCAAAAAGCGATGCGTCCATAGTGCAAGAGTTCCCGCGTCCCCCGCGCGGGTGGGGAAAAATTGATTTGATTCTCCTTCGCCGTACCGCTTCTGCGGGGTGAGGGAAGTTTCATTGTATAATTTCGCGAAAGGCGCCGCCTCTCGCCGTCCCTAAGCCTTTTCGAGAGGTTCCGAACAGAAGTAGAAGTGATACCCCCGTGTCAAGTGGACTAGTCTCCCTAAGCCTACCGAGAAGTACGGCTCGGCAAGAAATCCAACCGCCGCGACAGAAAGGTTTGAGCGTTCCGACAGGGAAGAGCGCTACGGCGGGAAGGCCTCGCGAATCGGCGAGAAGACCACTCGGGCCAATGCTCTTCCTCCCGCGCGGCACCATTCTCTTTATTTTACCCCATCGCGCCGCCTTTGTCAAGGAGATTCGGCGCGCGGCGGCCTATCGATTGCCCCGCAACAGTCAACGGCAGCTCTGCCACCCTCTCCCTCGCGCATAGATGACTCTCTCCCTCTCCTTCCGTGAATTTTCTGTAAATTTTCCCGCCGCCGCGAAGGCGACCCTTGCGGCGATTCTCCCCGGGATTTATAATTTTCACAGCGGCAACCTTGCCTCGACAGGGCTTAGCCGAGCTTAGCTCGGCTAAGCCCAGCAGAGCAGGGCATAGCCCGGCATAGTTCGGCTATGCCCGGCATTGTCCCACAAGCCCCGTTAAAACCGGGCGAGGTTCCCCGAAACCTGACGAAGTCGCGCTAAAGCCGGACACAGCTCCGCGAAGCCGGGTTATGCCGGGCGAAGTCCGGTGTTGTCCCGCAACACGGCAGAAATCCGGTCAGGCGGGATCTTCCGGGCGAAACTCGGCGATACCGGGCGTAGCCCGGAGGAGACGCCGCCTCGCGCGTTTTCTCGGCGGCGCATCTTCCTCGCGTTCGCGCTTCATCTCGACCTACCGTTTTCCCCCGAACCCTCCTCATGCCCCCCTCCTCCCCGCGATCACCCTCGTTCTCGGCGCACCCGGGCGTGACGCTGCTCGCGCTCGCGGTGATTCTCGCCGTGCCGATGTTATCGATGCACCCGGCAACTCTCGCGGCGGCGCTCCTCGGCGGCGCGCTGCTGACATGGCGCCTGCGCGGTGCCGCGCGCCTGTGGTCGAGCGCAAAAATGCTCCTGCCGACCTGCGCCCTTGTCGCCGCTCTCAACGCGCTGTTTGTCCATGAGGGTGACACCGTCCTTGCCGCGCTGCCGTGGGGGTCTCTCACCGCAGAGAGCCTCGCGTTCGGCATTGCGTCGGGTGCGCTCTTCTCGGCGATGATTCTGTGGTTCGGCTGCCTCGGCGCGCTTCTCACGACCGACGATGTCCTCTCGCTCGCGGGAAGGTGGGCGCCGACGCTCGCGCTCCTGCTCGGCATGAGCCTGCGGTTCTTCCCACGCTTCTTTTCGCGCTTGCGCGAGACGCTCGCCCTGCGCGCTCTCCTCGCAGGAGAGCTACCCCTCGCCGCGCACTCTGTTTTCTCATCCGGCGGTGAGAAGGGTAGCTCCGCGCCGCCCGCCGCGGGATCTGTGCCCGAAGCTGCGGACAATTCCGCCTCGTGCCCCTCTCGCGCCGCGCGCCCTTCTTTTCGCGCGCGAGCCCGCGCCCGTGCTCAGCAGTTTCGCCTCGCCGCCTCCTCGTTTACCGCGACGCTCGCGTGGTCGCTCGAGGACGCGATCGCCACCGCCGACAGCTTGCGCGCACGCGGCTACGGTCTTCCCGGGCGCAACTCCTACTCGCCGCTCCGCCCGCGCCGCCGCGACATCGCCCTGCTCGCCCTGCTCTCCCTTGCGGGAGCCGCCTTTCTCACGGGAGGGATCGCCGGCGGATTTCGCTTCGCCTACTACCCGCGCGCCGCCTCGAGCGCGCCGCTCACGCTCTCTCTGCCGCTGCTATCGCTCTACCTCACGCTCTGCCTCGCCCCATTTCTCGCGGATTTCCTCGCCGACAGGTCTTTGCGCCGCTCGCTATCGCGGGTGAAGTAGCTTTCCTCCGCGATCGCTCGCAAAAATTTTCTTTCCCGGCACGCCGCCCGCGCTCGCCGCTCGATTGTTGCCGCCTCGCCTCGGGCGGCTGCCTTTGCGGCGAGATTATCCCTTTATCCCCCGAGAAAACCCCCCTTCGGCTATGCCCCTTCTTTCGCTTCAACGGCTCTCCTTCACCTACGAAGGCGCGGACAAGCCTGCCCTGAGCGGCATCGACCTCTCGCTTTGCGAGGGGGATTTTCTCCTGTTAATCGGGCGATCGGGCAGCGGTAAGTCGACCCTTCTGAAGATGGGCAAGCCCGCGATTCTGCCGCGCGGCGAGCGGCGCGGGCAGGTTCTGCTTTCCGGGGAGGATCTCTTTTCTCTCGACGCGCGGCGCGCGGCGGCGGAGATCGGCTATGTCGCGCAGTCGCCAGAGGACGGCATCGTCTGCGACACGGTTTTTCGCGAGATCGCGCTCGGCCTTGAGAACCTCGGTTTTGACCGCGCGACCATCCGCCGCCGCGTCGCCGAGACCGCGTCCTTTTTTGATCTTAACGCTCTCTTTCGCCGCAAGACCGCGACCCTCTCCGGCGGACAGCTGCAGACGCTCGCGCTCGCCGCCGCCGCCGCGCTGCGCCCGCGCCTGCTCCTGCTCGATGAGCCGACCTCGCGCCTTGACCCGATCGCCGCCGAGAACTTCCTCGCGCTGCTCGCGCGCCTGCACCGCGAGATGGGGACGACCATCCTCCTCGCGAGCCAGACCCCCGAGGATGCGCTCCCCTTCGCAACGCGCGCCGCTGTTCTCGACGAGGGGCGACTGCTCGCCGAAGGCACCCCCGCCGAGGTCGCGCGGCAGCTGCGCCGGGAGCGCAGCCCGCTCCTGCGATCCTTCGGCGCGCC
>CAZYCC010000084.1:0-6934 GCA_964645985.1 uncultured Lachnospiraceae bacterium | reverse complement strand
GACTCTTAATCAGTGGGTCCCGGGTTCGAGTCCCTGAAGGTGCACCACCACGAACACCGGCGACCGCCGGTGTTTTTGTTTACGCAGAAGGGAGGGCTAAATGGAAGCGCCAAAGACTTCGGGGAGGATGATTTTGCGGGGGGTGCGGGCACAGGAGATGCGCATTGTTGCGCAGATCGAGGGCAAGGTCGAGCTGCACCTCGCGCACGAATACTCCTACAGCGTCAGCTACGCCAAGGAGACGCAGGGCCCGGAGGGGCCGGTCGGGCATTGCCGGGGCGAGTTTCACGCGAAGCTCAAGGATAAAACTTTAGCAGACAAGTTCTTTATCGACGCGGTCATCGTCGGGTATTTTGACTACACAGGAGACCTCGCCGCCGCGCCGAAGGAGCAGATCCACGTTCTCACCTACAAGGAGCTCTTTCCGCATGCGCGCGCGATTATCCGCTCGGCGAGCGCCCTCTGCGGCTACCCGCCCTTCCTCATCCCCGATGTAGATATAGGCAGGCAGGAGATAATCTCCTTCGATATGGGGGGTAGGCCGCAGTGATCCGCTCCGGGGGGCGTGCTCTGCCCGGGCGTAACTTTTGTTTCGGGGAAACCGCACGTTAGGTTGCGCGCGGCGCGGTGCCTCTCCCGGGATTAGTTTTCGGGAAAACCGAGGTGCCCCTGTCGGAATTTGAACTGCCCCGCTGCGGGGGAAGGTGTGCGGGGAATCCCCCGCTTTGTCGAAATTTCGACTGCTCTCTCGGAAACGTGGTGTTTCGGGTTGGTCAGTGTCTCTGACGTGACCTTGCACTTCCCCGCTCGCGCCCGCGGGGGTATCCCTCCCTCCTTCACTGCCCTCGTTCGTTGCGTCGCGCGCTAAACCCCGCGCAGAGCGCGGGTGACGGGCGTGTGCCCCTCGCGCGGAGCGCGAGGGCGGGCGCAAGGTGCCCGTGCCACGCGGGGCGGTTTTGTCGCAAACTTTTTCGCGTACAGCGCGGAAAATTTGACGATTTCGATTTGGCTTTGCCAAATCGAAATCCGCTACTCTCCTGTCCGCGAAACCTCTCGCTTCGCGGTGGTTTTTGCTACTTCCTCTCTCCCAACAAAATTTTTCCTCCCCCTCTTGACATCCTCTTTTTCTTGTGCTATACTCCCCATCGTGTGGGGGTTCGGCGCCGTGGGGGGTGCATACAAAGAAGCAGAGCTAGCTCTCACCCGGCCGCTGCGGCGCGCGCGGGTCAATAGTTTCCCGAGATGCGGGTGCGGTTTCTTCGCCGATATTGCGGCGAGCGGACGGCATTCCATTGCGCTTCCATGAGCGTCAGCGCGCGGTTTGCGATGTTCTCATTTGCTGCCGTCGGCGCGCTGTGCGTTCTCTCGTCTCGGGTCTTCCCGCGGGGTCGATTTACGCGGGAGAGCTATTGTGCGGGTTCTGCGTTGTCGCGGAACCTTTTTTGCGCGGGGGAGTTCGGCGCTCGCGGCAAACACGTCTGCCCCCGTTATCCCCTATCCCTCATTCTTTTCCCCTTTTTCGCCCATAACCGCCTTTTTTCCGTGAGGTGACCGCCATTAAACCGAAACAAACGAAACCCGTGCGCGACCGAGATCTCTACACTAACGAGAAGATCCCCACCGCCGGCATCCCCCGTTCCTCGGACGTCCGCCTCATCGGCAAGGACGGCGAACAGCTCGGCATTGTCAAGCTCGCCAGCGCCCTCGATATGGCGTACGACGCCAACCTCGACCTCGTCTTGATGTCGCAGGGGACTGTTCCCGCGGTCGTGCGCATTATGGACTACGGAAAGTTCTGTTTTGACCGCGACAAGCGGGAAAAAGAGGCGAAAAAGAACCAGCAGAAGACCGAGATTAAGGAAGTCCAAATCTCCTACCACATCGGCGAGGGCGACTTCAACACCAAACTCCAGCAGGCGCGTAAGTTCCTCGCGGCGGGCAACCGCGTGCGCGTGCGCGTCAGCTTCAAGGGGCGACAGATGGCGCACCAGGATGTCGGCAGGGGCGTGTTCGACCGCTTCGCGAAGGGCATTGAAGACCTTGGGGAGCTCTCGAAAAAGCCGGAGATGGAGGGGCGCAACCTCGTCGGTTTCTTCTTCCCAATAAAAAAATAGTCATCGTGCGAGGCGAGACGCGCGCCGGGGCCGCCCGGCGGTACCCCGGCGAAAGCGCGCCATCTCGCCCAAATATCGGAAGTAGGATGGGCGCCTTCCCCTCAAAACAGGGTAAACTCGACCATCCCCGGCTTATTCTCGAAAGGAGCCCGCAATGGGAAAAGTCAAAACGCACAGCGCGTCTAAGAAGCGCTTCTCTCTCACCAAAAGCGGCAAGGTTAAGATGAATCACTCGCATCACCGCCACAAGCTCGGAATCAAGACCCCGAAGCGCAAGCGCGCGCTGCGCAGCGGCGACTACCTCTCCGAGAGCGTGGCGCCGACGGTGAAGAAGCTGATCCAAAAATATTGAGTTTTTGACGCGGAAAGCGAGGTTTCGCAATGGCAAGAGTGAAGGGCGCGACGATGTCGCGCAAGAGAAGAAAGAAAGTTTTAAAAGCGGCGAAGGGCTACTGGGGTGCAAAAAGCAAGCACTTCAAGATGGCAAAGCAAGCCGTCGCGAAGAGCGGAAATTATGCTTTCGTCGGCCGCAAACAGCGCAAGCGCGATTTCCGGCGGCTGTGGATCACCCGAATTTCGGCGGGAGCGCAGGCGTGCGGGATGAACTATTCCACCTTTATGCACGGCTTGAAGAACGCCGGCATCGAGCTTAACCGCAAGATGCTCTCAGAGCTGGCGGTTTCCGACAAGGAAGCGTTCGCCGCGCTCGCTGAGAAGGCGAAAGCCGCTCTATGACAGCGAACCGTTCCCGCCAAGGGAACGGTTTCGATTTTCGATCGGAGGACGGGGGTTTCCCCCGTTTTTTGGGGTAAGTGAAACCCAAGCGACGGGAAACAACGGACCGCGATCGGAATTCCGCGTCGTGAACCCTCCTCCCCCGCGAGGCACGCCGGAATATCGCGGGAGAGGATTTCGGGGGGTTGCCCCTTTTGTAAAAAGTTCTTTCGCGGGTTGTCGGCTTGAAGATAAGCTCGATCAATTCCGCGAGTGCAGCGGAAGTGACGCGCGCGGGTGCCCTCTCGCGGGAGGGCGATCCTCGCGGTACCGCCTCCACTCAATTTTTTCCGCGAGGGGTGGGGTACGGGATGATTTCGCGGGATATTTTTTCCGTAACACTACCCGCGAGGATGGCGGCGGATGCCGCGCGGGCGACGTGTCGCGAAAATTGCCCTCGTGAGGGTTCTTTCTCTTTTGAAAAAATTTATGGAGATTGCCGGGCGCATCGAGAGCCGCCGCAACGCGCGCGTTTCCGACGCCGCCGCTCTGCGCGAGCGCCGCGAGCGCACGCAGCGCGGGTGTTTTCTCCTCGAGGGAGCGAAGCTCCTGCGGGAAGCGCGCGCGCGCGGCGTCGTCCTCACCGAGGTTTTCGCGACCGAGCGCGCCCTCCCCGTCGCGTGGCAAATCCTCATAGGCGAGGAGAACGAGGACGCGGGCAGGAGCAGCCGCCTCGTTGGGCGAGGGAACTCGCGCGAAACGAGCGGCGCCATAAGGGACGGCGCGAGCGATCTTTCTGGAGATGAGTGGATCATTGCGGGCGGCGAACCGGAGGTCTACGTCGTGACCGAGGCGGTGTTCGACCGGCTGACAAGCGAGAAGAGCCCGGAGGGCATCGCCGCCGTCGCGCGCACGCCGCGCTCCTGGCGCTATTCGAACGCCCCGCAGCTGCCGCCCTCGCCCCCGCCGCTCCTCCTTGCGTCCCTGCAAGACCCGGGCAACGTCGGAACTATTCTGCGCTCCGCCGCCGCTCTCGGCGTGCGGGAAGTGCTGCTCTCCCCCGACACCGCCGACATCGGGGGCGCGCGCGCTCTGCGCGCCTCAATGGGCGCCGCCTTTTCGCTCGCGCTGACAACTCTTCGCGATCTTTCCGCCGCGATGGATTCCCTGCGCGCGAACGGGGTTCCGGTTCTCGCGGCGACCCTCTCCCCCGGCGCGACCCCGCTGCCGCGCCTCCCCCGGGAAACCCTCTCGCGCGCGGCGCTCGTCATCGGCAGCGAGGCGGCGGGCGTGCCGCCGGATCTCCTCCCGCACACGAGCGGCAGCGTCATCATTCCGATGCGCGGGCGCGTCGAGTCGCTTAACGCGGCGGCCGCCGCGGCGATTCTCCTCTACGAGGCGCAGCGCGCGAGGGAAGGGGAGTAAGGCAGCCCGCGCGCTCGCGCGGCGCGGCGCTCCTCGCGAAAACCCTTCGGTTTTGCGTTTTTTACTGTTTTTCATATGGCATATTCGCTTGTTATTATGGAGTCGCCGACGAAGGCGAAGAATGTGCAGGACTACCTCGGGGCGGGATACAAGGTCGTCGCCTGCGCGGGGCATGTGCGGGATCTGCCTAAGAGCACGCTCGGCGTTGACATTGAGAACCGCTTCGCGCCGCACTACATCAATCTGCGCGGCAAGAGCGAGATCATCAAGGAGCTGCGGAAGCTCGCGGGGGGCGCGCGCGAGGTTTACCTCGCGACCGACCCCGACCGTGAGGGCGAGGCGATCTCCTGGCACCTCGCCGCCGTCCTCGGCATCCCTGTGGAGAAGGCGCAGCGCGTTACCAGCGGGGAGATTACCCGAACCGCCATCAGGAAGGCGATTACCTCTCCGCGCCCAATCGATATGGATCTCGTCGACGCGCAGCAGACGCGCCGCATCCTCGACCGCATCGTTGGGTATCAGCTCTCGCCTTATTTATGGAAGACGGTGGCGCCGCACCTGTCCGCCGGGCGCGTGCAGTCGGTCGCGACGCGAATTATCGTCGAGCGCGAGCGCGAGATCGCCGCGTTCATCCCGCGCGAGTATTGGACCATCGACGCGCTGCTGCGCAAGACGGGCGATCCCACCTCGCCCACTTTCCGCGCGAAGTTTGTCGGGCGGGTAGGCGAGAGCGATCCGCAGGATCTGCCGGATGAGGCGGCGGCGAGCGCGGTTCTCGCCGATATTTCGGCGGATGGCGCGCCCTTTGTCGTTTCGAGCGTCAAGAGGTCGCAAAAGACGCGCAACCCCGCGCCGCCCTTCACGACCTCGACCCTCCAGCAGGAGGCGAGCCGGCGGCTCGGCCTATCCTCCAAAGCGACAATGCGCATCGCGCAGACGCTGTACGAGGGCGTTACGCTGCCGGAGAACCTCGGCGGGAGCACAGGTCTCATCACCTATATGCGCACCGACTCGCAGCGCATCTCAAGCGAGGCGCAGGCGGCGGCAAAGGCTTTTATCCTCGAGCGGTACGGCAAGGCGTATGTCCCCGCAAGGCCGCGCGTCTACAAGGCAAAGGCGGGCGCGCAGGACGCGCACGAGGCGATCCGCCCGGCAAATGTCGCCCTCTCCCCGGAGGCAGTTCGTCCTTACCTCACCCCCGAGCAGAACAAGCTCTACAAGCTGATTTTCGACCGCTTCCTCGCCAGCCAAATGGCGTCCGCCGTTCTCGACACGGTCAGCGTCGAGACGACCCACGCGGGCTATCTCTTCCGCTCGAGCGGCAGCGCGGTGCGCTTCCCGGGGTTCCTCGCCGTCTGGGGCGATCTGAAAGAGCCGGGAGAGGAAGAGGGCGGCTTGCTGCCGCCGCTCTCGAAGGGCGATCTCTGCGACGCGCTCGAAACGACGCCGAAGCAGCACTTCACCGAGCCTCCCCCGCGCTACAACGACGGCTCGCTCGTCAAATTCCTCGAGGAGCGCGGCATCGGCCGCCCGAGCACCTTCGCGACCATCATCGGGACGATTATCGACCGCGGTTATGTCGAGCGCGAGGGCCGCGCGCTCAAGCCGACCCCGCTCGGCGAGACGACGACAGACCTCATGCTCGAGAACTTCCGCGACATCATGGACTACGACTTCACCGCGCACATGGAGGAGCGGCTCGATGACATCGAGCGGGGCGAGGCGGATATGGTGCAGGTCCTCGATGAGTTTTACAAGGGGTTCTCCAAGGACTTGGACGCGGCGATGGCGAGCGCGCCCGAGCGCAAGAAGCCCGAGCCGGAGATGACCGACGTTATCTGCGACAAGTGCGGCGCGCCGATGGTGATTAAGCGCAGCCGCTACGGCCCCTTCCTCGGCTGCTCCAACTATCCGACCTGCAAGAACACCAAATCTTTATCGAAAGACGGCAAGACGGTGGTCGAGCGCGACCCGCCGGTGCCGGTCCCCGGGATGATCTGCCCGAACTGCGGCAAGGGAGTGGTGCTGCGCACCGGCCGCTTCGGCAAGTTCTACGCCTGCGAGGACTACCCGACCTGCAAGTATAAGAAGAATCTCGATGAGAAGATCGGCGTTTCTTGTCCGAAATGCGGGCGGGACCTTGTGAAGAAACGCGGCAAGAAGCGCGGCGTCATTTTCTACGCCTGCGAGGGCTACCCCGACTGCGACTTTTCCTCCTTCGATCTGCCGACGACCGAGAAGTGCCCCTCCTGCGGCGGAATGCTCTACCGCAAGAAGGGCGGCGATGTCTTCCTCTGCAAGACCCCCGGCTGCACCTACAAGCAGGAAGACGAAGCGAAGGAGTAGTCGGCCCGAGCCGAGAGCGCGAAAGCCTCGAGGCGGCGCAAAATCGGGGTGCCGCGAAAGCTCCCCCGAAAACAGCCGCGATGGAAAACCGCCTCGCCCCGGAATATTCCGCGCCAGCGCGAGAGATCTTGCCGCGCGGGGCCGCTCCCGCGCGAAAGTTCGCCTCGCCCAGCGCCGCGCGAAAACCCCCCTCTCGATTTTCCCTCACGCAAAAACCGCCCGACCTTGTCGGGCGGTTTTTCGGTGGCGGCGACGCTCGCCGCGGGGCAAAACCTTCTCCTTGAAACGGCGGCGCGCGGCTAAGCCTCCCCCCCGCTCCTTCCGCCGCTGTCCGG
>CAZYCC010000083.1:3258-6949 GCA_964645985.1 uncultured Lachnospiraceae bacterium | reverse complement strand
ATTTAGAAACGGCAGTTCAGATCACGACAAGGGTACTTCGGTTTCCCGAAAACTACATCTTAGAGGGAGCAGTCGAAATCTCGACAAAGCGGGATTTCCCCACACCCTTCCCTCGAACGGGCAGTTCAAATTATGATAGGATCAGTGCTGTTTTCCCGAAAACAAAAGCCTGATCTGAGGCGGAACGCCTCACCGAAATGAAGCGGGAAAATCCCGCAAAAACAAAAACGCTTGACAGCCCCCTCGTTTTATGCTACACTTTGTTCATCTCGGGCGCTTCGCCCGCCCAAATTGAACACGCGCGCGGCGCGCTATTTCCAAGGAGCACTTATGTCCCCACTTGATTTGCCCCCCGAGGGGGGGAACCCCGGTACCCCCGCGGAGGAGGACTTCCCCGCGCGCGAGGAGCGGGGGAAGGGCAGCCTCTCGCGCACCGAGTTTGATATTCTCTCCTACCTTGCCGAGGCGAGCGCGCGCGGCGAGGTTATCCGATCGCAGCGCCAAATTTCCGAGGCGAGCGCGCATTCTCTCGGCACGGTCAACCGCCTGCTGCGCGAGTTTGCCGAACGGGGCTTTGCCGATAAAGAGAGAGGCGAAATTCTCCCCGCGGGTCTCTCCGCCCTCGAGCCCTACCGCGTGCGGCGGGCGGTCTTTCTCGCGGCGGGGTTCGGCAGCCGCATGGTGCCGATTACCCTCAACACCCCAAAGCCCCTTGTGCGGGTTGGCGGAGTGCGCATTATCGACAGTCTGCTCGACGCCTGCGTCGCCGCCGGGATCGAGGAAATTACAGTGGTGCGCGGCTACCTCGCCGAGCAGTTCGACGCGCTGCTGTACAAATACCCGAACATCCGCTTTATCGAGAACCCCGCCTACAACGACGCCAACAATATCTCCAGCGCGCTCGTCGCGCGGTATCTGCTGCAGAACGCCTATGTCCTCGAGGCGGATCTGCTGCTGCGAAAGCCCTCTCTCATTCGCCGCTATCAGTACTCCTCCAATTACCTCGCAATAAAGAAAGACCGCTCGGACGACTGGTGCTTTCGCGTGCGCGACGGGGTCATCACCGAGATGCGCGTGGGGGGCCTAGACTGCTATCAGACGGTCGGCATCTCCTACTGGACGCGGGAGGACGGGCGCAAGCTCGCCGCCCACCTCGGGGCGGCGTACGATACGCCCGGCGGGCGCGAGCTATTCTGGGATATGGTGCCGCTGCAGCTCTACCGCTCCGACTACCGCGTCGGCGTGCGCCTCTGCCACGACGAGGACATCGTGGAAATCGACAGCTTCAAGGAGCTGTGCGCGCTTGACCCGAGCTATGATGTGTAAAACCCACCCTGCCCCCGCGCTTGCCATAAGTCTTGCGCGCTTGACGGCCGCCCGCCGCCACCCTCTTTTGATAAATCCCGCGCGAGCGCGCCGCCTCCGGTTCCCGCCGCGCGGATCGCTCCCGCCACGGTTTGCCCGCTCTATCCCCGAAAGGTTCCCCCTATGAAAAAGACCCCGCGCGCCTTGGCTCTTCTCCTCGCCCTCACGCTCATGCTCGCCCTGCCCTCCTGCGGCGGCGGCGGCAAAGAGAAAATCGTTATTTGGACGAGCGGAGAGGACTACAGGAACGCCGCTTATCTATCGGGGCTGGAGAGCGCCTTTCCCGACTATGACATCACGCTCGAATATATGACCTCCTCGACCATCGCCTCCAAGGTGCGCGAGGAGGGCGAGGACTGCTCCGCCGACATTATTCTCTCGGAGGAGTACAATTACCTTGAAATGTGCGAGGAGCAGCTCGCCACGCTCGAGGATTTTGACTTTTCGCAGTTCCTGCCCGAGCTTGTGCCCGCATCACACAAATACACCCCCGAGGTGCGCAACGGCGGCGCCATTCTCGTTTCCCCGGATATTTTGCAGGAGGAGGGCCTGCCCGCGCCGAGCAGCTACGACGATCTGCTCGATCCGCGCTACCGGGGCCTTATTTCGATGCCCTCCCCCACCTCCTCGGGGACCGGGTATATGTTCTACCTCTCGCTCGTCAACGCGCGCGGGGAGGAGGCGGCGCTCGACTACTTTGAGCGCCTTTCCGAGAACATCCTGCACTACACCTCCTCGGGCAGCGGCCCGATAAACGACCTGGTGCAAGGGGAGGCGGCGATTGGCCTCGGGATGACCTCGCAGGCGGTGGTGGAGATGAAAGACGGGGTCAACCTCGAAATCGTCTTTCCGGAGGAGGGATCGCCCTACAGCCTGTACGGCAATGCCATTCTCGCAAAGAGTGCCGAGCGCCCCGCCGTGCGAGAGGTGTTTGACCTTCTCGCGACAGACCTTTGCCGCGAGAACAACGCGCGCTTCTTCCCCGATCAAATTTTCGTGGACTATCAACCGACCATCGACGGCTTCCCAAGCGATGTCGTCTACGCGGATATGTCGGGCGACACGCTCGCGCGCAAAGAGGCGCTCCTTTCGAAGTGGAATTTCGGCTGAAGGCGGCAAGACCTGCCGCCGAGGGGCGCCCCGCGAAGTCAAATTCATCTGTCCCGCTTTTTTAAATGAAGAACACAATCAGCCTCACTCTTTTCATGATGAACACAGTAGACCTCGCCCGGGGAGGGCGGCGATGAGCCCCTCCCGCAGCACGCCCGCGCGCGACGCGTCCCCCGCCGGGGATGGGAAACCCGCACCCTCCGCGCAGAGCTGCGCGCCAAACCCGCCCAAGCTTGAGGCGGAGGCTCTCGCCAAGAGCTACGCGCGCGGCGGGAGAGCGGGCGGCGCGCCGGTGCTGCGCGGCATCTCCTTCACGGTGAGGCAGGGGGAATTCCTCTCGATATTGGGGCCGTCCGGCTGCGGCAAGACGACCCTTTTGCGCATCCTCGCGGGCCTTCTCCCCCCGGACGAGGGGGTTTTGCGCAAGGACGGAAATGACATCACCGCCGCCCCGCCCGCCGCGCGCGGCATGGGCATTGTCTTTCAAAACTACGCCCTTTTTGAGAATATGACCGCGCTGCAGAACGTCGCCTACGCGCTGCGCTTCCGCAAACCAAAGCCCTCGCGCGCGGCGCGCGAGGAGCGTGCGCGGCAGATGCTCGCGGCGGTGGGTCTTTCCGCGCATGAGGACAAATATCCCGGGGAGCTGTCCGGCGGACAGATGCAGCGGGTGGCGATCGCGCGCACGCTCGCGCTCTCGCCCGATATTCTCCTCTTCGATGAGCCGATGAGCGCCCTCGACGCCGAGGCGCGCCTCGCGATGCGCGAGGAGCTTCTTTCGCTGCGGGAAAAGTTCGGCAGCACGATGATCTACGTCACGCACGATCAGGAGGAGGCGTTTGCCCTCTCCGACCGCGTGATGATTTTGCAGGAGGGCCAAATCGCGCAGATAGACTCCCCCGAGGGGATTCTCGCGCACCCGGCAAACGACTATGTGCGCTCCTTCGTCCTCGACAATCTCGAGGCGAAGCTCGCCTCGCTCTCCCGCTTCCGCCGGGGAGGCGACCAATGACCGCCCGCGAAAAGACCCCGGGCGAGGTCACCCCAGCAAACGCAAAGGGCACGGGGGAGGGGAAACCCGCCACGTTCTTTATAAAAGAAAAACCCGCGCAAACGGGGAGGAGCAGAGAGGAACCCGCGAACGCGGGAGAGGGCAGCCTCGCGAGCCCCACCGCGCGCGCGACCGTTTCGGGGGAAACCCCCTCCTCTCCGGCAA
>CAZYCC010000083.1:0-3158 GCA_964645985.1 uncultured Lachnospiraceae bacterium | reverse complement strand
CGCGCAGGAGTGGACAACCTCACGGGAGGGGCGGCGGGGCGCGGGAGGAGGACGGGGCGGCGCGGCGGCGTGCACCCGCGCACACCGGGGCAGACGGCGGCGCGGGGGGCGCTGCTGCTCTTCTTCCTTTTTTGCGTCATTTTGCCGGTCGCGGCGATGTTCTCGCGGATAACGCCGGACGCCGCGCGCGAGGTGCTGCGCTCGCCGCGCTTCCTACCGGCTCTGCGCTCGACCCTCACGACCGCCCTCACGGCGACCGCCCTCGCGCTGCTGCTCTCCTTCGGGGCGGCGTTTGCCGTTGAGCGCACGAATCTGCACCCCAAGGGCCTTTTTCGCACGCTCCTCGTCCTGCCGATGCTCATCCCGTCAGTTTCGCACGCCTTCGGGCTGATCGCGCTCTTCGGCAGGAACGGGCTGATCGCCTCGCTTTTCGGGGTAAACTTCCCGCTCTACGGGTTCGGCGGAATTGTCGCGGGGAGCGTGCTGTACGCCTTCCCGGTCTCTTTTCTCATGTTCTCCTCGGTGCTGCAAAGCGAGGACGCTTCGCCTCACCGCGCGGCGGAGGTGCTCGGCGTCCCGGCGCACCGCCGCTTTCTTGACCTCACGCTCCCTTATATGCGCGGGACGATCGTTTCGGCGTTCTTCGCGCTCTTCACGATGATTGTCACCGATTACGGCGTGCCGCTGATGGTCGGCGGGCGCACGGCGACGCTCTCGGTCCTGCTCTATCAAAAGGCGGCGGCGGGTCTGGACACCTCGGCCGGCGCTTTCCTCGGAAGCCTGCTACTCATCCCGGCTCTTCTTGCCTTCCTCATTGACTTTACAAAGAAAGAGCGCGGCGCTGTGGGCTTTGTCAGCGAACCTTTCGCCCCTTCGCGCTCGCGCGCCCGCGACGCGCTCGCTGCCGCCTATAGCGTTCTTCTCTGCGCGCTCGTGCTGCTGCCGGTTCTCTCCTTCCTTTTTATGGTGTTCGCGCGCAAGTACCCGCGCGATCTCACCTTCACCACCGCGCATATCTCCCGCGCGCTCGACCGCGGCGCACTGGAGCTGCTCGGCAGCTCTCTTCTCTACGCCACCCTCACCGCCGCGCTCGGCACGGCGCTCGCCGTCTCGCTCGCGTATCTCACCACGCGCTGCCGCCGCACAGCCTCCTCGCGCGCGCTGCACCTGCTCTCGGTGCTGACGATGGCGCTGCCCGGGCTTGTCCTGGGCCTTTCCTATATGATTTTCTTTCACAGCACGCCCCTCTACGGCACGGTGACAATCGTCGTGCTCGCGGGGTCGGTGCACTTCCTCAGCTCGCCTTATCTTCTAATGACGAACAGCCTCGCCAAGTGCAACGCGCACCTTGAGGAGGTCGGCGCGAGCCTCGGCGTGCCGCGCCTCGCGCTGCTGCGCGATGTCATTTTGCCCAAGGTGAAGCTGCCCGCCCTTGAGTGCTTTGTGTATTTCTTCGTCAACTGTATGATGACCATCTCGGCGGTGTCCTTCCTCGCGCCGCCCTCCCCGAGGCCCCTCTCGCTGATGATCAACCAGTTTGCCGACCAGCGCCTGCCCGAGTGCGCCGCCTTCGTCTCACTCCTCATCCTTGCCGTCAACCTCGCGCTGAAGGTCATCGAGGCGGCGGTATTGCGGCGGGGGGAAAGAAAGAAGTAAAGGAACGCGCGCGGGGGCGGGGGCGGGAGCGGGGGCGCGCGGGTAAATTTCGCGGGGAGGTTCACGCGAGGGGAAGGAACGGCGCGCGGGGCGGGGGCGGGCGAGCGGCACGCGAGGGGAGGGGAGGCACACCGCGCGCCGGAGGGAGCGGGCACACGAGGGCAAATCGAGGAAACGGGGGAGGCGCGCGGGGGACCTGCTCATCGGCGGTAATATTCGGCGAAGAGAAATACCGCTTGCGAGGGGGAAGGAGAACATCGCGCAAGGGATAGCGCGGACGCGCGGGCGGGCAAATCCAAGGGAGTGCGCTCCTTCCTATCGAGAGGAATATTTCGCGGGGGGAAGGGGTTCGCGTAGGGGAGAGAAACGCCGCGCGGGGGGAGGCACGAGCGCGGGTTCGCGCATATGGGGGCACGCCAATCGGCGACAATATTCGGGAAAGGGGAACGCCACGCGCAAGGAGAAGAAAAATCGCCGCGCCTTTTCTCACGGGGAGCGGGAGCGGCGCGGCAAAAAATTTCCCGAAAGGGGGGTTGACAGGCGCGGCGCGGTATGGTATACTGATTTTTGCGCTGATATGGCTCAGTCGGTAGAGCGCGTCCTTGGTAAGGACGAGGTCCCCGGTTCGAATCCGGGTATCAGCTCCACCCCCCTCGGCATGAGGGGGGTTTTTCTATGGAGGGGGGGAATCCCGCGGGGAAGCGCCACGCTCGTGCGGGGCAAAACCGAATCTGCGGCGCAAATGGCGTTCCGCGTTCCCCAAGACAAAAAACCACCCCCCCTTTGGGGGTGGAAAACCCCCTCCTTTTGGGAGGCAGAAAAAACCACCCCCAAAGGGGGTGGTTTGGAGCGGATTACGGGGATCGAACCCGCCACCTCCACCTTGGCAAGGTGGCGCTCTACCAAATGAGCTAAATCCGCGTATGGTGCCTCCGATCGGAATTGAACCAATGACACGGGGATTTTCAGTCCCCTGCTCTACCAACTGAGCTACGAAGGCAAAATGTGAAGCGGGGGTGTGCGAGGCGAGCCTCGCGAGCCGTGCGAACCCCGCGCGCTGCGCGATCCCGAAGAACCCCGCGATGAGCGCGCCCGAGTGGCGCCCGCGCCGGGGAGAAGACTCGTCCTCGCGCGGTTTTGCCGCGATGATGGGGCAAATCCTTCCCCGCAAGGGGGGCGACCCCCCGAGGAGGGGGACCGGTCGTGTGACCGGTCCTTTTTGGCGACCCGAAGGGGACTCGAACCCCTGACCTCTAGCGTGACAGGCTAGCGTACTAACCAGCTGTACTACCGGGCCACACCGCGCGACTCCTCTGGTGGAAACAATAGGGCTCGAACCTATGACCTCCTGCTTGTAAGGCAGGCGCTCTAACCAGCTGAGCTATGCTTCCGTCGCCGGGGCGCGCCGCTCGCCCCCGGGTAGTGGTAGTATATCACGCCTCGCCCCCCCTGTCAACCCCTGCGCGCAATTTTTTTCGCGAAAAGTCGTCGCGAGGCAGCGC
>CAZYCC010000082.1:0-7067 GCA_964645985.1 uncultured Lachnospiraceae bacterium | reverse complement strand
CGTCCGCCGCGTAATTTTCATAGAAGGGCGAGAAGACGATGACCTCGTCCCCGGGGTTCGTGACGGTCAGCATCGCCGCCATCATCGCCTCGGTCGACCCGCAGGTGACGACGATCTCGCGATCGGGGTCAATGCGCCGCCCCATCCGGGGAGACTGCTTTTCGGCGAGCGCCTCGCGAAAATTTTGCGCTCCCCATGTGATCGCGTACTGATGAAAATCCTCGCGGGAAACCTCGGAGAGACGATCGAGCAGCGGCTGCGGCGGGTCAAAGTCGGGAAAGCCCTGTGACAAATTGACCGCTCCGTAGCGCAAAGAGACGCGCGTCATTCTGCGGATCACCGAGTCGGTGAAAGCGCTCGTTCTTTGAGAAAGCGACGGCATAACCACCTCGAAATAGCCTGAATGTCCCCTCCCCCGCGATAGCCAACGGAAACTATACCATACTCGCGGGAGCGTGTCAAGGAACGGCGCGCCTCCCCCTCGCTTGACACCGCCTCGCGCCTGTGGTAAACTAACACCGGTCGCGCCGCCGCCGTCTTGCCGCTCGCCTGTATTCCTTTGCGCCGATGTCCACTCCCCTCCTCGATGGCATCTCCTCCCCCGCGGATTTGCGGGGGTTTTCGCGCGAGGAGTTAGAGACGCTCTGCGATGAGATTCGCCACGAGATTTTGCGCGTTACGATGGCGAACGGCGGGCATCTCGCCTCCAACCTCGGCGTTGTCGAGCTGACCGTCGCGTGGCACCGCGTCTTCGATTCGCCGTGCGACCGCCTGATCTTCGATGTCGGGCATCAGTGCTACACCCACAAGCTTTTGACCGGGCGGCGGGGGGAGTTCGACACGCTGCGGCAGCCGGGGGGTCTGTCCGGCTTTCAAAAGCGCACCGAGAGCGAGCACGACCCCTTCGGCGCGGGGCATAGCGGCACCTCGCTCTCCGCAGCCCTCGGCTTTGCCGAGAGCGACCGCCTTGACGGCAGCGAGCGCACGACGACCGCCGTCGTCGGCGATGGCGCCTTCACCTGCGGAATGATCCACGAGGCGATGAACAACTGCCGCAAGGATTTGCGTCTCGTCATCATCCTCAACGAGAACGAGATGTCGATCTCGCCCAACATCGGCAGCTTCGCGGAGTATCTCGCCAAAATCCGCGCGTCGGGCGGCTATTACCGCGCGAAGCGCCGCACCGAAGGGCTCCTGCGCAAGATCCCACTCGTCGGCGAGCCGATGGTGCGCGGCATCCGCGCGGTCAAGCGCAAATTCAAGAGCCTGCTCTACTCCTCCAACATCTTCGAGGATCTCGGGATCTACTACTTCGGGCCGGTAAACGGGCACGACCTGCCGCGCCTCGAGGCGATTTTGCGCGAGGCAAAGGAGTATGGCGGCTGCTGCCTCATCCATGTCAAAACGAAAAAGGGGCGCGGCTATGAGCCCGCCGAGCGCGAGCCCGACCGCTACCACGGCATCGCGCCTATGGCGGCGCAGCTCCCCGACAGTTTTTCCTCGCGCTGCGCCGAGCTCATCTGCCGCGAGGCGGAGCGCGACCCGCGTGTCGTTGCCATCACCGCCGCGATGGCGGAGGGGACGGGGCTCTCGTCTTTCCGCACGCGCTTCCCTAACCGGTTTTTCGATGTCGGGATCGCCGAGGGGCACGCCGCCACCTTCGCGGCGGGGCTCGCCGCCGCCGGCAAGCGCCCTGTTTTCGCGGTCTACTCGACCTTTTTGCAAAGATCCTACGACAATCTCCTTCACGACCTCGCGCTGCAAAATCTCCCTGCGCTCATCTGCGTCGACCGCGCGGGGCTCGCGCCCGCCGATGGTCCTACCCACCACGGCATTTTCGATGTTTCCTTTTGCTCTCAGATCCCCGGCGCGCGCATTTTCGCTCCGCTCGACTACGAGGGTCTTTCGCGCTGCTTCGCTGACGCCGCCGAGTGTGGCGCGCTCGCCTTCCTGCGCTATCCCGCCGGGCAGGAGGACGCGGCACTCTCGCGCGCGATGCCTTATCTAAAGGGCGAGCGGTTTTTGCGTGGGAGCGCGGGCGGGCGGGCAGACGCGGTGCTCGTCACCTACGGGAGAATTACCGCGCAGGCGCTCGCCGCGCGCGAGATTTTGCGCGGGGAGGGAATTTCCCTTCGCGTTCTCGCGCTCGAGCGCCTCGCCCCGTACGACAGGACCCTCGCCGCGCTGCGCCCCTACCTCGGCGAGAGCATACCGGTTCTCTTCTTAGAGGAGGGCATCGCCGCGGGCGGCGCCGCGATGCACCTGCGCGACGCCCTCCTCGCCGCCGAGAGCGCCCCGCGCCGGGTGAAAATTCTCGCCCTGCGCGACTTTGTCATCCAAACAAAGCCCGAGGCGATCCTCGCCACCGCCTGCCTCACCGCGAAAGACATCGCCGCCGCCGTGCGGAAGATGGTGACATAGCGCGAGAAAGCAGTAAAAACCCCCGCCCGGGAGGGCGGGGGATTTTTGCACAAAAACGAAACAGTAGCAGTACTCCACCGCGGAGAGGAGGATTGCGGAGAGGGGAGATGCGCGCCCGCCGCGGACGGGAGCAGTGACGGGGGAGAGATACCCCCGCGAGGGTGAGCGGGGCAGCGCAAATTACGCTAATCCTCACCCCCCGCCTCCCGAAAACACCCCATCCCCCGAAGGGCAGAGAAAACATTTCGCTTCCGAAAATCCTATCAATCTCTTTGTGCTTCCCCGCGTCACGAATCTACTTCTCTAAGAGGAAAACACTCCGCGCACCGTAACAGTTCGTTATGTGGGGGATCCAAGGGGGAGCGCAGCTCCCCCTTGGCGTGAGCTCCTATGGAAGGGCAAAGCCCTTCCATGGCCGCTTCTCGAGAGAGCCGGGGGAGGGCTCTTTCGGGAAAGAGCACTCCTCCGGATCGCGTGGTGGCGGCTCCCGCCGCGAGATCAGTGGGTGCGGCTCGCGGCAGTGGAAATGACCGCGCGGAAGTAGAGGTTTTCCGAAAACTATATTTAGAAACGGCAGTTTACCTCACGATAACGGCAGTGGGGTTTCCCCAAAACTAAATCGAGGAACGGCAGCTCAAATTACGATAACGGCTGTAGAGCTTTCCCGAAAACAACATCACGGAGGGATCGGTGCAAAATCTCGACAAAGTGGGGGTTCCTGACACTATATCAAAAAGAGGCTCAGCCTCGCGCGAAGGAGGCGGGAAAGTTCCGCAAAGCTCTCTTGACACTCACGCGCCTTTCTGCTATACTTGCTTTTGCCTTTTGCCTACGGGCAAACAGAACTTTTTCCTTAACCGAAAGGAATTTTTCGAATGAACAAACGTAAACTCTGGAGGCGAGCGCTCACCTTGCTTCTCTGCGCCCTGATGGTGCTGCCCGGCGCGTCTCCTCTTGCCGCCTTCGCGGCGGACGGCGACACAAACGTCGCGCGCGGGAAGAGCGTGACTGCGTCCTCGGGCTTTGACGAGAGTACCGTCACCGATGGCAGCCGCAGCGGCGGCTACTGGGACAGTCACGATATGACGCCCGCAAGCGTCACCATCGATCTCGCCGGATACTACAAAATCTCCCGCATCCATGTGTTCCCCTACTTCGGGGCGCCGGTGCGGCACTACCACTATGAGATTCAGCTCTCGGCAGACGGCTTCGCCTTCGAGAAAGTCGCCGAGAAGACGACCGATGAGCAGGAGACCTCCGCCGGAAAAGAGTTCGACATCGAGAGCCTCGACAAGACCGCGCGCTATGTGCGCGTCGTCATGCTCCTCAACTCGGCGAACCCCTCGCAGCACCTGCACGAGGTCGAGGTCTACGGCCACGAGGACACAGACTTTGTCCCGCCGGAGCCCGGGGGCGGGGAGGATCCGGTCGATAAGAACAACATCGCCTTCGGCAAGCCTACCCGCTCAAACGGCGGCGGCCTCACCGCCGCGGTCGTCAACGGGGACGAGAGCGACTTCTGGACGGCGAAGAACTTCCCGGACTATGTCGACATTGATCTGCTCAAAAATTACGACATCACCGACCTTACGGTCTACACGCCGCAGAGCAGCAGCTACCAATATGCCATTTACACCTCGCTTGACGGGGTCAACTTCACGCGGCAGGTCTGGAGCGAGCTTGAGCGCGGCAGCGCCGAGGGGCACAACTACCGCTTCGAGCAGCCGGTGACCGCGCGCGTCGTGCGCGTCAACATCGTGCAGAACGGCGCGGGCGCGAGCAACAGCTCGGCGCTAAGCGAAGTGCGCGTGCACGGCAATGAGAACACCGACGTCCCGGTCACCCCGACGCGCGAAAAAATGACCTTCACCACCTACGATGAGTGGCTTGAGAGCAAGAACTACAGCAGCACGATCACCGAGGCGGACACCCGCGCCGCGCTCGAGGGGCTGATCACCCGCATTCTTGGCGGCAGCTACGTCTCATGGTTCGACTTCGCCTTTGCGGAAGGAGAGGACGGAGAGGACTACTTCACGGTCGAGACGATAAACGGCAAGACCAAAATCACCGCGAACAACGGTGTCAGCGCGGCGACAGGCCTCAACTACTACCTCAAATACTACTGTAACGTCGAGGTTTCGCAGGAGACGGCGCAGGTCACGATGCCAAAGGAAATGCCGGTTCTCGCGGCAAAAGAGGGGCGCTCCACCCCGCTCAAAGTGCGCTACGCCTACAACTACTGCACCCTCTCCTACACGATGCCCTTCTTCGGCTATGAGGATTGGCAGCGAGAGCTGGACTACCTGATGCTCTCGGGCGTCAATGTCATCCTCGACACGACGGCGACCGAGGCGCTCTGGGTCTCTTATCTGCAAAAGTACGGCTACACCGCCTATGAGGCGCTCGACTTCGTCTGCGGCTACGCCTACAAGGCGTGGTGGCTGATGGGCAACCTCGAGGGGTACGGCGGCAATGTCAGCGACCGCTGGGTGCTCGACACGCTCGAGATGGCGCGCGTCAACGAGCGCTATATGATCGCGATGGGCGCGCAGCCCTGCCTGCAGGCGTTCGTCGGGACGCTGCCCATTGAGTTCGGCACGAAGGCGGCGAGCACGCTCACCGGCAAGGGTTTCGCTGACCCCGGCGACTATATGACCTCGACCGGCAACTGGAGCGGCTTCACCCGCCCGTATGTCATCAACACGACCTACGACGGATACGAGGATCTCGCCTCGACTTTCTACGAAACGCAGAAGGAACTGTACGGCGACATCACAGACTTTTACGCGGGAGACTTCTTCCACGAGATCAGCGGCAACCCGCCCGCCGCCTTCAACAAAGCGCAGATGGCGAGCAAGGTGCTCGATTATATGATCGACTTTGACCCGGACGCGCGCTGGATTTTGCAGGCGTGGTGGTCGAACCCGCTGCCCGAGGTGCTCGAGGGCTTCGGAGACCGCCGCAACACTAACGTCCTCATCCTCGACCTCGCGGCGGCGTCCGAGGGAAGCCCTAAATACAAGAACACGACGACTTGGGGCGGCGCCGAGTTCGGCGGGACCGACTGGATCTTCTCCATCCTCGACAACTATGGCGGACGGCAGGGGGTGCACGGCACGCTGCAGCGCATGGCGAGCGCGATGGCGAGCGCGAAGAAAAACTATCCGCATATGTATGGCATCGGAATAACGCCCGAGGGCACGCAGCAGAACCCCATTGTCTACGACCTATTCTGGGAGCAGGCGTGGTGCGATGACGCCATCCAAGTGAGCGACTGGATCGATGCTTACGCCGCGCGCCGCTACGGCGGGGAGAGCGAAAACACGCGCAAAGCGTGGCAGCGCTTCGTCGGCTCGAACGGCATCTACGCCACGCAGACGGCGGACGGCACCGGCGTCAACTACGGCATGAACGACAACATCAGCTTCCAGGCGAACGCGAGCGTCGGCGCGTACTACACGATGCCCTACAACGAAAAGAAGTTTGCCGAGGGCGTGCGCTATCTGCTCGCCGACTTCGACCGCTTTGCCGACTGCCCGAACTATGTCTACGATGTCGTCCACTTCGTGCGACAAATGATCTCCGGGGAGGCCATTCACCTCTTTAACGACGCGAAAGCGGCGATCGCCGCCGGCAACGCCGAGCTCTTCAAGGAAAAGGCCGCCGCCTATGTGCAGGCGATGAAGCTCATTGACGAGGTCTCCGCCTATCAGCAGAACTCGCTCTTCGGCGAGTGGGTCGGCAAGGTCGACCGCTGGTGCGACAGCAGCCTCACCGGCGAGTACGACGACTATGGGCGCGATATGATGAAAATCAACGCCAAGATGCTCGTCACCGTCTGGGCGTCCACGCCGCTCTGGAGCTACGCCTACCGGCAGTACAACGGTCTGATGGCGGACTACTACATCCCGCTCTGGGAGCAGCTCATCGCAGCTGTCACCGACGCGCTCGAGGAAGGTAACGTCACCGAATCGAAACTGCGCCTCAACAACAGCGAGTGGTTCAAGCAGGCGATGACCGTCGTCTGCGACCCCGACCGCGAGTACCTCACCGAGGCAATCCCCGCGCGCGGAGATGAGGCGGGCGGCAAGCGATCGCTGCTCGATGTCTATCGCGACGCGCTCAAAATTAACCCGACGCGTGGCGACATCAACGGAGACGGAAAGGTCGACATCAAGGACGCGACGCGCCTAGTGAGCGCCCTCACCGAGTCGGATCCGACGCGTGACTTCTTCGACCTCACCGACGATAACAAACTGACCTCAAAGGACGTCGCAAGACTCCTCTCCATACTGGAAGGATAAGCGAGAACGCAACAAAAACCGCCCCCGCGGGGGCGGTTTTTGTTTTGGGAAACCGAAGCGGACGGGGGAGAAACGCAAGGCGGCATGAGCACGGGGCATATCGCATGAAACGAGCGCGACGGGGACGGGAGAAGCGCGCAAAACCGCGCCAACCCTCACCCCGCTTCCCGAAAACACCCCCACCCCGGAGGGCAGGGATTTTGTTCGCTTCCGACAGTCCTATCGATCTCTTTGGGGTATCCCCCGCGTCACGAATCAACTTCTCATAGAGGAAAACACCCCGCTCACCGTAACAGTTCGTTATGTGGGGGATCCAAGGGGGAGCGCAGCTCCCCCTTGGCG